>CAYOZO010000001.1:0-22106 GCA_964408405.1 uncultured Turneriella sp.
TCATTTTTTCTCCTTGGGGTTGTCCGGAATGCCACTGGATCAAGATCAGCCTGTCGCGTTCCGGACAACCCCGCAGGCATCTTACCCGAGGCCTCGCGGCGTGCAACTACAATACTGCCGGCGCCGCAGCCGGTTACCGCATTGTTTTTGATAATTAGCTGGGTGTTCAAAAACGACCATAAACTCCAGGTCGAAAATACACCAGCGCCATGTTGCGGCCTGCATCGCCCCGGCGGGCAGAAAACCACTCGGGTGAGCTGAGCGTATCCGTATCATGCCAGGTCACCTGTTCTGGCTGGATTCCATGATTATGCATCTCTGCCTGCAGTATGCTTTTCAGATTCAGCAGGAACTTACCGTCCGCTTTGGGAGTACTGAACCTGGAATCAAACTGCCCTGCAACATCACTACCCACCACGTACGAGTTTTCGCGAATAAACGGCCCAATGACGAAACGCAGGTCAGTGATTTTTGTGCCGCCTTCCAGCAATCCGGCCAGGGTTCGCGAAAAAACTCCTTTTTTCAGACCACGCCAACCGGCATGCACGGCGCCCACCAGCGGCGAAATTTCCGAGTAGATGAGAATCGGTATGCAGTCGGCCGTACGCACGAGCGGGGCTACTCCGGCGACCCGAGTGACGATGGCGTCACCTTCGCCAACGCACATAATATTTTCAGTGGCGTTCTGCACAGCAAGCACCGTGTCCCCGTGAACCTGTTCCACCCAGGCGATCGCGCAGCTGTTGCCAAGCTTTTGCCTGATCAAGCGATAAACCTGCGCAAATGAATCTGCGGCAAGATCGCGGTCAGTGCCGGTGAAACAGACTGTCACCTGCCCTGCCGCTGTATCAATCAGCCTGAATATCATCGGAGATTTCTATTTGTCGCCGGTTCTGAGAACAGAGAGAAATGCCTCCTGAGGAATCTCCACCGAACCAATCATCTTCATGCGCTTTTTGCCTTCTTTTTGTTTTTCCAGAAGTTTGCGCTTACGGGTAATATCACCGCCGTAACACTTGGCCGTCACGTTCTTGCGCAGCGCGCTGATCGTTTCGCGCGCGATTATCTTGCCGCCTATCGCCGCTTGTATGGCAATCTGGAACTGGTGTTTGGCAATATGTTCCTTGAGCTGTTCAATCACCTGACGGCCGCGGCTTTCTGCCGCTGACTTGTGCACTATCATCGACAGCGCATCGACGCGATTGCCGTGTACGAGAATATCCATCTTGACGAGGGAGCTTCTGCGGTACTCGGCAAACTCGTAGTCAAGGCTGGCATAACCGCGCGAAACACTTTTGAGGCGATCATAGAACTCGAATATCATTTCAGCCAGCGGTACAAGATAGATGATCTGTACCGTCGTTGGGTCAAGGTAATTCAGTGACACATTTTCGCCGCGCTTGTCAGCCAATAGCTGAAGTATCGCTCCCATATATTCAGACGGCGAGATGATCGAGACTTTGACGTAAGGCTCTTCAATATGATCAATTTCGCCTGGGTCGGGAAACTCCGCCGGGTTATTGAGCGTCATCATCGGCTTGTGCTGAAAATAAATGTGGTAGGTAACCGAAGGCGCGGTCGTGAGCAACGACAGACCGAACTCTCGCTCAAGTCGCTCCTGCACGATTTCCATATGCAGCAGGCCAAGGTAACCCACCCGGAAGCCAAAACCGAGCGCTTCAGAACTTTCGGGTTCATAGATGAGCGCCGGATCGTTTAAGGCCAGCTTGTCCATCGACTCTTTGAGCAAAGGGTAGTCATCGCCGTTCACCGGGAAAAGGCCCGAGAAGACCATGGGCTTGACTTCTTTATACTTGAAGAGCGGTTTCTCAGCCGGTCTTGCCGCGAGAGTAATCGTGTCGCCGAGCATCACCTCAGAGACATTCTTGATACCGGTAACGATGTAGCCTACTTCGCCTGCCTTGAGAGAATCCTGGGGTACCAGCCGCAGCTGCGAGATACCGATTTCCTGAACCGTATGCACTCCCCCTTTGCGCATGAACGAAATCTGGTCGCCCTTTTTGATTTCGCCGTCAAATACGCGGATCTTCTCGACAACGCCCCGATACGTGTCAAAGTAGGCATCGAATACCAAAGCGCGCGTGCGACCATCCGGGCTTTCTTCTTTAGGAGCCGGTATCTTATCGATGATTGCCTGCATCAGCGCTTCCACGTTGATGCCCGACTTGCCGGAAACGGGCACTGCATCGGCTCCACTCAAACCAAGGGATTTTTCGATCTGCGCGCGTGTCTTTTCGACATCAGCCGAGGGCAAGTCGATCTTGTTGATGACCGGCAGAATGTAAAGATCTGCCTCCAGTGCCAGGTAGAAGTTTGCCAGCGTCTGCGCCTGCACGCCCTGCGTCGCATCGATGAGCAGCAGCACGCCCTCGCAGGCAGCAAGCGAGCGCGATACCTCATAAGTAAAATCGACGTGGCCCGGCGTATCGATGAGGTTAAAGAGGTAGGTCTGCCCGTCGTTGCCTCTCCAGTAGAATGATGCGGAGTTACTCTTGATTGTGATGCCGCGCTCGCGCTCGATATCCATGCTGTCCAGAATCTGTTCTTTGCCGGTTCTTTCGTCAGTCAGCTTGCCGAGCGCGAGCAGCCGGTCGGCAAGCGTGCTCTTGCCGTGGTCGATGTGAGCAATGATCGAGAAATTGCGTATGTTGGCGCGCGGGATATCAGGCACGGCGAACTGAGTGAAGCTTTTAAACAGACGGTAAAGGAGATTCAATCTTTGGGCTCTCCCCACATTTGCCGGTCTACGGCCTTGGACAGGGACAAAGCAACGGTAAAAACTTCTCGCGCACCTGTGCGGGAAAGTATGCACTACCCTATGGCTAAATATGTGTTGCTCAACGCCATGCTGATTGCCGCGTCAATCTTCGCGGCCCCCAAGACGGAAAATACCCTGACTGGCGGGGTGGTGATTGAGGCTGACCCGTGCCTGCCCAATGGCCCCGTTGATGTGATGACAGACGAGCGCGGTATCACCGCGGTTGATGCCGTAAATGGCAGTGTGATCTACCGGTTCGAGGGCGAATGGCTGCGCAAGACGGCGGCCTGCGGCAATACCGCGCTCGCGCTGACCGATAAGCACCTGCTGCTGTACTCACAGGATACGGGTCGCTGGCTGGTCCAGGCGGTGGTACAGAGCGACCAGGTCATTGGAGTCACGCGGGGATACAATTTCAGTCTGGGACGCGACATGGTCGTATTTGCGACTCTGAACGAGGCCTGGTTTTTCCGCGGCACGAAGAAGCTGGTCCACATCTCTTTCTCGGGCGACCGCCTGCGGGGCGTCGCTGCTTTTGGCGACGCAGGCTGCATCGTGACTGATCGCCGGACCTATTGCCTCGGCAGCAAGAGCGAAACCGCCCGCATCTATGAACTCAGTGACATGCATATCCGTAACATGCGCGCACTGTCGGGCAAAATCATTATGCGGGCGCCGGAAAAAACTCTCATCTACTTCCCCGACCGCGACCAGTACGAGTTCACTCCGCAGCGCTGACCTTTTAGCCCGGTGCCGGTACCACCACGGCACGCGGGCTTAAAAAAGCTTGCCGCATGCCGGCGGCCCGTTAAGCTGCACTTTACCCTTTAAGGGTATATTGGAGGACAACATGAAAAAGATACTTCTTCTCTCTCTTCTCTCTTTCGTTCTGCCCATGGGCCTGAGCACCGCACTTTCGGCCAACAATGTCTGCGCGAACTGCAGCTCAGGTTCGTCGAATGGCTGCCAGCAGTGCCGCATGGGTAAAGACACTTCTGATGCGCGTAAACGCTGCGAAAAAATGGGCTGCAAGATCAGCGGCACCAGCAGCTGCTCGACTGCTGCCAACATCAAGGTCTGCGGTTAATCCTGCACCGACCGGAAAGGTAACTACTTTCCGGTCGGTTTCTCCATGAAGAAGAAAATTCTGCTCACAGCCTTTCTCCTGCTCTCTCTCGTCGCAATCGTCAACTATCGCTGGCTCATATACCTGATGCACGTATCAACTCACCAGGCAAGGGTCATCCTCAATGCCGAACCGATAGACCGGCGTCTGCGCCGCACGGATATTCCGGCAGAAGAGCGAAAACTCCTTATGGCTACGCAGAAGATCCGCGCCTTTACCGAAAAGGCATATGGTCTTAAGAATTCGAAGAGCTATCGCACGTATTTCGACCTCGGGCGAAATTACCTTGGCTATAATATTACCGTCACTCCTGAATTTTCGCTAAAGCCCATTGCATTTTCCTTCTGGCCAATCGGCAGCTTTGATTATCTCGGATTTTTTTCGCGCGAAATGGCTGAAGACTGGGGCGAGCGGTACCGCGCTGCAAATGCAGACGTACATATCTCCGAGATCGGTGGTTATTCGACGCTCGGTTGGTTTGAAGATCCGCTCTATTCGACGCAGCTTGCCTGGGGGGAGTTTGCTCTCGCACGGCTACTCGCGCACGAAATTGCGCATGAACGCCTCTACTTTAAGAATGACACCGCTAGTTCGGAGATTCTCGCCTCATATATCGAACGCCGTCTGGCCATTGACTACCTCGCAGCATCGGGCCACAAAGTCCCCGACGAAAAGGAAATTGTCGCAGCTCGCAGGCAAGCAGCAGCATTTACGGCGGAGATTGAAGCCACACGCGCTAAACTTGAAAAGTTGTATGCCAGCGGCATTACGGCTGCAGAAATGCGTGGGCGTAAGCGGCAAATCTACAAGGAACTCTACCAAACTCTAACGCGCAAAAACAGCCCATTTGCTACCCTGCCGGCTCTGCGCGAAATTCCGCCGGCTGACAAACTCGGGAATGCCTGGCTGGTGCAGCTACAGCGCTATTCTCCACAAAGCAGCGCCCTGGAATCGCTGTTTAAACAGTGCAGAAAAAACTCAGAGGACAATAAATACCAATGCTGGTTTCAGAACCTGGAAAAACTCAAGGGCTGCTCAAGCGCGCAGAGAAAGGAATGGCTTAAGGGAGACGGCAATATACCTGAAGGATATTGCCGTCTCTAGCAAGATGTTGAAAAAATCCCGTGCTCGCTGCAGACGCCGCGATTTCGTGCCGAAATCGCCCGCCAGACGGCCATAAATGGCCTGTCTGCAGCTGCGCCCGGTTTCAACATCCTGCTGTATGGCTGTTTTTCAACAGCCTCCCAGCAGTTTATTTCTTCGCCGCCGCCTTTTCTGAAATCTCTTTCGAGATATTCGGCGGTACTTCTTCGTAGTGCTCGAACTGCATCGTGTAGGATGCACGTCCCTGAGTAATGCTGCGCAGCTCAGTCGCGTAACCGAACATCTCTCCCATCGGTACCAGCGCTTCTACGACGCGTGCATTACCGCGCTGGTTCATAGCATTCACCTTACCACGACGCCGGTTAAGGTCGCCTACGACGTCACCCATGTAATCTTCCGGGGTGACGACTTCGACTTTCATGATTGGCTCCAGCAAGACGGGGTTAGCCTTGCGGCAGGCATCCTTGAATGCCATCGAACCGGCAATCTTGAACGCCAGTTCAGATGAGTCAACATCGTGGTATGAACCGTCGAACAACTCAACTTTTACATCCACGACGGGGTAACCTGCCATTACGCCTGAAGTCAGCGCCTCTTCAATGCCCTTGTTCACCGGCTGGATGTACTCGCGCGGAACCACGCCACCGACGATCTTATTCTCGAAGACATAACCGCCGCCCGGAGGAAGCGGCTCGACCCTGATCCAAACGTGACCGTACTGGCCGCGTCCGCCGGTCTGCTTGATATACTTGCCTTCCTGTTCCACCGCCTTGCGGATCGTTTCGCGGTAAGCAACCTGCGGCTTACCCACATTCGCTTCAACCTTGAACTCCCGCTTCATGCGATCGACAATGATTTCAAGATGGAGCTCTCCCATACCCGAGATGATCGTCTGCCCTGTTTCTTCGTCCGTTTTCACGCGGAAGGTCGGATCTTCTTCGGCGAGGCGACTGAGCGCAATACCCATCTTTTCCTGGTCGCCCTTCGTTTTGGGCTCCACTGCAACCGCAATAACCGGTTCAGGGAAATTCATCTTTTCCAGTATGACAGGGTTGTCCTCGAGGCAGAGCGTATCGCCGGTAGAGGTATCCTTGAGGCCGACAGCTGCAGCGATATCCCCGGTGTTCACCTCGTCGATATCCTCACGCGAATTTGCGTGCATCTGCAAGAGACGCCCAATACGTTCTTTTGTGCCCTTGGTGCTGTTCAGCACATAGGAGCCCTTGCTTAGTTTGCCTGAGTAAACGCGGAAATATGTCAGCTTACCGATATAGGGGTCAGCCATAATCTTGAACGCCAGAGCTGAAAATGGCTCGTTGTCATCGGCTTTACGTATGAGCGCCGGTTCCTCAGAAACGTCCTGATCGAGCTTAAAGCCTTTAACCGGCGGAATATCGAGCGGGCTGGGCAGGTATGCAACAACGGCATCGAGCAGCGTCTGCACGCCCTTGTTCTTAAAGGATGAACCGCAGAGGACCGGAAAAATTTTCATGGCGATCGTGCCTTCGCGCAGGCCAGCAACAATTTCTTCTTTAGAGAGCGTCCCTGTTTCGAGGTATTTTTCCGTCAGCGTATCATTGACCTCTGCTACGGCAGACACCAGCGCATTATGGTACTCCTCTGCCTGCGCCTTCATATCTTCAGGGATTGGCTGCCGTTCAAATTTTGCTCCGAGCTCCTCGCCCGACCAGACTACGGCATCCATGTTGACCAGATCGACAACGCCCACGAAGCTCGACTCTACGCCAATCGGCAGCTGGATCGGCACGGCGTTGGCTCCGAGGCGCTCTTTCATCATCGACACAGCGCGGTAAAAGTCAGCACCCATACGGTCGATCTTATTGACGTAGCACAGGCGAGGCACCCGGTAACGATCCGCCTGACGCCATACCGTTTCGGTCTGCGGCTCTACTCCCGCAACGCCGTCATAGCAGGTAACTGCGCCGTCGAGAACGCGCAGCGAGCGTTCTACCTCAACAGTGAAGTCCACGTGACCCGGAGTGTCGATGATGTTTATCTGGATCTGCTCGCCGTTCTGGTCCCTCCAGAAGCAGGTGGTAGCAGCCGAGGTGATTGTAATGCCGCGCTCGCGCTCCTGTTCCATCCAGTCCATTGTCGCGGCGCCTTCGTGCACCTCGCCAATCTTGTGGGATTTTCCGGTGTAATAGAGAATGCGTTCCGTAGTGGTGGTTTTTCCGGCGTCAATATGCGCCATGATACCGATATTGCGGAGTTGCTTAAGACTTACTTTGCGTGCCATGTTATTCCTTACTTTCTATACTAAATGGGACGCATGGGCCGCGTCCCTGCCTGAAGCCTGGTTACCAGGCGTAATGCGAGAATGCGCGGTTTGCCTCAGCCATCCGCTTAACTTCATCTTTCTTCTTGATTGCGCCACCATTGTTGTTGATAGCATCAATGATTTCGTTCGCGAGCTTCTCAGAAAAAGTCTTCCCCGAGCGATCACGCGCAGCACTCACGAGCCAGCGAATAGCAAGTGACTGTTTGCGCGCAGGATAAACCTCGACAGGCACCTGGTAGGTAACCCCGCCGACCCGGCGCGACTTTACCTCAACCTGCGGCTTAACGTTCTCAATGGCCTTCTGAAACTGTTCCAGACCCGGAACTCCTGTCTTCTCCTGCACGCGGTCGAGCGCCTGGTAAAAGAGCTGGGTAGCCGTGGACTTCTTGCCGTCGAGCATCATCGAGTTGATAAACTTCTGCACCAGTACACTGCCGTGCAGCGCGTCCGGGCGAATATTTCTCGTATGACTTTTTGTTCTGCGTCGTGCCATGATTCCTCTTTAAAACTAAGCCTTATGCCTTTGGACGCTTGGTGCCGTATTTTGACCGTGCTTTGCGGCGCTTTTCTACTCCGAGCGTATCGAGAGAGCCGCGCACAATGTGGTAACGCACACCCGGAAGATCCTTCACCCTGCCGCCACGCACTAATACCACTGAGTGCTCTTGCAGGTTATGCCCTTCACCGGGAATGTACGCCGTCACTTCGACTCCGTTCACCAGTCGAACCCTTGCCACTTTGCGCAAAGCAGAGTTGGGCTTCTTGGGGGTTGCCGTCATCACGCGCGTGCATACGCCGCGTTTCTGCGGGTTTGCTCTGAGCGCTGGAGATTTGGTCTTATCGACCATTTTTTGCCGGCCGAACCGGATCAACTGGTTAATTGTTGGCATAAATATCCTTGAATTGGCATTTTTCGTTCATGAGACAGAGCGTCAACGCAGAAGAGCATTGGGCGCCGTAAGCCGCGCCATAACTATTCTTCATCGCTATCCTCTATTTCTTCATCAGATTCGCCCGCTCTGCGTCCCGGGGGTGCGAGCGCTGCTACCTCATCCTGCCTATCAGCCGTACCATGGTACAATTGGTCAAGCTCCTCTTCCGTATAGAAAAGGTCGCCCATGACTGATTTGTAAGCGCGTATGTCGCGGTAGTCCCGCATGCCGGTACCAGCTGGAATCAGGTGACCGATAATGATGTTCTCCTTGAGACCTTCGAGCGGATCATCCTTGCCCTTGATTGCAGCGTCGGTGAGAACCCGCGTAGTTTCCTGGAACGATGCAGCAGAAAGGAAGCTCTCAGAATTGAGCGATGCCTTGGTTAGCCCCATGAGTATCGGAGTAGCTGACGCCTCAGCTCCACCCTCGCGTGCTACCCTCAGGTTCTCGTTCTTGAAGATCGCACGGTCAACCTGGCTCATCGGAACGAACGAGGTATCGCCGGCGTCTGTCACTTCTACTTTGCGCATCATCTGGCGTATGATAATCTCGATGTGCTTATCGTTAATATACACGCCCTGCAGGCGATACACTTCCTGAATTTCGCGGATCAGGTAGCGCTGGGTGACCTCCTCACCCATGATTCTCAGCAGGTCGTGCGGGTCTATAACACCGTCGTCGAGAGGTTCGCCACGGGTGACCATCTCACCGTCGTGAACCTGTATCTGCTTATGCAGAGGGATCGCAATCGAAACAGCGTTTTCTTCTGCTTCATCGCCTTTAAGCCCCTCGGGAATGATCTTAAGAACGCGCTTGTCACGGACAATTTCACCCGTGTCGCGCAGCACGCCGTCGATTTCCGCCAGGTGGCAGGGATCTTTCGGATGGCGAGCTTCGAACAGCTCGTCAATCCGGGGCAGACCACCGGTAATGTCGCGGGTTTTTTCCGCTTTTGATTCGATCTTGGCGATAATATCGCCTTCCTGAACCGCGCTGCCGTTATCGATGGTAAGAATTGCTCCAACGGGCAACGGTGTCTCCGCTACGAGCTTACCTTTTTCATATATGTGCGCGCGCGGCACAAGCTTCTCATTTTTGTAAGCGACAATCTTTTTAAGCTTGCCTACGCTGCGATCACCCGTCTCTTCGATGCGTAGGTTCTTGCCGTCTTCGACATCTACCAGCTCCAGACGCCCGCTATGGGTCGCGATGATAAGAGCGTTATAGGGGTCATATTCGCAAAGCAGCTGTCCAGCTTTGAGAATCTGCCTCTCTTCGACATGCAGTACCGACCCGGCGCCCAGCTGGATTGCGTAGTCAGGCGCCAGCAGGTAGATATCATTCTTCTCAATAAATATCTGCCCGGCAGCAGGCGAGTAGAGCACTGCCTCTGCCCCCTGTTTATCCTTCAGCTTACCGAGAACTTCACCTTTGATGAGCTTTGCGCCAGCCTCATGATTGAATTCAGAGAACTGGTTCTTCGTATAGCGCGCCAGGATCTGTGCGATAATGACAGAACCCCGCTTGGCCATGATGCGCTGCTTCTGGCGGTTATTGACCTGGCGTCCCTGAATCTGCAGCACAACCGCATCATAAGGAGCTTTGATCGCGCTCTCCGCTGACTTCGTCGTCGCAGTTCCACCGATGTGGAATGTACGCATCGTGAGCTGCGTACCCGGCTGACCAATTGACTGCGCCGCGATAATGCCAACAGCCTCGCCCTTCTCGACAGGCTGCAAAGTCGCGAGGTCGATGCCATAGCAACAGGCGCACACGCCTGAAACCGATTCACAGGTCAGGATAGAGCGAACTTTTATGGTTTCATAACCGAGCGTTTCAATCTGCGTCGCAATATCCTCCGTAATCAGAGTATTGCGGATATAAATGACTTCGTCAGTGTTCGGATCCTTGATGTCCTGTTGCAGGTAACGACCGGCGATTTTCTGCTTCAGGCTGACGATGACCTTATCGCCTTCCTTGTCGGCACTCATGTTAAAACCTTCGTTCGTACCGCAGTCTTCTTCCCGGACAATTACATCCTGCGAAACATCCACGAGACGGCGGGTCAGATAACCTGCGTCAGCCGTCTTGAGAGCCGTGTCTGCCAGCCCCTTACGCGCTCCCGAAGTCGAAATATAAAATTCAAGAACGCCCAGGCCTTCTTTGAAGTTCGAGCGGATCGCAAGCTCAATGATATCTCCGGACGGTTTCGCCATCAGACCGCGCATACCTGCGAGCTGGCGTATCTGCGAGCGCGATCCCCTCGCGCCCGAGATAGCCATTGCATAAATGGGGTTAAAGCCATTCTGGTCCTGGCTCAGCAGCGCGAAGAGGTCTTCGGTAATTTTCTCGTTCGTATTCGTCCAGATGTCTATGACCTTCTTATAGCGCTCTTCGTTGGTTATCACGCCTTTGCGATGCTCGGTTTCAACCCGCTCAACCTCTTTGTTCGCCTTTTCAATCAGCTTCGCCTTTGATTCAGGTATTTTGACGTCTTCGATGGAAATGGTCGGTGCAAACTTGGTGGCGAACTGAAAACCAAGACGCTTGATCGCATCGAGGAATTTTACGGTAACAGCTGCCCCTTTCAGCTTGTAGAGGTCAGCGATGATCTCGTTCACCGTTTTGTTCGTGAGCGGCTTATTGACATAAGGGTAATTGGCCGGCAAAAGCTGGTTAAAAATCAGTCGCCCCGGCGTGGTCTCGAAAATTTTGTCTCCCTGCGCAAAACGCACCTTTGCACGGTACTGAACAATACCCCGGTCAAGCGCGTAGTGCAGTTCATCCATGTTATCGTAAATGAGACCTTCGCCCTTCGCACCCGGATAATCAGCGGTGAGGTAGTAAAGGCCAAGGATCATGTCCTGCGTCGGGCCCACAATAGGATGCCCGTTCGCGGGGTTGAGCAGGTTATGCGCTGAGAGAATCAGTAGCCAGGCCTCGAGCTGTGCGCGAGGCGACAGAGGCACATGAATGGCCATCTGGTCGCCGTCAAAGTCAGCGTTGAACGCATGGCACACCAGCGGGTGCAGCTGGATCGCTTTACCTTCTACCAGTACCGGCAAGAAAGCCTGGATGCCCAGCCGGTGCAGCGTAGGAGCGCGGTTGAGCAAAACCGGATGCTCGTGAATTACTTCTTCGAGACCCTCAAAAACTTCTCGCTCTTCGTTCTCGATCATCCGCTTCGCGGATTTGATATTCTGCGTGTACTCCTTGTCCACAAGCCACTTCATGATGAAGGGTTTGAACAGTTCGAGCGCCATCTTCTTTGGCAGACCACACTGGTAGATCTTGAGTTCTGGACCAACCACGATTACGGTACGACCAGAGTAATCCACGCGTTTTCCCAGCAGGTTCTGGCGGAAACGCCCCTGCTTGCCTTTGAGCATATCAGAAAGCGATTTGAGAGGGCGGTTACCCTTGCCCTTAATCGATTTCTTGCGCCGGCTGTTATCGAAGAGCGCATCTACCGCTTCCTGCAGCATACGCTTCTCATTGGACACTATGATGTCAGGCGCCTTGAGTCCCAACAGGCGCTTCAAACGATTGTTACGGTTGATGACGCGGCGGTAGAGATCGTTGAGGTCAGAGGTTGCGAAACGACCTCCCTCTAGCTGCACCATCGGTCTGAGCTCAGGCGGCAAAACCGGAATGGTATCGAGTACCATCCACTCGGGGCGGTTATTCGAATCGCGGAAAGATTCGAGAATCTCGAGGCGCTTCAAAATACGCTTGTCCGATATCTTCTTCTTGGATTCTATGCGCGAGCGGATAATACGGATTTCTTCTTCGATGTTCACCATCGCGAGAAGCTCCTTTACTGCATCGGCGCCGATCGATGCATAGAATTTATCGCCATAGAGTTCAACAAGGCGACCGTGCTCTTCTTGTGTGATGAGCTGCTTCATCTCGAGACCCGATTCGCCGGGATCTATAACCACATACCGCTCAAAATACAGCACGCTCTTGATGTCATTGGCTGACATATCGAGCACGAGAGCAATACGGCTCGGAACCGTACGGTAGTACCAGATGTGCGCGATTGGATAAGACAGTTCGATATGTCCCATGCGCTCGCGCCGCACTTTGGAGTGAGTAACCTCAACCCCGCATTTGTCGCAGACAACGCCCTTGTAGCGGATCGATTTGAACTTTCCGCAGTAGCATTCCCAGTCTTTTGTTGTACCGAAAATTTTCTCGCAGAACAGACCATCGCGCTCCGGTTTGAGCGTACGGTAGTTGATTGTTTCCGGCTTCTTGACCTCGCCGTGCGACCACTCCCGAACCTTATCGGGAGACGCCAGGCGGATGCGGATTTTGTTAAAGTCGTGAAATTCTCTCATTTTTTCCCCGTGCTGACCTTACACCCTTAAGTGTTTTCCACCGAATCTACCTTGATGCGGCGGCGAATGCGTGAGAACTCATCATCCATATCGGAGATCTCGATGGGCTTCTCTTCCGAATCGAGAATCGTGATATCGAGCGCCAGCGAGCGGATTTCACGGATAAGCACGTTAAAGCTCTCCGGAACCCCTGGTTTGATCGCATGGATACCTTTAACGATAGATTCATAGACCCTGGCCCGGCCCTGCATATCGTCTGACTTAACGGTTAGAAGCTCCTGCAGTGTGTGCGCCGCGCCGTACGCTTCGAGCGCCCAGACCTCCATCTCGCCAAGGCGCTGGCCACCAAACTGCGCCTTGCCGCCCAATGGCTGCTGTGTAACGAGCGAGTATGGCCCTGTCGAACGCGCATGCATCTTATCTTCCACCATGTGGTGAAGCTTCAGCATGTAGATCGTACCCACAAAAGCTGGCTGCTCAAAGAATTCGCCGGTACGCCCGTCCCGCAGGTGAATCTTGGAATCAGGGCTCAGTTTGGCTTTCTCAGCGTAAGCCTGCACGTCTTCCCACTTGGCGCCGTCAAAGACCGGCGTCTCAAAGTGAATACCCAGGGTCTTTCCGATATAGGCAAGCTGCGTTTCAAAAATCTGGCCCAGGTTCATGCGCGAAGGAACACCCAGCGGATTCAGGACGATGTCGATGGGCGTTCCGTCAGGCAGCATGGGCATGTCGGCTTCACTGAGTATGGTCGAAATGACACCCTTGTTACCGTGGCGACCCGCCATTTTGTCGCCAACAGATATTTTGCGCTTTTGCGCTACATAGACCTTAACCGCCTCGACAATACCGGCTGGCAGCTCGTCGCCTTCATCGCGCTTGAAGCGGACTATATCCACCACGATGCCGGCATGACCGTTGGGTACACGCAGCGACGAATCCCGGACTTCTTTCGCCTTTTCACCGAATATTGAATGCAGCAGGCGATACTCCGGCGTCAGGTCAGTCTCCCCTTTAGGAGTCACCATACCGACGAGAATATCTCCTGCGCGCACTTCGGCGCCAATGCGGATAATACCCTCGTCGTCGAGATCGCGGAAGGCCCGTTCGCTGATATTGGGGATGTCGCGAGTAATGACTTCGCGACCCAGTTTGGTTTCACGAGCCTGGATCTCAAACTCCTCAATATGAATACTCGTAAAAGTGTCTTCTTTAACGAGCTTTTCAGAAAGGATGATCGCGTCCTCGAAATTATATCCATCCCAAGGCATGAATGCTACAGTGATGTTCTTACCCAGAGCCAGACGTCCGTAGCGAGTTGCCAGTCCGTCTGCCAGAACCGTTGCTTTGCGCGCTACGTTCTTGTTCGGCTGGTCAAACCTCCCCTTGACGATTTCACCCGCAAGCAGATCGCCGCGGTAAACGAAAGCGCCCTCTTTGACCATGGGCTTCATCGCCCCTTGGAAAGTCTGCATCGGAAAGCTGTAAACCTTGCCGCTTTCTGCCTCGAGCAGCATCTCGCTCTTCGTGATCGAGGTGATCTTACCATTCTCAGGAGCGTTGTGGCAGCTGACCAGCGCCTGGTGATTGAGCGTTGTGCTCTGGTTGGTGCGCTTAAATTTCACCAGACGGTACTTGTCCCTTGTGCCGTCCGCGCGCTCCACCTCTATCGAGTCTGCGTCCACCTTTGTCACCACACCATCATAGTCGGCAATCACACAGACTCCTGAATCATAGGCGATGGGGAACTCCATGCCTGTGCCGACAATGGGCATATCGGGGTTGAGCAACGGCACTGCCTGGCGCTGCATGTTTGATCCCATGAGCGCGCGGTTCGCGTCATCGTGTTCAAGAAAGGGTATCAAACTGGTAGAAAGGGAGATGACCTGTGTAGGCGATACGTCCATCAGCTGGATTTCTTCCGGCGATTTCAGAGGGAAATCCCCCCGATAACGGCAGCTGACCAGTTTGTCGAGGAATTCACCGTTTTCACCGAGCGTTGCATTGGCCTGCGCCACTACGTAGTGGTCCTCTTCATTAGCCGACAGGAAGATCGTCTTGCCGGTATCCTTGCCATTTTCGACTACGCGGTAAGGCGTCTCGACAAAGCCATAGGGGTTGAGACGGGAATACGTCGCCATGGACGTAATGAGACCAATGTTCGGACCTTCCGGAGTTTCAATAGGACAAAGGCGGCCGTAGTGCGTATAATGCACGTCGCGCACTTCGAAACCGGCGCGCTCACGCGTAAGACCGCCGGGCCCCAGCGCATTGAGGCGGCGTTTGTGCGTGATCTCGGAGAGCGGATTCGTCTGGTCCATGAACTGCGAAAGCTGGCTTGCACCAAAGAATTCGTTCAGGACTGCAGTGATTGGCTTGATCGAGATCAAAAGCTGCGGCGTCATGATATCAACGTCGTTCATGCTCATACGCTCTTTTACCACGCGCTCCATGCGCGTAAAACCCGCCTTGAGCTGCGTGGTGAGCAATTCGCCGACTGTACGCACCCGGCGATTGCCTAAATGATCGATATCGTCATACTGGTAACCCGGCACTTCATGGATCAGATTCACCATATATTTGCAGGTTTCGACGATATCCACAGGACGCAGCGTCTGCGTATCCACATCATCGCCGAACTCTTTGGGATTCAGGTGCTTGAAGCGCGCGTTGATTTTGTAACGCCCTACGCTGCCCATATTATAGGTCTTTGGATCAAAGAAAAGGCGATGCAGTTCTGCATTGGCTCGTTCAATATTTTTGGCGCGCTTTTCCGGGTCGCCGTGGTCAGGAGTGTAGTCGAGTGGCTTCTGGTTCCTGATGAATTCGATCAGCGCTTCTTCGGTCGAGTTAACCCCGTCCTTATCCAGCGAGTTGAATACCACGCGGTGATCCACTGCGCCCTTATTCACGATGATCTCGATTTTTTCGATCTTTGCATCTTTCAGGATGTCGAGGTTGTCCTCATTGAGAGCCTGTCCTGCTTCGATGAGTATTTCGCCTGTCTCCGGATGCGCAACATCCGTGAGGATGCGGCGGCCAATATACTTGGCGAGCGTCTTTGACTGGACGCCCTTGATCACAATGGTCTCTGAGTCGTAGAATAGACGCAGTATCTGCTCATTTGTTCCATATCCGAGAGCCTTCAACAACAGCGTGAACGGGAACTTTTTGCGACGGTCGATACGCGCGATGAGCAGCCCCTTGGCGTCCATCTCAAATTCGAGCCATGAACCCTTGTGGTCCGGAATTATACGGGAAGAGAAGATATTTTTTAATTCGTCAAAAAAGATAAAAATACCAGGCGAGCGGTGCAACTGGTTAACGATCACGCGCTCTGCGCCATTGATGATGAATGTTCCCGTAGGAGTCATCATGGGCAGGTCACCCATATAGACTTCCTGCTCACGAACCTCACCAGTCTCGATGGCAATCAGCCGAATAGTTGCCTTGAGCGCAGCCGCGTAGGTAAGGCCGTTGACTTTGCAATCCCAGATATCACGCTTGGGCTCGCCCAGAGTGTACTCAACAAACTCAAGGACAACGTCCCCGTTAGAACTCTCGATGGGAAAACTGTCCTCGAACACCGATTGCAGACCAACTCGCTTGCGCTTGGCTGTGGGAGTGTCCACCTGCAAGAACTCATTGTACGAGATCGTCTGCACTTCTATGAGCGGCGGAATGTCCAGTGACTTGCGAATTTTTCCGAAATTGACGATCTTGAAAGACGAGGTATCCTCGCCGATTCTTACAGCTTGCGATTCTGACATTTTTCTCCTCTGGAAATCAGCACAAAAAATATAAAAGCCCGCCGGTTAAAAACCGGCCAGGCCATACCAAAAACTGGTAGTAGAGATAAACGGCATTACTTGAGCGCGATTTTTCCGCCCAAGGCCTCAATCTCTTTCTTGATTTTTTCTGCTTCTTCTTTTGAAACGCCCTCTTTCAGTACGCCTGTACCGCCCTCAACGAGCTTCTTGGCGTCCATCAGAGGAAGGTTTGTGATCTCGCGAACTTTCTTGATTGCGTCGACTTTCTTGTCGCCGCTGAATCCTTCGAGGACAACGTTGAATTCAGTTTTCTCTTCGCCAGCGGCCGCAGCACCTGCCGCAGGAGCAGCGACTGCCGCTACCGCTACGGGGGCAGCAGCTGAAATGCCGAATTTTTCTTCCATTGCCTTGACGAGTTCTGCCGCCTGAACGATCGTCAGCGACCCAATTTTATCTAACAGCTCCTGTACCATACTAACTCCTTCTTTCCCCTATGTGACTCTTAAGTATCTCTACTAAGACAATTATTGACCGTTCTTTTCGGCCACACTCCTGATACCACGCGCCAGTGAGGCCATGATATTGCTGAGCGTACCAGCGATCTTGGTTGCCGGCGAATTGAGCATGGCCGCCAACTGGGCGAGTACCTGCTCGCGCGAAGGCAGATCGGCTATCGTCGCCGCACCCTTCGCATCGTAATATGTGGACTCCATGACCGCCGCTGTAATCTTCAGCTTGTCATTGTCCTTGCTGAAATCGCGCAGGACTTTGGCGATCGCAGGAACATCCTGGCTCGTGAAGGCTATCGCGTTAGGACCTCTTAGCGTTGAATCGTAAGGAAAGTCCTGTGCAACTCCCGATTCTTTCAACGCAAGGCTGAACACATTGTTCTTCACGACAGTATAAGAACCGCCTGCCTCACGCAGCTTCTTACGCAGACTGCTGATCTGCGCCACGTCGAGCCCCTGGTATTGCGTTACAATGAAGTTTGGCTTTGCCTTAAGAATGGCGACGTACTCGTCTTTCAGTTCTGTTTTTTCCGCTGATGCCATGAAGAGCTCCGCTTAACGCAATTCCTTGATATTGATCCTAATCGCAGGGGTCATTGTGCCCGCTACGTACATGCCCACTACATAGTCGCCTTTGGCGTCTGAGGGCTTATCTTTTAAGATGGCCTGGAACACCGCTTCTGCGTTGTCCTTTAACTGATCGGGACTGAACGAGAGCCGTCCCATCGGTACGTGCACAACACCTGTCTTATCGGCACGGTATTCAATGCGGCCTGAAGTCAGTTGCGAAATAATTCCTTTCATGTCCGTAGTAACCGTGCCAGACTTTGGCTTCGGCATTAAACCACGCTTACCGAGAACCTGCCCCAGCTTACCTACATCCTTCATCATGTCAGGTGTCGCCACCACGAAATCGAAGTCTATCCAGCCGCCCTGCACCTTTTGGATCATGTCGTCATCGCCCACATAATCAGCCCCTGCAGCGCGCGCTTCTTCAGCCTTCTCTCCCTTGGCAAACACCAGAATTTTGACCTTCTTACCAGTGCCGTGCGGCAACTGCACGATACCCCGCACATTTTGCGAGCTCTTATACCGGATATTGAAGTGCCCTTCGAGCGTTGAATCAAACTTCGTATAAGAAACTTCTTTTAGGAGCTTCATCGCATCGAGCAATGAGTACTCCTTTTCAGGACTTATCTTTTCTGCCGCAGCGCGGTATTTCTTACCATGCTTTGCCATAACTACCCCTGGATGGTCACGCCCATCGAACGGGCAGTGCCTGCTATGATCTGCTTGGCCGCCTCAATGTCATTGGCATTGAGATCTGGCATTTTTTGCCTGGCTATAGCTTCGAGCTGCGCTTGGGTCAGCGAACCCACCTTTTCCTTGTGCGGAACCTTTGAGCCGCTTTCGATCTTGGCAGCTTTCTTGATGAGGTCACTGGCAGGCGGAACCTTGGTTATAAAGGTAAATGAGCGATCAGAGAAAACCGTTACCACAACGGGAATAATACTGCCCGCCTGCGCCTGTGTTTTCGCGTTAAACTGCTTGCAGAACTCCATCAGGTTTACACCCTGAGGACCCAGCGCAGTACCGACCGGAGGCGCCGGGTTTGCCTTGCCCGCTGGAATCTGGAGTTTGACCTGGGCCACTATCTTTTTTGCTGCCATGAATACCCTTTACTTACTTGCGAGCTGCCATTTTGCAAAATTGCGACATACCGCAAACTATATTTTACTTACCTGCAGGTAGTCGAGCTCGACCGGAGTAGCCCTGCCAAATATCTCCACGCGCACCCGAACCTTGCCCTTCTCAGGGTTCACGTCGTCCACAGTGCCCTGAAAATTGGCGAAGGGACCATCGATGATGCGAACAACTTCGCCCTCTGAGAAGAAAATGCGCGTCGTTTGCTTCTCCTCTGCCACTGCAGGACCCATTTCGGTAAAGAGAGCGTGCATCTCTTCTTCGCTGAGCACCTGCGGTTCAGTACCTGCGCTGACAAAGCCCATAACCCCCGGCAGCGCCCGTATGCGGTGCTGCAGCTCGTCGGTCAGATCCGCTTCGATAAATACATAGCCCGGCATGAGTTTCTTTTTCACTATGCGCTTTTTACCACCGCGCAGCTCGGCCATTTCATGCAGGGGGATTTTCACCTGCCCGACCTTAGCTCCGTCTGGCCATTTGTCTTTCTGCCGCTCGATCAGCTTTTTCACCTTATCTTCGTGCGCGGACAGGGTGGTTATGACGTACCAATGCATAGCCATACCGTCAGCCACCGAGCAAGGTGCGAAAAACGCGGTCGATACCGCCATCCACGACGTAGATCATGAAGGCAAAAATGATAACAGTCACAAAAACGACGATGGTCGAGCGAGATACTTCGTCCCAGGTCGGCCATGTGGCCTTACGCAGCTCTGCTCTCGCTTCGACGAGAAATTGCCATATCCTTTTCATAGCTCTCCCTTTGTATAACGCCTGCGGTAACTGCCTTGCAGGCGGATACAACGCATGCGGTATGCAGGGCAGGAAGGAATCGAACCCTCATTAACGGTTTTGGAGACCGTCGTTCTACCGTTGAACTACTGCCCTATAAACTCGAAATAACCCATCCGCTCTGCGGGTTGGTTATTTGTTCCATTGAGCCCACAACCGGAATCGAACCGGTGACCTTTTCCTTACCATGGAAATGCTCTACCGACTGAGCTATGTGGGCCTGCGGCCTAAATAGCCTCAGTCGGCTATACAGGCACTCGCGCATCCCTGCGCTGCGGTTTTCACCACGAGCCACCTCGTGTGGCGTGCAAACCTTGCACATCCCTGCGCTGCGGTTTTCACCACGAGCCACCTCGTGTGGCGTGCAAACCTTGCACATCCCTGCGCTGCGGTTTTCACCATGAGCCACCTCCTGTGGCGTGCAAACCTCGCGCATCCGTGCGCTGCGGAGCAGGAGGGATTCGAACCCTCGGTACCAGTTACCTAGTACAACAGTTTAGCAAACTGCCGCTTTCGACCACTCAGCCACCGCTCCGGTTTACCACATTAACCCCGCCTTCGGCGGGGTTAATGTGGATTTTTTGCGGAGGAGGTAGGATTCGAACCCACGAGACCCGTGAAGGCCTAACGGTTTTCAAGACCGCCGCATTCGACCACTCTGCCACTCCTCCAATGGTTGTCCGATTTATTCGCCTTAAGATTAAGGAAAATAAAAAAAGACACCTTCGTGTCTAAACCTGCAAAGTTTAGGGACGAAACAGAGCGTCAATACATTAAGGGTTTTACATGCCAGCTCCGAATACCAACCTTGCCCGCAACCAATGACTGCTGCCCCCGTCCAGACTCTCCTTCAGGTTGCAGATCTGGCGGTGAAATTCCGGTCAGGTAACAGAGTTGTCCATGCGTTGCGCGGCGTAACCTTCTCGCTCGCCGCTTCAGAAATCCTGGCACTTGTCGGCGAGTCTGGCAGCGGAAAATCCGTAACGGGCCTGAGTCTGCTCCGACTGCATGGCAAAAACGCCGAGGTTGCGGGCCAGATCAGTCTGTCAGGCGAAAACCTTACCGCAAAAAGCGAAGCTGAGATGCGCAAGATTCGCGGCAGACGCATTGCGATGATCTTTCAGGAACCGATGACTGCGCTCAATCCCGTATTTACAGTGGGATTTCAACTCAGTGAGGTGCTCACACTGCACATAGGCCTTACACCGCGAGAAGCCCGTGACGAGGCTGTTCGACTCATGAGTAAGGTCGGCATTCCGGAGCCCGAGCTTCGCCTGAAAAGCTACCCTTTTCAACTGTCGGGCGGTATGCGCCAGAGACTTCTCATTGCCATGGCGCTCGCCGCCAAACCTGAAGTACTCATTGCTGACGAGCCTACCACTGCGCTCGATGTGACTATACAGTCGCAGATACTGCGGCTGCTGCGCGAAATTAATGAGCGCGAAAAGACTTCGATGATCTTTATCACCCACGACCTCGGGATCGTGGCACGCCTGGCGCATCGCGTCGCTGTCATGTACGCCGGCGAGATTGTTGAAACCGGGACAGTTGCTGCAATTTTCGCCACGCCCAAACATCCTTATACCAGGGCTCTGTTGGCTTCGGTTGCCGACGTGCCGCGCGGTAGCCGCCTCAGCGCTATACCGGGCTCGCCGCCGCGACTGAGCGAGATAATCCATGGCTGCGCGTTTGCACCGCGCTGTCACCTGGCTCAACAGGCCTGCAGAGAAAAAGTTCCGCTGCGCGCTGTTCATGGTCATGAGTGGCGCTGTATCCATGAGTGAAGCGTCTGTATCTGTTTACTGCGACGGGGCATCGCGCGGCAACCCGGGGCCGGCCGCGTATGGTGTCGCTGCCTTCAGAAAAGGGGAAGAAATCTCTCTCAACGCGTTTCGAGCGGGCGAAGACAGAACTGTCTTCAAACTTGCGGAGAAGATTGGCAGGCGCACCAACAACGAGGCGGAATACTACGGTATCATTCGCGCGCTCGAAAAGTGCCTCGAGCTGGAGCTCACCGGCGTCGTTTTGCATTCGGACAGTGAACTTGTGATCCGGCAGCTGCGAGGCGAATACCGGGTCAAAAACAATAATCTGAGACCTCTTTTTGAAAAGGCATCCGCTCTGGCGCAGCGAGTAAGACCTGTTCTAGTCCACATACCCCGGGAAAAAAATCAGATCGCGGACTACCTGGCAAACCTGGCCCTGGATAGCGCCGGCGACTCCTTATTTGATAACAATGGCTGACGAAGAATCAGCAGAATTTGATTCCGGTGTATTACCCCCCTGGTGTGACGCCCGGGAGCTCAGCGAACTGCAGGGTGAGGCTATTGAAATCGCGATCGAAGAACGCTCGCTCAAACCCGGGGTGCTCAATGCAATTTGTACACAGGCGTTCGAGCGCATCGGCTCTGCCCTGCCAGGCTACCAGATGCGTGATGCACAGGTGCAAATGGCGCAGCAAATTCTGCGTTCTTTCTACCGCGAGCGAAGCGCTGTCATTGAAGCCGCAACCGGTGTCGGAAAATCGTTCGCCTATCTGGTAGCTGCTCTTGCTTTCAACTACCTTACGGGTCAGCGCGTCCTGGTCGCAACCGAAACCAAGGCGTTGCAGTGGCAGCTGTTCGAAAAAGATCTGCCGTTTCTTAGAAAGGCGCTGGATGGCAGCCTGCGGTTTGAACTCTGCCTCGGTTCCGGCAATTACTACTGCCGCCTGCGCTATGAGCAGATGAGGCAGGAGGGCAGCTTTAG
>CAYOZO010000001.1:22181-88196 GCA_964408405.1 uncultured Turneriella sp.
ATAGCTACCGAAAGCAATCACTCCGGCAGCCGGTTTACTGACGCGCCTAAATTACCAGAGTCAATCTGGGCGTTGATTACCCGCGACAGCGACGGCTGCCCCGGCAACCGCTGTCCGCACTACGCCGGCTGTAACTACTACCGCGAGCGAAAGAAATGGGGCGAAGCACAGATCCTGGTCGCCAACCACCACCTGCTGCTCTACCACCTGCTCAATGACAAGCATACGCTCCCCGATTACGGCGCCGTGATCATTGACGAAGCACACGGACTCGTGCGGACGGGCTATTCGATTTTTACCGCAAGTTTTGGCCGTCACGACTTTGCGGAGCTGAAACGAGGCATTGACAAAACGCTGGCGCAGCATACGGGCATCGACGGCGAGCAAAAGCAGGAAATAGATGAACTCGTGTCGCTCTGCCTTGCGCGCTGGGAGACTTTCTTTTCGCGCTGGGAAGTCGAAACGGACATGGTCTTCAAAGATGCAGGAACGGCACTCATTCGCTCGCGCATCTCAGATATCCCGGAAATCACGCAACCCATGACCGAACTCGCGGAAAAATACGAAAGCCTGAAATCCGATGAACTCGAAGCTGCGCTGCAGGCAGTTGTCAACGCACAGGCAAAAGCAATCAAGAAAATGGCGGCCTTCGCCCGTGCGTATGATACCCCCGACTCTGAAGCGGCAGTCTATTGGGCCGAAAAACGGAACGAGAGATTTTTCCTCCACTCGTGCCGGCTGAATCTTGGCGAGACACTGGCTGACCTGATGCCAGAGCTGCGGCTCTACACTTCGGCGACGATCGGCTACTGGCCGTACCCGGAGTTTCCGACGCGCAAATCAGAATTGATACAGCGCGGTTTCTTTAACCGCTTTCTCGGCGAAGCGCTGCCTCTGGCAGAGGAAGGCAGTATCGACTGCAATATATTCTTTTCGCCATTTAACTACCGCGAACATGCGGCTCTTTATGCCCCCGAGCACCTGCTCATTCCCGAGCACGGCGCGGACCCGGCTGTGCTGGCGCGCTACTTTGACCTGCTGAGCGAAGAGATCGCCGCACTGGTTGAGACTTCGCGCGGCGGTGCGCTTGTGCTCTTTACCTCAAACTACAACCTGCAGCAGGTTACCTATCGTCTGCGCGAAATGACTGATCTGCCGGTTTTTTCGCAGCTTGAAGACGGTGCACAAGATGCCCTGATAAAATTCCGCAACGACAAAGAATCTATTCTAATGGGATCTCAGTCGTTCTGGCAGGGCATCGACGTTGCGGGCGACGGCCTGCGCCTGCTCATCATTACCAAGCTCCTCTTCACTCCGCCCGATGACCCGATCTTCAAGGCCCGCTCTGAGCTACTCGAGGCAAAAGGCAAAAAACCCTTCTTCGAGCTGGCGCTGCCCCATACCTCAACCATGCTGCGGCAGGCATTCGGGCGTCTGATTCGGACTGAACGCGATAAGGGGGTCGTTGCCCTATTGGACAGCCGCGTGTGGCAGAAAACCTACGGCAAGACCCTGATCGCTAACTTGCCTCGGGTGCAGATCTTACGGACTTTCGCCGAACTCGAACGGGCAAACGCGCTGTACGGACTGCTGAACTACGAGCCCTCTTAATCATTTTACGGGTAGGTTTAAACCTACCCCTAATCAGCCGCACGGCAGATAGTACGTACTCTGGTAGCGCGGCAGTTCGATCTGCGACTCCATAAATGCCAGTTCGCTTGCCAGGCGCTCTCGCGCCGCTTCTTCGCCGTGATTGATGTAGATGCGCTTGATGCTCTTGCTGTCGAACTGCCGCATCCAGGCGATGAGCCCTGTCTGATCGGCATGCGCAGAAAACGACTGAACCTGAGCCACCAATGCGCGCACCGGAATTTCGCGACCGTAAATATTTACCCTGCCGACACCGCTTAAGATTTCATGCGCTAAAGTACCCTCGCCCGCGTAGCCGGTGAAAAGAATTGCATTGCGCGTGTCGCCCAAGCGCTGTTCCAGGTGGTGCACCACCCTGCCCCCCGTACACATACCCGACGCGCTGACGATGATCATGGGTCCGGGTGATTCGGCGAGCACCTTGCTCTCTTCGGCCGATTCGATGAGCCTGACCTGGCGCGAGCGCAGAAAGTCAAAAAAACCGGAGCGCACAACTTCAGAGGTCAGTTCGTTCCTGAAGCGGCTGTAGGTCTGCGTCGCTTTCACAGCCATCGGCGAGTCGAGTGCAATCGGTATCTGCGGTATTTTCTTTTCCTTTATCAGGCGAAACAGCACGTAGAGCGTGGTCTGAGCCCTGCCCACGGCAAAGGCCGGTAACAGTAAAACTCCCCGCCGTTCTACGATATAGCGCACAGCGTCGCGGAACTTTTTTTCGTAATCTTCGTTTTCGCGCACGCGGTCGCCATAGGTTGATTCGATGACGACGTTTTCAGCCATTCGAGGTCGCTTCAGCGGTTTATGGAAAAACGTACTTTCTGGCCCTATGTCGCCGCTAAATACCATGCTAAAGCCCTTGCGCCAAACATTGAGGTGCGCAGCGCCTAAGATATGTCCGGCCCAGGTAAAGCAGAAGCTAAAAGGGCCGACGCGAAAAGTGCGGTTGTACGCGACAGTGCGTACCAGGTCGAGTACCAGCCTGCCGTCTTCGCGGGTAAAAAGGGGAGCTTCTAAGCCCAGCTTGCGCAGCTCATTTTTGGAAAGCCGGCTGAACTCCTCTTCCTGAATATTGCCCGCATCGGGCAGAATAATTTCGAGCAAACGCGCGGTAGGCCGTGTGCAGTAGATAGCGCCACGAAAGCCCTCTCGGAAAAGCCGCGGAATCAAACCCGAATGGTCAATGTGCGCGTGCGTGAGAATAATCGCGTCTATGGTCGATGGGTCAGATTCGAGTGGCAGGTAATTTCGCTCTTCTACATACCTTGGCCCCTGGTAGAGGCCGCAGTCGATGTAGGCTCGGAAGCCAGCATATTCGATGAGGGTGCGTGAACCAGTCACAAATCCGGCCGCTCCCAGAAACTGCACCCTGACCGTGTCGGTGGGTGCAGCTTTTCGAGAACTATGCGGGGCTATGAGCACCCCCGCTCAGAAGTTTTACGAAGCAAACTTACCAGGCGATTCGTGCTCCCGCGTGAACCCCGTAGTTGCCACCGGTCGACACGTTACCCTGTGCGTAGATGCTCAAGAGGTTGGTATTCTTGAGCGGTACGAGATTGAGCTGCGGACCGGCGAAGAAGCGCAGGTGGCCAAAGTTAGGGCCTTGGTTTTCGGTAATATTGAGGCTGGCAGAACCGGCGTTCGGGTTATTAACTGCGCCGGTCGAACTGATGTTCCCATTCAAATTTGCAGCAATCTCTGCTTTACCCATGTTCAAATCTATGCCGAGCCCGCCAAAAAGGCTGAGGACATAGAGCAGTCGAACACTCGTAGAAACTTCAATCGGAATAGAGACTACCGAGGCTTTGAGTTCCAGGGCGCTGCTCGAATTCGGTGTCCAAGAGACAGTTGAGCCGGAAACGTCTGTCGAAATCGATTGCCCTATTTTATAGCGCAGCGTATTCGAAGCAATATCTATACCGCTGGTGATAGCTATGCCACCCCAGTTAAGTATGCCGATGCCGCCGAGGTTCTTTGCCTCTATGAGTTTATATTGCAGATGAAAACCAACCATGTTGGTATTGATGGTCAGGCTATCCACAAGACCATCGTTGGTATACCCGAGATAATTGGCAAACAGGGTTACGCGTTTCAGGTCAAGCGGGCCTAGAGCGGGCAGTGGAACGCGCGAAAGAGAGATTCCAACCATAGCTGATCCCTGGGCTCCGAGACCGATCGGAGGCAGACCCCCGGACGTCTTTCCTATCGCAGTCCCGTTGCTCAAACCAATGCCAAGGCCGCCGCCGACGACAAAGACGGAATGCTCGGTCGCATAGGAAACCCCCTGGCCTTTGGTTGCAAGTACCTGAGCATCGGACATGGCTTTTAAGAATGATCCCATTTCAGGAACCTTGAATTCAGAATTGATCTTGTCTGTGAGTATCTGTGCCGTGCCAAGTGCATTAAGCGTAGGGTCAGTGATGGTCACAGTCACAGGACCTGACCAGATCATAGAGATTGAGGCCAGACTAGCAAAAAGTATTTTATTGATCTTCATGCGGAAAACTCCTGTATGAGGTAAATTCAGATTTCTACTATACCATCCATCCAACGTCATATGCAATTTCAAGCCCTTTTTCCCACCCTCTAAACAATACGCCTGAAGAACCACGGCGACACGGAGACCACGGCGGCAGCTCTGCGAAGACCAGAAATCCCTCCCGCCGTGAACGCCGTGTTCGCCGTGGTTAACCCCTTCCTCCCCCTCTAGTTGATTTTGGGGCTGGCGCCCCAACCCGAAAGGGCAAAAAAAGTTGTCATAAATTGTGCTTGTCCTGCCGATACTGAATTCAGAGTTATAGGCAGCCGCTGGCCAGCCATAACTGGCGAGGAAGACTATGAACATTGATAAAATCAACAACGCCGGCCCAATAAAGGCCGTGAACGATAAATCCGCCGTCCGGCCGCAGGAGGCAAAAAGCGCCAGCCTTGGGTCAGACAGCGTTTCGATTTCACAGGCCGCCCTGCAGGCACGCGAAGCTGCCCAGGTACAGAAGGCAATTGCCTCGGCCAGCGACGTGCGCGCTGACCGGGTGCGCGAGGTGAAGGAAAAATACGCCCGTGGCGAGTACGACAACCCCTCAAATGAGGTGTTGAACCATATCGCAGCGCGCCTCACCAGTACCGTAAAAGGCTCTTAAAGAGGGAAATCTCGCCTGAGTACCTCTTGCCAAGAAACGTGCATGGCGGCCTTGAGCCGCCTTTTTTTTTGACCGACTATGCAGGGCATTAGCTGGGCACAGTTCTCTCTTCCGACGCGAATCCAGTTTGAAAACGATTCGACATTCAAGATCGGCAACTACGTCAAGCAGTTCGGCTCGCGCATCCTGCTTTTAAACCTCAAATCGGAGAACAAAAACCCTTCTGAGCTGACGGTCCTCAAGAATGGGCTGACCAAACACTCAGACGGAGTTATACTGTACGATGACCTGAACGAGAACCCGACCTCTGACCAGGTCGATTCGGTGGCCTATTTTACCAAGAAGGCGCACGCGGACGCTATTGTGGCTTTTGGCTCGATCGATACGTTTGCTACCGCCAAACTCGTTTCGATGCTTGTGACGAATTCGGTGTTTGCCTCAGAGGTGCTCAACGGCCGCGCAAAAATAAAAAATCCGCCGCTGCCGCTCATTACCGTGCCGGTCGAACCGTCGCTTGGCGAAGAACTTTCTCCCAGCTTCACGATACGCGACGCCGCAGACGGACAAAAGAAATACTTTGAGCACGAACTGCTCTTTCCTGTGGCGACATTCTATGATCCCAAAGTTTGCGAACATCTCACCTCCGACAGCGCTGCCCGGCTCGGGGGAGCGACACTTGCTTACGCAATTGAAAGCCAGCTTTCGCCCAAGGCTAATCCGATCTCGAGCGCACTGGCGCTCAGGGCGATTGAACTCATGCGGCGCAACATTCCACAGCTCTATAAAGATGCCAAGAACGACAAACTGATTTCCACAATGCTCTGGTCGTCGGCGATGATCTCTGTATCAGCGGTTTCCTCCCCCGTGGGTGTTGCCTATTCAATTGCTAATGCGCTCAATGCACACGACAAGGTTAATTTCTATGATGCGCTCTCGCTGATCCTGCCGCATGTAATGGAGTACTACCTTACTGCTGCGCCGGCGCAGTACATCAATATCGCGCGCGCACTCGGCGAAGATGTGCGCGATATCTCGGTCATTGAAGCGGCGATTAAGGCCGTCGAAGGCGTGCGGCGGCTTTTTCTGGAGGTTAACCTGCCAACCCGTCTGTCAGAATTTGACGTCAAGAAACATGAACTCGAAGACATTTCGCGCTTCGCTGCTGCTTTTCCTCATCTGGAAAATGCGCCGCGGATGCTGACGCGTAACGAAATCGAATCTATCTTGCTGGCGGCATACTGATGAAGTTGATTCAGAACACACACAAATATTGCTGCGCAATACTTTTTTGCGTTCTGCCATTATATGCCAATGCACCCGACCGGGCGTTCTGCGAAAAAATCTTAACCGAAAATAAACACTTCATCGACTTCATAAATCCCGGAATCTCGAATTTTGCCGGCGAGGAGCATCTCAAGGTATTCCACTCAGCAGCGCTCGAACACTATAAAGCACACAAGGAATACCTTTCAGGGCATTACAAAGAGACGCACGCGCACATACGCGAGTCGCAGAAGATTTTGAAAGACCTTTACCTGCAGGTACTAAACGACTACTACCAGAAAGACACACGCGAGCTGCTTGAACGCAATTCGGCGATGATTGTCGAAACCAAGGATGTACGCGCGGCGCATTTCATGCGCCTCGGCTACCGAGACCTCAAGGTGTCGGAGATTTATGAGGGTAAGGGCTACCACCATAACAAGCACCTCTACTCTACCAAGATCTGGTTTTACATCGGCGCAATCAAGTATGCCCGGCAGGCAAAGCGCTATGCCTTTCTGGCAATTATTGAAAGCCAGACGCCTTATGCCGATAAGGACGACTTCAAAGTACAGACCATGGATGATTACTTCAACAAACCTGAGCCTGAGAAGCAGCGGGATTTCGATCGTGTGCAATCGAAACTCATCAACCTGATTAACCGGAAGTTGGTGGTTAATAACTACAACTTCTTTTTTCACCACTACGACAATTACGGCTACATCAACAGCGGCAGGAAAAACCAGTACGAGGAATTCGTTTTAGCCCAGGGCGCCGAAAGCCTCAAGTAGGTAAATAAATCACCTTGATCTCTTACGGCGACTCTTCCTTTTTCTCTACGCCCAGTTTCTTTTCCAGGGCAGCCACGCGCTTTAAGAGCTCGGGCACATAGACAAGCGAGCCATTTATTTTGTGCATCTCGCGGGCAGGACGCGCCGGAATGCCAAAATACATTCCGCCAGGTTCTGAATCGGCGGCGAGAGCGCTCATACCCATCACGAGAGTTCCCTTGCGCACGTGCACTTTCCCGGATATTGCCGTTTGTCCGCCGAGCGTCACGTTATCTTCGAGCGTAACCGAGCCCGCAAGAACGGTATTCCCGGCGATATAGACATACTTTCCTACCTGGCAGTTGTGACCGACATGCACCTGGTCGTCGAACTTGGTATGATCACCGATGACCGTCGATTCAATAGTCGCTCTATCCACAGTGACGCTTGCGCCCATTTCAACGTAATTGCCCACAATCACGTTGCCGATCTGCGGTATCTTGTAGCGGGTTCCGTCCTTGTCGTAGAAGCCAAATCCATCTGCCCCGATGACCGTACAGCTGTGAATGATGCAGTGTTCGCCAATGACGCAGTCGTATCTGACCACAACATTCGGATGTATCACGGTATGTGCGCCAATCTTCGCGTTCTGTTCTATGACCGCATTTGGATGAATTACCGCATGCGCACCGATTTCTGCTCCATCAAGAATCACTGCGCCATGCATAACTATAGCTGTGTCATGAACTCGTGCGCTCGGAGCAATGAAAGCGCCGCTCCTTGCCACCTGCGACGGCGCCGGAATCCGCTCAAAAAGCTGCAAAAGCCTGATGAAGGCAAGCCGCGCGGCCGCATCATCGACGACAATGCCATTTGTGAAATTGTTCGCAAGCGATCGCGCAGTCAGGATCGCCGTACACTCACGACATTCGGGATGTAGGTTAAAATTTTTTCTCGATTCGACAAAATAGATGTAACCCGGCTCGGGTTTTTCAGAATGATTCTGCGCACCGATCAGTTCGAGATCGCGGACTCCTTTTATTTCCAGCTCACCATCACCGATGAGTTCGCCGCCCAACTGCGCAGCCAGATCGCTCAGCTTCATGGAGAAACGCATGCAGAGCAAGCAGACGCGTCAAGCGCAGAAACATAGATGAGTGAGCTGCCCGCCAGGTCACGCAGGCCTTTTAGCCGCGCGGACGGGATAAATAAAAAAACACTCAGCATATTTGACCCAGCAGCCGATAATATAGCAGGCGCAGCTCTTCCCCTGCCACACGGAACGCTGGCGCAATAGCGGTACTTATGCAGAACGAACACCACGGGCGTGTCATCGACATGGCTAAGGCATTCAGACCCGCAGCGCGCGAGCAGAAGGCGACGCATTCGAGCGGAAGACAGGACGGCAAGGCACTGCTCATGGAACCCCGCACCATCCGCCATCAGGAACGGGTAGAAGATCTTTTCTATCTGCTCTTTCGCCGCACGGGCGCATAACTTCTCTTCAGAGACGACACTATGAGGGGTGCTTTTCACCCCTCATTGCATTTATCAGGAACAACCGGTCGTTGCTCCACACGTTTCGCACTTGAGGCACGAACCATTGCGGACAAGCGTCATCGAGCTGCATTCGGGACAGGCGCTGCCTTCATAACCCTTGATACGCGCCTCCTGAATCTGGCTCGCACTGACCCGCCGGGTTTCCCCGGAAACTTTCACCTTCAGTCCTGAACGTGTTTTCGTCTCGCCCACTGCTACGGAGACAGGAGCTTCGTGATCATCGAGCGCGTCAGCCCCCGGAACCTCTCCCTTGGTTGTGGTTTGGTCAACCACAAGCGCTTCGGGAGAAACGTGCGCCAGGTCATTGCGGTCGAGATACGTAATCGCGAGTTCGCGGAAAATGAAGTCCATAACTGAGGTTGCCATTTTCACGCGATCGTGCCCCTGAACTACGCCATTGGGCTCAAATTTCGTAAACACAAAGGCCTCGACGAATTCTTCCAAAGGCACACCGTACTGCAGGCCCAATGATACGGCGATGGCAAAACCGTTCATCAGCGAACGGAACGCAGCGCCTTCCTTGTGCATATCAAGGAAGATTTCACCCAGTGAGCCATCTTCGTACTCGCCGGTACGCAGGTACACTTTGTGGCCGCCAATGACCGCTTTCTGCGTATAGCCCTGCCGGCGCGCCGGCAGACGGCGGCGCTCAGCGATTTTGCGGACGATGATCTTCTCAACAATTTTTTCCGCAGTCTGCTGCGCTTTGATGGCAGCAGGCGCAGACATTACATCGGCAATTTCTTCGTCATCGAGATCTTCGAAGATGTTCTCGCCCACGGTGGAGAGCGGCTGAGAAAGCTTCGAGCCATCGCGGTAGAGTGCGTTCGCCTTAATCATGAGCTTCCAGGACGCCAGGTACGCCTGCTTCACGTCTTCTACCGTGGCTTCGTAAGGCATGTTGATCGTCTTGGAAATTGCTCCGCTGATAAACGGCTGCGCGGCGGCCATGACGTTGAGGTGTGCCTGATACGGGATGAAGCGCTTACCGCGGCGTCCGCACTTGTTTGCACAGTCAAATACCGGCAGATGCTCTTCTTTCAGATACGGCGCACCCTCAATCATCATCGTACCACAGATAGCCTCATTAGCCATCAAAACCTGTTCGGGCGTGAAACCCATGTGCTGCAGCAGGTTAAAATCGGGCTTATCGAGTACCTCTTTGGGTATTTTCAGCGTTCCGGTGAGGAAGGCATCGCCGATCAGGTAACGATTGAATACGTAATTTATGTCAAACGCAGTGGGCAGTGCCTCTTCGATCGTATCGAGCACCTCATTCGTGAAGCCGCGCAATTTCAGATTCTCGCGGTTCACATGCGGAGCGTCGGCAAGAGAAGCAGAACCCACTACATATTCGACAATTTTGCTGATCTGTTCCTTGCTGTAACCAAGGTGTTCCAGAGCCTGCGGGACAGACTTGTTGATGATCTTGAAGTAACCTCCGCCTGCAAGTTTCTTGAACTTGACCAGCGCGAAGTCAGGCTCGATGCCAGTCGTATCGCAGTCCATCACGAGGCCGATAGTGCCCGTCGGAGCGATGACCGTGGTCTGCGCGTTACGGTAACCGTATTTCTCGCCCAGTGTGAGCGCCTCATCCCACGCACGCCGGGCATCCGCGAGCAGGTACTCAGGACAGTACTTACTGTTGATACCCATGGGGAAAATGCTTAAACCCTCATATTCGCTTTCGGGTACGTTGTAAGCGGCGCGGCGGTGATTGCGGATCACGCGCAGCATATGCTCGCGGTTTTTCTCATAGCCGGCAAATGGCCCGAGTTCAGCGGCTAGCTCCGCCGAGGTCTTATAGCTGACACCGGTAAGAATCGCCGTTACAGCACCGGTAATCGCGTTCGCCTGAGCCGAGTTGTACGGGATGCCCGAAACCATGAGCCATGTACCTAGGTTTGCATAGCCCAGGCCGAGCGTACGGAACTTGTACGACAGTTCAGCAATCCGCTGCGACGGAAACTGCGCCATCAGCACAGAAATTTCGAGCACGATGGTCCATATACGTATTGCATGTTTGTATGCCTCAACATCGAGCTGGTTCTTGCCCGCGTCATAGAACTTCATGATGTTAAGCGAGGCGAGATTGCATGCTGTGTCATCGAGGAACATGTACTCGCTGCACGGGTTTGAGGCATTGATACGGCCGTCCTCGGGGCAGGTATGCCACTCGTTGATCGTGGTATCAAACTGAAGACCGGGGTCAGCGCATGACCAGGCGGCGTAGGAGAGACGGTCGAACAGGTCGCGCGCCTGAACCGTCTTGTGCACTTTGCCGTCCGTACGGCGTATGAGCTCCCAGCTACCTCCTTCTTCTACTGCCTTCAGAAACGCGTTAGAGAGGCGCAGCGAGTTATTGGAATTCTGGCCCGAAACAGTGAGGTAGGCTTTCGACGTCCAGTCGGTATCGTATTCTTCAAAGTCGATGGATGTATAACCCTGCCGGGCGAGGTGGATAATCCGCTGGACATAGCTGTCGGGCACATGAGCTGCACGCGCCTTCTTGAGCGCAAGCGCAAGGTTCTTATTCTGCTTCGGGTCAAGCAGTGAAGGCTGTTTGACACATCCCGCTACCGCAGCAAATACATCAGTGATGACACGACGAATTGCCTTGGAGCCGGCGACCAGGCTTGCAACTTTTGCTTCTTCTGTCACCTTCCAGTCGATGAACTGTTCGACATCGGGGTGATCTACATCGAGACAGACCATTTTGGCCGCGCGGCGGGTCGTACCGCCCGACTTAATTGCACCGGCAGCCGTGTCGCCGATTTTGAGAAAGCTCATGAGGCCAGAACTCTTACCGCCGCCTGAAAGGCGTTCGTTTTCACCGCGCAGTCTTGAGAAGTTACTGCCCGTGCCTGAGCCGTATTTGAACAGGCGCGCCTCGCGCACCCAGAGATCCATAATGCCGCCAGCATTCACCAGATCATCTTCAACGGACTGGATGAAGCAGGCGTGAGGCTGCGGATGCTCATACGCCGACTTTGACTTAACCAGCTTGCCTGTTGACGGATCGACATAATAATGCCCCTGCGAAGGACCATCGACGCCATAAGCCCAGTGAAGACCTGTATTGAACCATTGCGGCGAATTGGGCGCTGCCATCTGGTTCATGAGCATGTAACAGAGTTCGTCGTAAAATGCGCGGGCATCTTCTTCGGAGGAGAAGTAGTTATATTTGTAACCCCAATACGTCCAGGCGCCCGCGAGTCTGTGCATTACCTGCTTTGCCGAGGTTTCACGCGTGTAGCGCTCTTCCTTTGGGTACTTTGCCAGCTGCTCTTCGTCGGCTTCTTGTCGCCTGAGCCAGTCCGGTATGTTTTCTTCAGGAACAGGCTTCAGTGCGCGGGGAACTCCGGCCTTGCGAAAATATTTTTGCGCGAGAATATCTGTGGCAACATTAGACCAAAAAGATGGAACTTCTACTTCGTTGGCTTCAAAGGCGACCGAGCCATCGGTATTGGTAATTTTTGATGTACGCTTCTCAAAGATGATATCGCAGTATATGTCTTTTCCCTTCTGGGTAAAATAGCGCGCAATTTTCATAAATCCGGTCTCCTCCAAAGATAATTCAGGCGGGCTTGTACCCGCCTGAATTCACGTGGGATAGATTCGACGTTATGTCACATTGTGTCAATCCAAGTTAAGAAAATGCTAGGAAAAAGTCATCAGGTTAATCGCACCAATACACGCTTTGCGCCATGCAAAAAATGCTCGATTGCGCCTGTTCGAAACTTTTTCCTCCTTAATTTATGATTGAACACTTGTGCCATGCATAGGCTACGCCTTATTCCGATGAGCGTCCGACGTCCCCCTTCTGCCCCACTACGCAGGCAGAGCGAATATCTGCTGCCACATGACGGCCGCATGACTCGCTTCAAGCTGATGCTCGCCAGGTTTTTCCTGCGTCGCATCGGTGTACCGCATGACGCAACCGACATGCTCCGCTCGGCGATGAAGCTGGGTAATCCGACGAAAACTGAATGGCCTGCGGAAACGCTGCCCATGAACTCCCGTTTGTTTGCATCGGGCTTCTGGAACTACAGCTTTTTCCAGTTCAACCGTAAGTTTCTGCCCCCGCTCTGGGCAGAAGAACAGTACAACCCTGCCTCGGCCTCTTTTCTTCCGCGCTCGCACAACATTCTATCCATGAACCAGACTCACCGCAACTGGGTCGGTATTGGTTTTCCCGGTCGCACGCTCGAGGCGTCAGTCGACATGGCTGGTGGAATCATGGTATATCCGGGTTCGTACACGCTCGAATTTGCTACTCTCGAAAAGGGTCGTCTGGTGCGGCCACAGCAAAAATCCTCGGAAGTCAAACTCCTGCTCAAGTCATCAGACCGCATCGTCTGTTCATGGCGCGGCCTGGTGGTAGAGTACACAGCAACCGAACATGGGATTTCCATCAGGGCCTCGGGCAATAAGCCGCTACTGCTTTCCATCCGCCCGTTCAATGTCGAGGGACCTGCGCTGATTTACAGACTGCACTACAACGAAAAGAAGCGGCATCTTACAGGAGACGCCGACCTGCAATTGGAAAAATCTCCCGATCTTGCGCTGCTCTCAGACTGGAAAAACGGCGACGCGCTGCGGCGGATAGTGCCTCAGGTAAGGCGGCTCAGCAGCGGAAAAAAAACAAAGCTGAACGCGCACGATGCAAAGGACAATATCGGACTTACCACGGCAGCTTTCTATTTTGCAACAGCCGACCGATGCCTGATCTCGGTGACCGACCACCAACACGATCCACTGCCTTCTGCTCTTAAGGGAAAAACCGCGCGCGAAATTAGCGAGGAGTACTTCGGTCAAACAATCGTGGCCGAGCTGCCAAGAGATTACAGCGACTGGTTGAGGCATGCCAAAAATCACCTCATCGCCCTGTGGGACTACGATTCGATCAAGCCAGGCAGCTACACGTATCACCACTTCTGGATTCGCGATGCAGTTATCATGATGTATGCCCTGCTTCTGCTCGGCGCAAAAAAAGCCGTTAAACCCATCATAGAACGCTTCGCCGGAATGGTGAGGTCATCAGGACTTTTCCAGTCGCAGACCGGCGAGTGGGATGCCAATGGCCAGGCGCTCTGGATACTGGCGCAGTATGTGCGTTTCACGCACGATATATCTATCATCGTGCGCATGCGCAAACAGATTACCCGGATGATTGCCTGGATTGAGAAAGCCTGCGAGCAGCACGGCGGGGTACTGCCGCCGGGATTTTCCGCCGAGCACCTCGGCCCGGCAGACTGGTATCTGTGGGATAACCTTTGGGCGCTCGGCGGGCTCAGAGCTATAACTCCCCATCTCAAACCGCTGGGGCTCAGCGAACGTGCCGAAGCAATTTTTGCCAGCCTTGCAGGCGCGCTTAAACGCTATCTCCAGCATTATTCCTACCTGCCCGCAGCGCTTGGTCGCGGTAAGGACGCCGGAATGATCGGCTCAATCGCGGCAGCCTACCCGTTACAGTTGCACGAATTCTGCGACAACCGTATGCTGCGCACGCTCGACCTGATACGCGACAACTATTTCTTCAATGGCTGCTTTTTTCAGGAAAACATTCATTCGGGCCTTAACCCCTATCTCACGCTGCAGATGGCGGAAAGTTACCTGCATATGGGCCGCACGCGACAGGCGAGACAAATAATTCGCAGCATTCGCCGCCGTGCGCAGAAGGCCTATACTTTTCCCGAAGCGATACACGTACGCACGGGCGGCGGCTGCATGGGCGATGGATTTCACGGCTGGGCCTCCGCTGAATCGATCATCATGATACGCAACCTGATGGTCCGCGAAGTCACCTTCAGCGACGGCAGCGAAGCACTGATTTGGCTGTCAGGATACAGGGATAAATGGCTTCGACAGAGCAGTGAAGCAAAGGACCTGTGCACGCCGTGGTCTGTCACAGCCTTTCGCCTCGAGAACTATCGCCTGACGCTCAGAGGACTCTCCACTGCGGTAGCCAATATTCTCTCCCTCCCGGAAGGCTATGAAGTGACCAACGCGCAGAATGGACGCCCCTTAAGAGAAATTAGCCATGACCGCATTTGCCCGGCTAACTCGGCCGAGCGGCGCTACTTTGCCATCGACAATGCCCGGGATACGGCGGAGCTGATTCTGCAGCCACCAAACAGGACTGAATAAAGAGTCAATGCGGAAACTCCGACAAGCAGCGCTCTGGTTAACGGATGAATCGGTATCAATAGCTGGCAGGCTTTTCAACCTGCTGATGCTGGCGCTGATTTTGCTCTCCATTACCGTATGGTTGCTGGAAACAGACAAGGACGTTACGGCGCATTGGGGCAGACAACTCAGAGACATCGAAACAACCTGCATGTACTTTTTTATCGCTGAATACATTCTGCGGGGACTTGCCTGGCAACGATCGCAGTGGTTGTATCCCTTGCAGCCGCTCGCCATCATCGATATGCTGGCGATCGCGCCTTTTTTTCTGGCTGGCAGCTCAAATACGGCAATTTTACGGCTGTTGCGCCTGTTCCGGATTTTCAGAATTTTTAAACTCGCACGCTACTCTGAATCGCTTCACCGGCTCGTTCAGGTCTTTCGCATCAATGGCGGAGTACTCGGAGTTTTTCTGTTTCTGATCTTCGTCATTCTAATGATATCGGCGAGCCTGATGCACACGCTTGAGCCGGAGCGATTTGCACAGATGACCGACGCGCTCTGGTGGTCGATCGTCACGCTGACAACAGTCGGCTATGGTGACATTGTACCTGAAAGTCTGCCCGGGAAACTGATTGCGGCACTGTTGATGGTTTTCGGCATCGGAATTATTGCGTTGCCCACAGGCGTACTCGGCGCGTCCTTAACTAAGCTGATGCTGGAAGACAGGCGGCAAGAAGCAAAATTATGCTCTCGCTGCGGCGAGAGCCAGCATCTTCCTGTCGCGCGCTACTGTCACCGATGCGGCAAACGACTGTCTCAATGACGCTCTTAACGGCTATACTTCCTTCGCGTCACTGCGGGTTGAATCTGGCATTCGAAGAGGCATTTTTTCAGTATTCCAAGCCGGCCAAAACGATGTTTCTGTTTTTCTACGAGAACAACGATGCCATTGTGCTCGGCAAATCACTCAACATACAGGAAGAAATATATGCACGCAAGGGCCCGCCAGTCTTTCGCCGGCTATCCGGCGGCGGCTCGGTTCTGCATTGCAGGGGAAATCTCAATTATGCGCTTTTTCTGTCGCTTGCAGATTTTCCCGAGCTCATGAATGTTTCGGCTAGCTACGAAAAAATCCTCGGCGCCCTGGCAGTTGCGCTGGGTCGTTTCGTAAGCCAAAGAGGTTACTCTGACCTGACGCTGCGCTTAAGAGGAGTTGACCGCAAGTTTTCCGGCAATGCGCAGTGCCGCAAACGCGGCTGGCTCATGCACCATGGGACGCTGCTCTATGACAAAACTGCACTCAGAAAAGTACCGCTATACCTGCGCCCGCCCCCCAAAGAGCCCGCGTACCGCGAAGGACGCAGGCATAAGGACTTCATGACTAACGTGCTACCCTGCTACGACAGAGCGCAGCTCATACGCCGTGTTCGCCTGGCATTTGCACGTTCGTTTAGCGCAGAGCTCAGGCATCTGCCTGAGAGGGAGTTAGCGCAATTCAAAAACAATCCACCTTTTCATGCAGAATGCCAGAGAAGGAGAGGCCACTCATAGCGCTGGTGTGAAGATGATGCCGGAGTCAACAAAGCAGACGGTCGCCCTACTGGGTGCCGGTTACCTGCAGCAGCCATTCATCCGCGAAGCGAAAGCAATGGGCTTGCGCGTCTTAGCTCTCGCGCAGGCCTATGCACAGCGCGATGCCGATGAATTTATTCAGGTGCAAATCTCAGACGCCGAGGCTGTGATAGCGGCGCTCGCTCCTTTTCGCCGGGAGCTCGCATGTGTTACGACAGTGGCCACCGATTTTTCGCACGTTGTGGGCCGGGTAAACGATGCTTTTGGACTGCCAGGCCTTACCACAGAACAAGGCGTGGTACTCACACACAAAGGTAAGATGCGCGACTTCTGCGCGCTGCACGGACACGAACATCCTCCGTATTTTTACGGAAAAAGCAAAGAGGACATGGCTGCCTGGATAACATCAAACCCCAGTGCCGCCGGATTTGTCATCAAACCCGTACAAAATATGGGCGCCCGCGGTGTCATGTTCATTAGAGGCGCAGACGACCTGTCGTATGCGCACGAATTCGCCGCCAGTCAGGATAAACTCGGCGAGGCGATTATTGAACACTATATCCCCGCACGAGAAATTTCAGTCGATGCGCTCTGTACAAAGGGTCAGGTGTTTCTTACAGGGGTTGCCGACCGTTTGATTGAAATAAAGGACGGGCATTTCTTTATCGAAAATGGCCACACACTACCGGGAAAGTTTACACAGGCTGAATATGCTAAGATCCTTCAAATCCTGCAGAGCTTCGCCGATTCTCTATCCAGGCTGGCGAACAAGCCTTACCACGGCGCGCTCAAAGGCGACCTGCGGCTCACCGCAGATGGTCGCGTCGTGATCGGCGAAATAGCCGGAAGGCTTTCGGGTGGATTTATGAGTACGCACACCTACCCGGCGGCGCACGGCAGAAGCCTCATGCAGCTTTTTGCGCAGCTCTTGCTAGGCAAACTGGAAAATCCGCTCAGTCTGGAGGCATCGGTAGCAACCCGGGGAGTTTCCATTGAACGATCGCTTTACGCCGAGCCGGGTCTGATCAGCGACCTGCCCGATGCGCATGAGCTGGAAGCTTTGCGGGAGAAGTTTGGCCCGCAGGGTCTCATTGAGCTGCGATGCAACTACCAAAACGGCGACCTGGTCGGAAACCTGCAGAACAATATCGGCAAGGTCTTTCATACGGTTATCCATGCCGATACGCTCGCCGAGGCAGAAGAAGTATTTACCCGGCTGCGGCGGCATCTCACGTTCCAAACAAGAACTCCGCCATATGACCAAAGGTCAATGGCCAAGGTTGCACGCGCCCGCTTCAATAACGATTTCTGCTGGGTCTGCAAGGTCTGCGACGGTGGCCATTGCGCCTCGGGCGTGCCTGGCATGGGCGGCCGGGGCGAGATGAATTCCTTTCGCGACAATATTGTTTCTCTGGCTGAGTATCGCATTACGCCAACTTACACAGAAAAAAAACGCATCGAAGCTGCATCCACGGCCTTTGCATTCCTGCGCAATCCGAAACTCCGCTTCGCGGGCCCCGTACTATCCGCGCCAATCACCGGCAGCGTTACCAATATGGGCGGTTCGATTACTGAGTACGATTACGCCGTCGAGACAGGCCATGCAATGCAACAGTTGCAATTACTGCCGACATTTGGCGATGGCGCTTCGCCCGACAAGTACCTGGTAGGACTGCACGCAATCGAACAGTTGGGCTATGGTATGCCGGTATTCAAACCCAGAAGCGATCAACGGGAGCTCATCCGGCGCATCGAGGCCGCAGCGCGTGCCGGCGCAACGGCCTGGGGTATCGACATCGACGGTGTTTCGTTTAAGACCATGCAACTCAGGAGCGCCGCAACCTCACACAAGTCTTTAGCCGAACTGCGCGAACTCCGGGCCGCTTCGCATCTGCCGATGGTGGTCAAAGGGGTCATGACAGAGCGCGACGCAGCCGTGGCGATCGAAGCCGGCGCGAGCGCAATCGTGGTGAGTAACCACGGCGGGCGTGTAGCCGACGGCATGCCCGGTGTGGCCAGAGTCCTGCCGCAGATTGCCTCGTTCGTCCGGGACCAGGCGCCCCACGTTCAGGTGCTCGCAGATGGCGGAGTGCGGTCGGGAGCAGATATTTTTCGTATGCTGGCGCTGGGCGCAGAGGCCGTACTCGTGGGCAGGCCCATTGCAATCATGGCCGTAGGCCTGGGTCGCACCGGAGTGGTGAGTATGCTAAAATACTGGCTCGATGAACTGCACTCGATCATGCAGGTGAGCGGCATACCCGATCTTTCTGCCATCAGCGCACGGCATATCACGAAATTCATTTGACGGCTTTTTCGCTCTGGAAATCTTCTACCCGTGGTAAGATATTTCTTCATCGGTATCGTACCCCTGTTCCTCACGTTTTGCGGCGGGGGCTCTGGCGACCCCGGAATCGGTGACGGACGCGAACGCTTTTCTGTATTCTTCTCTGAGCCTGGCCGCGACCAGGACACGATGATCGACAAGAAGGTCGATGATGAGCTCGTCCGGCTGATTGACGGCGCGGAGCGCTACATGTACCTCGCAGTCTATAACTTCAACAAGACCTCAGTCGTGCAGGCGGTACTGCGCGCTTTCCAGCGGAATATTGACGTTCGCGTCGTGGGGGATATCGATGAATTCTACACGAGCGGTTACCAGACCATGTGGTTTAACAATATCAACATGACTCTCGGGAATGCCTCGGGCATTCAGCATAACAAGTTTGCCGTGGTGGACGATCGATACGTCTTCATGGGCACCGGCAATATCTCCGAAACGGATATGGTCCGCAACAACAACAACTGGTACATTATCGAGAACCCGACGCTCGTTGAGCTCTACAAGCAGGAATTCCTGCAGATGCACAATGGGTTATTCGGTGCGCAGAAACGGCAGCGCAGCGTGAGCACGCAGACGATCGTCAACAACTATCCGCTCGAGCTGTATTTTTCCCCGTACCAGGGCAACGAGGCAATGGATCGCATCATAGAGCTCGTCGAATCGGCCAAGGTGAGCATCCACTACATGATCTTTGCGCACACGCACGACGAACTCAATGCAGCGATGATTCGTATGGCGAGACAGAAGGGAATACCAGTCTATGGCATCCACGACCGCACGTTTGTGACCGGCATATCGGAAGAAGCTCCCAAGATTTATTCTGCAGGCTTCAACAATGACGGTTCCATGCACCCCACCGGCCCCTTCATTCGCTGGGACGGTAACGAGAATACCTCGATTAAGAACAACCCCGCACACGGCGGTAAGATGCACTGCAAGACTGTACTCATCGATGCGGGCACGCCCAATGCGAGAATGGCAACCGGTTCGTTCAACTGGTCGAACAACGCGATCAACAACAACGACGAAAATGTCATCATCGTCAACCAGCCGCGCGTGGTGAACACCATCTACGAACAATGGAAAGGCGCCTGGGGGATTGCCAACGACATGGCGCTGCGCGTCGAGCGGCGGGGACATATCGCAAATGCCGGCGATGTCATCATCACCGAAATTGGCTGGGCAGGCTCAACCGATGGCAGCTCGATCAACAATGGCGATGATTTTATAGAAATTCTCAATAACTCCGCCACGCCGATCGATCTTTCGCACTGGGCAATACAGTGGGGTACCAATGACAAGCGCAACCTGTATCCGGTTCCCGACACTTCTAACTGGTATTACGAAAACAAAAATTCGTGCGCAGGATTTGCGCAGTATCTGACTCCCAAGCCTAATATCATCTGCCCCGGGCAGACACGTATTTTTTACAACAAGCAACCTTCCGCCTTTGCCGAAACTGGCGCCGACGAGGTCATCACCTACAACGAAGACGGCGCAGAGATCAGGAACAACACGGGTGGCTCGCTTAGCACCGAACACTTCAAGTTCTCTGGTACCAAGAATTTTCAGCTATCGCGCTCGCAATTCAAAGTCAGACTCTATGACATCGCCATGAATCTGATCGACGAGGCGGGCGACGGCGGTGCAGCCTTTGCCGGCCTTTTGGAGGATTATACCTCGCCCAGGAATACCTACTCCATGGAGCGCCGCGGCTGCACTAGCGCCGCTTACCCATGTACCTGGCCTGTCTGCCCGCGCTGCCAGAATCATCAGTCAGGCCAACTGCCCGCAGCCTGGTTCACGCACCGCAGTGCAGAACCCTATAACTGCAGCAGCCGGCAGGACGGCGGCAGTTTCGATGGCTGCACGGCAAAACAAGCGAATACCTTTTCCTCAGCCGGATACATCTACACCACCGAAGCCAATCCACAGATCGTGCGTGCCGAGGCCATTGCACAAAATGCGATCCGCGTTACCTTTGACAGTAATGTTTCGGGCGCAACGTCCCCCAATAACTGCCTGACAGTAGGAGCGCTGAGCGTTACGGAGACTGAAGACAGCAGTGCGCTCTGTCCTACCCCCACGATCAGCAGCCTTTCTGCCGGAGCAAATACATCGCAGGTAATTGTTACGCTCAGCGCGCCGGCAATGGCCTCGCCCACTTGCCGCTATAATTTGACTGCCAATGCGGGGTGCCTCGATTCAGGCGGTCGCCTTGCTTCTGGCAGCAGCATACATTTCAACGGCTACGGCACTGCTCTGGCGACGGCGATTCTGAACGAGGCATGCGTCACCGACTGCCCCAGCGGCACTTTCAACAGCAAGGATTACGTCGAAATCAAGGTGACCAGCGCGGGCTCTCTCAGGGGACTTAAGCTCCTCTACTACGACGAAAGTGAAATGCGCCTGATCTATGAATTTTCTGACGTGTACGCTCCCGCGGGTTCGCTTGTGGGTGTCGGTATCGCGCAGGCAAGCGAATCGCGTCCGGACCGCAGCGGGGCAACTGCCAGCTTTCCGATGGCAATCAGCCTGCGCGAGACTGCGGGTTTTGCCGCAACCGATGGCGCATTCATTCTCACTTACTGCGCCACCGGCGAAAATGACACGGTCGATACCACTTTACCCGGCTGCGCCCTGCCCCACAAGGGAATTCAGGATGCCGTCTATTACACGAACCGCGACGGCTCGATCTCGAGTGGCATGGTAGAAGGGCCGATGAACCATTTCTTCCGAAACCTTAACTCCTTCTGGCCAATGAGCGAGCGTCCGGTATTGGGTCTCAACGACCGCAAGACGCAGCTTACAGGCGCCTGCATTGCGGCTGACCCGAGTAGCAGCGAGAACGCGACGTATTTTTGCAGTAATTCGGGTGCGGGGATCATGCGTTCAGCAACGGACAACGGCGGCACGCCAAATGCGGGTAAGGCCGCCTGGCGCAATTTTACACGCACAGCCATGACACCTAATTCCACCAACCCAACCTGGTAAGAAAAACATTCGTTCACCAATAAAATGGCACGAGACGCTCCGTGTTACACATTGCTATATGCTAACCTATGCTCCGCGCGACCGCGATCTTCACGACCTTGCTTGCTGCATCTCTATGGGCTGACGGCACTATTTCATTCCGCATTGGCCCACGGGAGTACCAGCTTACCGGCGCGCAAGGTATTATTGCCAAGCGTAAGGGCAAGACACAGCTACTCATTGCCGTAAAAGATGCGCAGCAAAAAGCGCAGTTTGCTCTTAGCGCAGAACTGCCGGCCGACCTCACGGGCCCGGTGGAGCTCACACCGGACATAGCGCCACTTACCGCAGTGATCGTCAATACTCGCGGAATCTATAGCTTCGTGCCACACGTGACGCTCGCGCGCGACGACTTCATGCGTTACACTAAGAAAGAAGAGATCGTCACGGGCGAGCTCGAAGATGACCCTGAAGACCGGCCCGAGGACCGACTCGAGGAATGCCGCCGTGAAAAGAGCGCGCGTGAATGCATACAGGCGATAAAGCAGAAGCGCCGCAAACGACCGAAAGTCACTGTGAGATACGTTAAACATGGCCCAACCTGGATGGGAAAAAGCCGCGAAGAGCGCATCACACAAGGCGATGGTGTCGCAGTAGAAGAAAAATACCGTGATACATCGCTGGTGGTTCGCATTACTCCCGTGCTCGTAAACGGCAAGGTAGTTAGCCTGACTGGCAGCTTTGCGGGTATCATGGTTTATAACGAGGGTCTCGCCGCTGCGACGAAAGTACCCCTGCAAGGGGGAGCTTTCTCTGTTACGGTTAAGGACACGCCGTAACAGTATAACTCCCTATATGCGCTTCTGCCGGCATTTGGCAGGCTCTTTTTCTTAAACCCATTAAGCAATCTCATGTGCGGCCGCATGGTGCTCATCAAATATGCAAACTTTGACGGCACTATCGGTTACTCCCGTATGTGGACAGCGCGTGACGCTGTGGATGACATCGAGCGGCTCAAAAAAGTTTTCATGGGCCAGTCACGCTATGACATCCGTCCGACCGAGGTGATTGAGGTCTTTGTCATCTACCCCGCCACGCAGAAGCACAAGGTTGTGGACATGAAATGGGGCTGGCAACCTCATTGGAGTAACGGCAAACCGATTATCAACACGCGGAAAGAAGGCGCTGCAACGAATCGCCTGTGGGGTAAAGCGCTTAAGGAAAGGCGCTGTGTTGTTCCGATTACGCATTTTTATGAATGGCAACGGCGCGAGGACTCACCGCGCAGCGTGCCCTGGCTCATCAGGCGGCGTGGTCATAGCCACATGTATTTGGCAGGTCTCTGGAATTACCGCAAAGTACACGGTAGCGACAGAGGTATTTACGAAGTTTCGATCTTCACGGAACCGGGCAACCGATTGATGACAGAAATACACAACCATGGGGGAAATTTTGGCCGCCAGCCGGTCTTCATTGACGAGGAGCGAATTCCGGACTGGCTCGATCCTCACCTAAAGGATGCCGAATTGGCGCTTGGTCTGCTGCGGCCGATAGAAGATGGCGAGTTTGAAGCCGAAATGCTTGAGGAAATCGGCAATGACAAAACCCATAGCCCGCCAAAGCCGAGGCAGGCAAATCTCTTCTGAAAAGTTAGTTCCCTGCGCCGGTTTTTTTCTCTGACATTGCGCCTTCGGCATAACCGAAGAATGTGCTCAGCGGACGGAATTCTGTTTTGCCATCGCGCCGCAGTGTGCGGCTGAGCGTGTGCGCGCAGCGCTTAGCATTCGCCGGAACGCGGACAATCACCTGGCCGTGAGCGGCCTTGGTGCGCACATAACTCCAGATTTTAGCCGGGGATTTTGCGCACATCGCACCCAAATCCAGCGTCACGCGGCGCGCGTTCATATCCATGACGTTGGCTGTTGTGCTCAGAGCCTTGTTGTATTTCGCCGGCAACAGAACATAGGATTTGCCTTCAGCTTTTATCGCAGAGAAGACTGCGCGGGCGGTCGCAACTGTCGTGGTGATGTTGTTGAGGTCACGGATCACAACGCCCCAGACATCCCCCGTCTGCTCGAGCGAGTTTTTCAGGTGATTCGGTATGAGATCCTGCTCGATGATATCGCGCACTGACGCGCTCTGGTCCGGCTCAGTGAAAGCTCCCTGGCGCAGGTCAAGCGCCAACCAGGCTTCCTGCTTGTACTCGTCGATCTGCTGCGCGAGATCTTTGGCGTTTTCCGAGGGCTTAAGGCCAAAACTCAGCGGAATACCCAGCGTCTGCCAGGCTGTGAGTTCATCTGCAGTTGCCAGATTATCCACATAGACGGCAACGCGTGCAGGCGGCTTCACCGAACCCCAGAGCGCGCCCTGGCTGGTGATGTGCAGGCGGACGAATACCGAACGCAGGCGGTTGCCTTCACGGTGTTCGAAGCGATACCAGTAGTGGCCAGTTGTTCCCGCAATGTCATAGGACTCGCCGCGGAACAGGAAGCCCTTCTTGAACAAGTAGTCGAGCATCCTGTCGCGTTCTGCCGAGGTATATTCGGCGTTACAGGCAATAGATATAACCTGCTCCTCGTACTTGCTGCCCGGTTCGGCAACGCAGACCTTTTCGCCCCAGAGGGCGGCCATTTCGTCACCGAGGCTTTTGAGATCCACCGCTTCTTCGGTGGCCGCTGCATCGGGATCTGCGCCCACAAGGATGTATGATCCCGAAAGACCCAGCAGGCAGAGTAGCAAAAGGTATTGAATTACGGTTTTCATTTTTCCTCTTAGAATTCAATTTTTGGTGGCTTCGCCTTACCCGGGTCGGGCGCTGCCGGGGCAGCAGGGGCAGCAGGGGCTGGAGCGGACGGCGCACTGGCAGGTGCTGCTGCCGGTTGGGGCGCTTCAGTCTTTTCCTGTTCAGCGCCGCCGTCGGGCTTTCCTTCAGAAAAATCCAGCGAAAGCAGAGCGTTGTCGAAGACGTATTCGTATTCTTTGTGCGTCTGCGTCGGAGCGACGCAGACCAGCTGGAGCACTTTGTCATCAGCTACGACAAATGACGTCAATAGGGTATAGCTCTTCTTGCCGAGGCGCGCCCGCCAAAGTTGCCGCTCCATATTTTTGCGAAAGCCGACATCCCGGCGCTTGAGCAAAAAAACCCGGTCATACTTTACGGCAAGCCGCGAGCGCAGTTGAAGCACCAGCTGCTCTAAGTCCGTATTTTCACTGGTGTACGCCCTGACCTCGATGGCAACGCGACCTGCCCGGTCACGGCGCTCAAAGTGCACGTTGGCTACTTTGTCGCGCGAGCGCGATGCCTGGCTCCACTTCGCAGGCACATCGATCGTAAAACCCGGCTCATCGCTCTTGGGCTCCCAGTAGAACGGGATAGCTCCCACAGACGGAACCAGAATGACCGCGAGCAGCAGGATCAGGGCGTAGCGTAGCATATAGTCTCTCCTTTAGATAATCGGCATACGGACAGCATAAAATTAAACCATTGACAGCGTCTGCGCGAGTAAATTTCGCAGGTCATGAGATATTGCCTTTTGCTAGCCTGTCTGCTGTCGGCGATGAAGGTCGGCGCCGAAGAGCCTTGGAGCATTTCGCGCCTGCACCCGGTCACGCGCGAGGCAATCCGCCCTGAAGAGACGCCCGCCCCCCTGCCCGGTAATTTTCTGATCCGTTTTTACCAGAATTACGTAAGCCCGCTCAGCGGATCGACCTGCCACTACTCGCCGACCTGCTCGCGCTATACCGCCGAGGCAATCGCACGGTTCGGGCTCTTCAAGGGCATTATCATGGGAACAGACCGGCTGATCCGCTGTCACCCGGGGCAGCGCGAATACCCGATTGATCTGCCTACGGATTACTGATGCGCAAGCTGCCGAAGCGCCTTCTGCTACTATTCGTACTCGCGCCTGTTTCTGCGTCAGCCGCACAGCCACAGCAGAAACGCAGCGCGCCGGATTTTAGCCGGCCACAGACTTTTCTTAACCTCGCGGACTCTTTCGCCGACGAGCAGGATTACTACCGCGCCATTACCGAGTATAAGAAAGTAATCCATCTTTTCCCTGAATACGAAAAGCTCGACTGGGTGCACTTCCAGATCGGCAGGATGTATTATGAAGGGGGAAGGTATGCGCAGGCAAAGCACGAGCTTCTGCCGCTGACCGATTCGCGTGATCGATACCTCGGTTTTCTGGCGCATAACTACATCGCGCTCTCTTACTATGAGAACACCGAGTACGCCAATGCGGAGCGCCTGTTCGGGGAGCTGAGAGAGCACGAGGAAGGAAAATCCTACACCACAGATTATACCATCTACATGAGCATGGCGGCAGCGGGCAATAAGAGGTTCGCTGAGTCTCTCGACCGGATGCGCGAGGCCGAAAAAATGTGGAAAGAACGGCACTCAAGCGACCAGGTTGCCGGTGGCAGTGAGCCGCACTACCAGCTGTTTTTTGAGAAAACGCTGCCACTGCTAAAGAAAGCTGCGGGGCTTTCGGAAAAAAGCCCGTTTTGGGCCGCGACCTTCTCGGCACTCTTTCCCGGTGGGGGGCACTTCCTGCTCGGTGAGTGGGATACCGGTATCGTGAGCTTAAGCCTCGTGGGCGGCGCGGCATTTCTTGCGTACGATGGTTTCATGCGCGACAGCGCGGTGCAGTCGATATTGTTCACGACCTTCGCCACCGGAGCCTACATCGGACAAATCTATTCCAGCTACCGCACCGCGCGCAAGTACAACGAAGAGCTTGGTGACGCAGAGTTTCGCGAACTGAACCGGCAGTTCCGCAGTCTGAACGTCGCGCTTAAGTTCCAGACGCGGTTCTAGCAGGCTCCAAAGGAGCCAAAAGCTGGTTCCGGAAACCGCGCAAGGCTGCAGACAGCAGAGCGACCTAAGCGATTGCACGGCAATCGCGCTGGTCGCGTAGCGTTTTGCGAGCGCTTCGCACCGCGAATCGCGGTCGCTGACTCGCGACTTGAGCCAAGCGTCTGCAGCCGGCGCGGGAGTTTTTCCGGACCAGCCAGTCTATGGCAGCGTAAAGGTAATGCGATTGGCTTCCGTCACCGCAGATTCCCGAAACCCATCGTAACCCGTTACGACAACGGTATAGACGCCGGGGCTGCCGGAGAAAAAGAACGTGCGCGCACTTCCCCCCGGGATGATGGCATCGATGTAGCGCGACTCGTAGTATTTTGTAGGAATTCCATTGTAGTAGTAAACGATGTAGCTTGATACCTCAGAACCCGTATCGGGATCGATGGATACAGTAAAATCAAACCGGCGGTTCTCGGGGGTGTAGGTAACCACAGGCACCGAAGGCGCCTCACCCCCGGCAATCTTGTCGGTACCACTGTAGTAATCCAGTGGCAGCGGCTCGCCCACGGCGCAACCAGCGGAGTACGCTAAAGACATGAGCAACAGGAAAACTCCGCCTGATCGCAAACGGAGTAAGCCGCTCTGCGCTTTTTTTTCAGGGTTTGGGAGCGCCTCGTTCATCGGTTATTTTCCCGTCGCCTTTCTTTTCTTCCGCGGATGGCACGGCCGCCTCAGCCGGGGCGTTTTCGGGCGCCACGACCGGGCGTTGGCGCATCTTGTGCAGCGTATGTGATTCATTCAGGTACACGCTGACGCGGTGGTTATGGCGGATCGCATCTTCATCGGCCGTAAGCCCGGCCTGCAGCAATAGCTCGTCAGCTTCTTTGTAACGCCCCTCAAGAATGAAACACACCGCAACGTCGTTCTGCCAGTAGGCGCGCTGTATCGATGGCAGATTGGCGCCCTCGATCTTGCTGAGCGCATCCAGCGCCTGCTCAGTTTGCCCGGAAAGCAACGCGCTAAAAGCGACGCTTGTCTCGGGCATATTGCGATCGGTGTAAAAGTACAGGGTGCCAAACTGCCGGGCCTTGCCGGCCGGTGTCAGGTGAGGGGTCGGCAAAACTACAGTTACTGTATGGGCGACACCTGCCGTACAGGCTACATGGCCCACTGCCACAGCGAGCAGAGAAAAGCGCAACAGTGACCGCATAAGTCCTTTCGCAGGTTTGAGGAGCTGCAGCAAAGACATTTTATTGTCCGCATGTCTGCCTTTCCAGTATTTTCGTAATATATGAGCCAAAACCACTTCGACACCATCATCATTGGTTCCGGACCAGCCGGATACACCGCTGCGATCTACGCCGGGCGCGCAAACCTTAAGACCCTGGTGCTCGAGGGCATAGAACGCGGGGGCCAACTGATGATCACGAGCGAAGTCGAAAATTACCCCGGTTTTCCGCAGGGAATCCAGGGCCCGGAAATTATGGAGCACTTTCGCGCGCAGGCGGCGCGCTTTGGTGCAGAGCTCAAACCAGTGATGGCAGATAAGGCAGAACTGGCAGGCGGCGCGCCTTTCAAGATTACGGCCGAGGGCACCGTATATACTTCCGACACGGTGATTATTGCAACCGGAGCTTCAGCGCGATTTCTGGGCATTCCTTCTGAACTTGCCTACAAAGGCAAGGGTGTTTCTGCCTGCGCGACCTGCGACGGCTTTTTCTTCCGCGGCAAAGAAGTCGCGGTAGTCGGCGGAGGGGATTCCGCGTTTGAAGAAGCAAACTTCCTTACCAAGTTTGCATCGAAGGTTACGCTGCTGCACCGCCGCGATACGTTCCGCGCCAGCAAGATCATGGTCGATCGCGCGCGCAAGAACCCGAAAATTGTTATCAAGACATTTGTCGAAGTTCATGAAATCTACGGCGACGAAAAGACAGGCACTGTTTCAGGCCTGAAGCTGAAAAATACGCAGACCGGCGCGCTCGAAGATTTCCCGGTACAGGGCCTTTTTATCGCGATCGGCCATGTACCCAATACTGCGCTTTTCAAGGGCCAACTCAACATGGATCAAACCGGCTATCTCGTGACCCAACCCGACAGGACTGCGACGAATATTCCGGGCGTTTTTGCCGCAGGCGATGTGAAAGACCATTTCTACCGCCAGGCAATCACCGCAGCGGGTTCGGGCTGTCAGGCGGCCATCGAAGCCGAACGTTACCTTGAATCGAAGGGACACTAATATGCAGGACTTCGAGAACAGGCCTGCATGGTTCGAAGGCAGATTCGTCGCGCTTAAGGACGCGAATCTCAACGTCCGCACACATGCGCTGCAATACGGCACTGCATTCTTCGGTGGCATGCGCGCCTACTACAATACAAGCAAGAAGAACCTGTACCTGGTCAGACTTGAAGACCATCATGCACGCCTGCGTGCCTCGGCGCGTATTCTGCAGATGCACTGGAACATGCCCTACGCAGAGTTTCGTGACATCACTATCCAATTGCTGCGCAAAGGCGAATGGCGCGAGAACTGCTATCTGCGTCCCTTTGTGTACAAGTCGGAGCTCTCCCTCTCGCCGAGGCTGCACAATGTCGAAGACAAGTTTGCACTCTATGCTATACCCTTAGACGACTACCTGGATACCAAGCGCGGCCTGCGCGCTGCGGTATCGTCATGGACAAGATTATCGGATAACCAAATTCCTGCGCGCGCCAAGGCAACAGGCGGTTATATCAACTCGGCCCTCGCAAAATCTGAAGCTCTCGAAAACGGTTTTGACGAGGCCATCTTTCTCGATGCCCGTGGTTTCGTCTGCGAGGGCTCCGCTGAAAATATTTTCATTGTGCGCGACGGTAAACTCATCACGCCAGGCCCTGCTTCTTCGATACTCGAAGGTATTACGCGCCGCACAGTACTGAAACTCGCACAAGACATGGGTATCGAAACGATCGAGCGCGACATCAGCCGCACTGAACTCTACGTCGCGGACGAGGTTTTCTTCACCGGTACCGGCGCGCAGGTTGCATGGGTGGAAAGCATCGATCGTCGCGTTATCGGCGATGGCAGAATCGGGCCATTGACCCAAAAGCTGCAAAAAACTTTCTTTTTGTACGCAACCGGCGAATTACCGGAATACATGAACTGGCTCACCCCTGTTTATTGAGTTCATGCTGCATATCACCGCCGCTAACTGCCCGCAGACGGTGATCTTCGAAGGAGATATGTCGGTCGAAAAGGCCGCGCACCTCAGGCAGCTCGGCATAGAAATTCTCTACGAGCATCGGCGCGACAAGGAAGACAGCCGGGCGCTCGTTTCAACGCTCGTCCATCAGGGGCAGCATCCCGATTTGGTGGAGTTCTCCGGTGAAACGGTGCTGATTGGCGTGGAGAATGACCCACCGCCTGGTACTGTGCGGCACCTGCTGCGCAGGATCCTGCCCTATGCTCCATGGAAATCCCACGCACGCGTCGTCATCTTCCAGAATGCCGGTGGCATCAAGGACCAGGCCGAAACGGCGCTTCTGAAGACGCTCGAAGAACCGCCGCCACAGCATTTCTTTTTTTTAAGCGTTCAGTCTTCAGAAGAACTAAAGGAAACGATCCGCTCGCGCGCCATAATCACGCGCGTACTTAACCGCCTTGTTGTACCCGAGGGCATGACAGACCCTTGGCAGCGCTTCTATTATATGATGGGAGCCAAAGATTTCATGGCTGAGTGGCCAGAGCCAACCAAACGGATCGTAGGCGATACGCGGCAAGCATTTGACGAGCTGGCATTCAGCACAGACGATTTTGCCGCGCTCGAGCGGGTGCTTTTCCTTTTGCCGAAGCAGCTCTTTGAAAAAGAAAGCGTCTCAACGCAGGGAAGAGCGCTGCGCTTTGCGGTCTTACCGCTTCTGGCAGCGCTGCGCGACCGGGCAACGCAGGGGATCGTCGCTCCCTTCTCGCCGGTGGTGTTAAATCGCATGACGCCGGAGCAGTCTGTCGAAGCGAGTATGTTGGTACACAATTACCTGCGACAGCTCGAATACCGGGTATTCGGCAACCGGCCGCTGAATCTGCAGGCCGTCTTCTACAGCTTCTTTTTTCGTTTCATGCTGCTGTGGTCGCCCGGCCAGTAGGCAATTCTTGACTCAATGGCACTGCAAGCTCCAGCGCATATGGGGATGGAAGCATTGAACGAGATAATGCCGTGCATAGTGCAGCATTTGATTGCTCTCGGCGGAGTGTATGTATCGGTATGTGCGTTTTATCGCCAGCCAGAACAGCGCCTCGTCAGATGGCCGGCGGTGGCTATGACTTTCCATATCAAAGTGCCGTAGGAAAAGTCGCAATGCAATTCTAATCAGACACGAAACTGACACTCCGAGTTCCAGAGCAGTCACGCGGATCACCTTAATATCTTCGCCATAAAAGCAAACCAGATGGCGATGATGCTCAGAATGGAGTTTTTGCTCCTCGACATCCTGCTGGCGCAAGTCTCGAAAAGCGGCTCGATCGCGCAGAGCCGCCCGACCAGTGAGCAGGAAAATACAATAACGCGAAACCATCGAAAAACTGATCTTGCGCTCTCGAGTAACCGCCCGGATGCGAGACCACAGGACCGGATTCAGCCTTACCTCCCATATATCAGCAATCTTGTCCGGCTTATTGCGTAAGAACGGTGGTTGTTTATAGCATCTCATGGCTCCTCTATATATTAAATACCAGAAAATCGCGAAATTTTCTCATCTCTGGAGAAAAAAAATTTTCCCTGCATCTATGAGCACCTGGTCTGCGCGGAGATGATAGGCGCAATTCTCGCTGCTATGGAAAATCAGAACCCTGACATAGAACCCGTGCCGTCACTGACGGCAATCAGTGTTTTTGACTATCAAAACCCAAACGACACCACTACCTCCCCATTCTGCTCGACACGCTCAGTCGAGGGGGCAGCCTGACTTCCATCTATGTGGTACCATAGCGAAATTTTCTGGGTGGTCGTAAAAATCGTCATCTTGTTTGGCGCCATGATCACCGGCGCGGCCTACTACACACTGCTCGAACGCAAATGGGCTGGCTACATTCAGGATCGCTATGGCCCCAACCGCGCCGGCCTCTGGGGCCTGCTACAGCCGATGGCTGACGGTATCAAGTTTCTAACCAAGCAGGAGACAATCCCGCGCAATGCCGATGCGCTGATTTTTGTCCTTGCGCCGGCGCTCTCGATGACGACTGCCGTTATGCTCTGGGGAGTGATTCCTTTTACGCCGGTTTTTACGCAATTGCCCGATGCCGTGAAAGAAATCACCGGCAAAAGCGACTTTGCCGTCCAGGTGATGAACCCCTCGGGCGGCCTGCTCTACATGTCTGCCGTGGCGTCCCTCGCCGTCTATGGTATCATGCTCGCGGGCTGGTCGAGCAACAACAAATACGCGCTCTTGGGTTCAGTACGCGCCACGGCACAGATGATCTCTTACGAGCTGGCGCTGGCGCTCAGCCTGGCAGTTGTGGTGATCCTGGCGGGCAGCCTTGACCTGAGGCAAATAGTGCGTGCACAGGAGGAGCGCTGGTTCATTGCGACTATTCCCGGCGCGCTCGCATTTTTCGTCTTTATCGTGACCATGTTTGCCGAGACCAACCGGCTTCCGTTTGACCTCGCCGAGGCAGAAAGCGAACTCGTAGTCGGTTTTCACACCGAATACGGCGCGTTCAAGTTTGCGCTCTTCTTCATCGCCGAGTACATGAACATGATTACGCTTTCGCTGCTCGCAGCGTTGCTTTTCTTCGGCGGCTACAACCTGCCGGGCTTCCTGCCTGCCAGCGTGAAGGCTGCATGGTATGCCCCCATCGTGGGTTCGCTCTTCTACTTCGCGAAGGCTTTCTTTTTCGTCTTCCTGTTCGTCTGGGTACGCTGGTCGCTGCCGCGCTTCCGTTACGACCAGCTGATGAACCTGGGCTGGCGCAAGCTCGTGCCGGTGGCGATGGCAAACCTGCTGATTGCCGGCATCTGGGTTTACGCTTTCTGACGCGCAACCTGACATGGGCGGTGGGCATGAAGAACAGCCGCTCGATGTCAGTAAGAAATAATGGTTGCCGGTGAAGGAGTATTTGCGTCCTATATATTAGCCGGTCACAGTCCATGACCCGAATTGTTCTGCAGATTTGTATCGTAACGAGCCTCACCGCAAGTGCCCTTTCACGCTGCGCCGGAAATCTGCAGGAATTTGTCAATGAAGACAAGCCCCTGGCTCTCAGCCTAATATCCAATACCGCCTCAGCGCCGTCATACAGCGTCCAGAACCGCACGGTCTCCTTTTCGGTGGTATTTCGTATCGACCGCAACGGGAAGTACGAAGTGCTGCACGGCAACAGCTGCAGCACAGGGAAAGCTCCCGCAGGTTTGGCCAGGTCTGGCAACCTCACGGCACACACAGACACCACGGTGAATTTGTCGATCTTGCTCGATGATATCAGCACGCATGGCCATACAATCATCGTCTGCGCGAGCGATATTGCGGACTACCAGAAAACATCAACAACAGTCAGCTTCTCAGATGCGCTGACCTACCTTGCGAACCAGAATGAAGCAACCGGGCATGGCCTGCAATTTACCGCGGGACAATCGGCGGAGTTTGTTTTTTTTCAAGCGGATTGGGTCTCTGGCGGTCCGAACCGAAATACGGCCGCAACACCATCTGCGGCGGATGGTGTCTATACTCCTTACCAGCAATCGCTTTTCGTCGATCCCAACGACAACTACCGCATCAAGTATTTTGTCGTCGATCGCGATAACCACCGTGTACTCGTGTTTAATTCTGCGCCCACAGATTCCAGTGCATCGGCGAGCGTCGTGATCGGCCAGACATCCTTCACCGCAAATACGGCGAACGCCGGAGGTTCGGTCAGCGCAACAGGCCTTAATTTTCCGAGTCACATTGCCGTTTCGTCGACGGGCCGGTTATATATTTGTGACCGGGGTAACAACCGGGTGCTGGGATTCAATGCAATTCCGCAGACCAGTGGTGGCACGGCGGATTTTGTTATCGGGCAGCCAAACCTTACGAGTAACACCGCCAACAACGGGGCGCTTGGCTCGCAGGCTCAGCGGCTGAATGATCCCACTGCTGTTTATATCTACGGAAACAGCCTGTATGTTGTCGACCGTTCCGGCAACCGCGTTCTCGCCTATAGTCCCGTGCCGACGTCTACTGCGCCGTCTGCGAGTCTCGCCATAGGTCAGGCAGATACGCTGAGCGTTGCCGGGGGAACTGACTACTCAACCATGAGCAGCTATCTTTCAAGCCCCTACGAATTGTTGTTCCATAACAGTCGCCTCTATATTTCCGACGGAGGTAATCACCGGGTTCTCGTATTCAACTCCGTGCCGACAGCGGCCGACACCCGTCCCAACTTTGTCATAGGTCACAGCGGTCCCGGTTTTGCTCTGTCAAACTGTGGTTTGCCGGTAAGCGCCCAATGCTTTGATGGCCCACGCAGCATGGCGGCACAAGGTAGTACTCTCGCAGTCTCAGACAGAAACAACCACCGCATTCTCTTCGTCACTCTGCCCATCTCGGCGAATTTTGCGGCTGCTTCTTACGTGCTCGGGCAGACAAACCTGACATCCAATACTGCCGCAACAACGCAGACGGGCCTTTTTAATCCCCGTTCACTGCTCTTCGATAGTGGCTATATCTGGATCGGCGACGGTGGCAATAACCGGGTCGTTGTCCGCCAGCTGCCCTATTGACACCTTTCGTTTACGCGCCGTTTCGCATTCGCGAAGCGGACTCATGCAGCAACGCAATCAGGATATCAAGAAGATCGTCCTCGCCTACTCCGGTGGTCTGGACACCTCGGTCATTCTCCACTGGATCAGGAAAACCTATAACTGCGAAGTCATCGCCTACTGCGCTGACATCGGGCAGAAAGAAGAACTGACCGGTCTCGATGAGAAGGCCGCGCGTACCGGGGCGTCAAAGACCTATATAGAAGACCTGCGCGCGGAATTTGTCAGCGAGTACGTCTTCCCGATGCTGCGCGCATCAGCTGTTTACGAAATGCGTTACCTGCTCGGTACTTCGATTGCCCGCCCGCTGATTGCCAAACGCCAGGTCGAGATCGCGGAAAAGGAAGGCGCCGATGCGGTTGCGCACGGCGCAACAGGTAAAGGCAACGACCAGGTACGCTTTGAGCTGACCTTCATGGCGCTGAACCCAAAACTCAAGATCGTTGCCCCCTGGCGCACCTGGAATTTCCGCGGCCGCGAGGACCTCATCAAATACGCCAAAGATGAAAATATCCCCGTGACCGCCTCGGCCGAGAAGCCATACTCAATGGACCGCAACGCATTGCACATCAGCTACGAAGGCGGAGTTCTCGAAGATCCCTGGCACGAATACAAAGAGGACATGTTCATCCTGACCAAGAGCGCCGACAAAGCGCCGGATAAGCCTGAGATAATTGAGATTGAATTCCAAAATGGTAATGCGGTTGCCGTCAACGGTAAGGAGATGGCGCCATTCGATTTGCTCATGCACCTCAATAAGATCGGCGGCGAACACGGCGTCGGCCGCGTCGACATCGTCGAGAACCGTCTCGTCGGCATCAAGTCACGCGGCGTGTACGAAACACCGGGCGGCACAATTCTGCATATCGCGCATCGCGACCTCGAGTCGATAACACTCGAACGCAACCTGCAGCATCTGAAAGATGAACTCAGCCTGAAGTACGCGCGCCTGGTTTATAACGGCCAGTGGTTCACGCCCGAGCGCGAGGCGCTGCAGGCCTTTGTCGACCAGACAAACCGTGCTGTCAACGGCGTCGTCAAAGTGAAGCTCTACAAGGGCAGCGCGCAGGTAATTGCCCGCAAGTCGCCTAACTCGCTCTACTCTGCTGCGCTGGCATCCTTTGAAAAAGAAGACGTCTATAACCAGTTTGATGCCGAGGGTTTCATTAGGCTCTTTGCCCTCACTGCACGGAATTCTTACAGCGAGTATAAGAAGATTATCGGCTGAATAGCCATGGCAGCGACGCAGAGCTTTGTTTCTCCGGAAAACTGGTACTCGATGCAGTACCCGCGCACCTGGGAAATGGAAGTCGTAGAAGGAATACCGACATTTTTCGATGGTATCAGCCCCTACGGCGGTGCGCTGCAGATTTTTGCCATCAACCTCGCCGGGGCTGTTAATGAAGAGGCCCTTAAGGCATCACCTTTCCTGCGCGGAAAAGATCTGCCTGACAAGATGGCGCTCTTTCTCGGTAAACAAGGTGTTTCGCACGAAGGCGCGCAGTACTTCGAGCGCGACAGCACACAGATGGGCGCCTGCGAATACCGCAGCGACGGGCATTTTTTTCTCGCCTTGATGGCGCAGCGCGGCACAGTGTTCGTGCTGGCGCTCTATAACTGCAAGGGTGAACCTGAAAATGAAGAAGCTGCAGCTGTCGGGCAAATGCTGCAGACGCTGACTATTCTATAGTGACTGCACCAGCTGGCGAAAATAGTCTCCCCGGGCTTCAAAACTGCTGAACTGGTCCCACGAAGTCACGGCTGGCGAAAGCAGCAGCGTGGCAAAGGTTAGCTTCTGCTGCCCCACCATTCGTTTAGCAGTATGAAATGCCTTGAACAGGTTTTCATGCAACGTAAAATTCTCAAATCCCACTGAGCGGAAATCACGCGCCATCTCTTCTCGGCATTCACCGTAAATCAGAGCCCGGGCCGATCTTGCTTTCAAAGCTTTGCCGAGCTCAACGTAACTCTCGCCTTTTCCCCGCCCGCCAAGAAAAATAAACACCGGGTCTGCCGTGTTCTTCAGCGCAGTCATCGCAGCCTGTGTGGTCGTCGCCTTGCTGTCATTGATGAAGGTAACGTGCGGCATCGCTGTTTGCGCTATTTTTTCGAATCGATGCGGCAGTGGCTTAATAGCTCTCAGCGCTGACGTCAAATCCTGGGCGAGCAGATCAGGGAAAACGGCATTCAGCGCTTCGAGGGCAAATAGCAGATTGGCGAGGTTGTGCGCTCCGGCCAGCGCGCAATCTTTCAGGTCAAAGCGGGCAGAAGTACGGCGTGAGATCAAAAAGCCATCCTGAATCTCAAAGTTTTCTGCCCGCAGCGCCTGGCTGTCGACGCTGACAAAGCGGATTTTGCCAGCGGCAAGCGGGTGGCTGGTCTTCCAGTAGGGAGTGTTTTCGGGCAACAGAGTTTTTCCCACAACGATGGGTCGATCTGTACGCAAAAGGCCGGCGATATTCCATTTTGCCAGACCGTACTCTTCGATACCAGCGTAACGGTCCAGGTGGTCAGGCGCGAGATTGAGAAAAATCGCGGCATCGAGTTTAAGCTCCCCCGGCTCTTCGAGCTGGTAGCTCGAAAGCTCGCAGGAAAGGGTTGCGTTCGCGTAATTATGGGGATTTAGGACTATCTCGGAAAGCGGCGTACCAAAATTGCCGCACTCAAATGCAGTCTTTCCCAGCGCGCGCAGAATTTGCGCAATAACCGCCGTAGTAGTACTTTTGCCATCTGTACCGGTAATGCCGATCATCTTGTAGTTGGCGAGATAAGGCGCACAATAGGCGACTTCGGTAATTACCGGAATACCGGCAGCCCGCGCTTCAAGAATGAACGGGTGCTTGAGTGGCACGCCCGGCGTGAGCGTCAGTCTATCAAAACTACCGCGTAACGCTGCAAAATGGAGAGCATCGTGTTCTATCTGCGTCAGCAGATCGGCACGCAGCCCATCGGGCCTTGCCTGCGGGTTCTTGTCATACCAAAGAACATGGTAGCCGTGCACCTGCAGAAGCTTTGCGTACGCTGTGCCCGTTTTGCCGGCGGCACCAATCAGCAGAATCCGTTCGGGCATAGCAGAATCAAACGGATCAGAGCCCCGCGCTTTTTTCAATGAAACGGGTAAACAGCGGATGCGGGGCGAGTGGCTTTGATTTGAACTCCGGGTGGTACTGCGTGCCCACGAAGAACGGGTGCAGCGTTCGATCAAGCTCCACCGCCTCGACCAGCGACTCGTCCGGAGAAAGACCGGTGAGCCTTAGGCCCGCGGATTCAAAGGCATTGCGGTACTTGTTGTTGAATTCAAAGCGGTGGCGATGGCGTTCCTGAATCAGCGGCTGCATATAACATTCGGCGATGAGCGAGCCCTCGCGCAGCTTACACGGGTACGCTCCGAGGCGCATCGTACCGCCCTTATTTACCACGGCGGTCTGCTCTTCCATGAGGCTGATTACCGGATGGGATGTATCTGGCGCAAACTCGGTCGAGTGGGCATCTTTGTAACCCAGCACATTACGAGCAAACTCTATCACTGCACACTGCATACCCAGGCAGATACCAAAGTAGGGAATTTTCGCCTCGCGCGCGTAGCGTATCGCCAGCAACTTGCCTTCGACGCCGCGTTCGCCAAAGCCGCCCGGCACGAGTATCCCCTGCGCGTCCTTCAGAAGCTCGCGAAAATTTTCCGGCTCGACCTTTTCTGAATCAATCTTGATGAATTCCACGGCAATCTTTCGCGGAAAACCGCCGTGTGTGAGCGCCTCGTAGAGCGAGCGGTAAGCGTCGTGCAGGGACATGTATTTGCCTACGACCGCGATCTTCACGTGGTGCCGGGGCGAACGGAAGACTTCGACCACCTGTTCCCACTTGGCCAGCATGGGATTCAGATTCATCAGATATTCGCCGGTCCTGCTTTCCATGCGAAAGTAATTTACGATTTCCTGATCGAGATACTCGCTGTGAAAAATCTGCGGTATCTCGTAGATGGTGTGTTCAATGTCAGGAGCCGAAAATACGCGTCGCGGCGAAACGTTGCAAAAAAGCGAAATCTTCTCTTTCACTTCAGCATCGAGCGCAGTCGTGGTGCGGCAGAGAAGTATATCCGGCTGAATACCCTGTTTGAGCAACTCTTTCACCGAGTGCTGTGTCGGTTTGGTCTTGATCTCCCCGCCTTTGGTAATCGAGGGGACCAGGGTAAGATGTATGAACATCGTATTTTCCTGGCCCTGATCGAGGCGAAACTGCCTGATCGCTTCGAGAAAGGGGACTGATTCGATGTCGCCGACAGTACCGCCGATCTCCACCAGTATAAAATCGAGATCGGGATTCATTTGCGCGAGCAGGAGTATCCGGTTTTTGATTTCGTTTGTGATGTGCGGAATCACCTGCACCGTACGCCCCAGGTATTCACCGCGGCGTTCGCGTGAAATCACGCTGTGGTAGATCTGCCCGGTAGAGACGGAGTTTTCCCGACCGAGGCTTGCACTCGTAAAGCGCTCATAGTATCCGAGATCCAGGTCGGTCTCTGCGCCGTCTTCGGTGACATAGACCTCACCATGCTGAAAGGGGCTCATGGTGCCTGGATCAATGTTGATGTAGGGGTCAAGCTTCTGGATGGTGACTTTGAAGCCGTGCGCCTCGAGAAGCGCGCCAATGGAAGCGATGGATACTCCTTTGCCGAGTGAACTTGCCACACCACCCGTCACAAAGATGTACCGCGCTTTCTTCATGAGCCGGATTATGTCGCGTTCCGAAATGCACCGTCAACCATAGGGGCTGCAAAGCGCGTCACCGTAACTGCCAAAGCCAAAAAACTTGTCAGACTGAGTAAAATTGCCGAACACTCCGTCATGTTTAAAGACAGAGTGGCCGTAATTACCGGTTCAGCGCGGGGCATTGGCCGTGCCATCGCAGAAGCGCTGGCCGAACAGGGATGCAATATCGTCATCTCTGACGTCAATGCTGAAGGTTGCCAGAAGACCGCCGACGAAATCGCGGCAAAGTATGGCGTAAAAACAATTGGCCAGGCGGCAAATGTCACCAAGAAAGATGACATGACTGCGCTTGCCAACGCAGCTGTCGAAAAGCTGGGCAAACTCGACATCTGGGTGAACAATGCCGGTGTCCTGCGCGATGACCTGCTGATGCGTATGTCAGAAGAAGACTGGAATCTGGTGCTCGACGTGAATTTAAAGGGCGTCTTCTTCGGCATTCAGGCAGCAACCAAGGTGATGATGAAGGCGAAATACGGCAAGATTGTCAATATCTCCTCTGTAGCAGGTCTCATCGGTAACGCGGGCCAGGCCAACTACTCTGCGGCAAAGGCGGGAGTTATTGCAATCACCAAAACCGCAGCGCGCGAATATGCATCGCGCAATATCAACGTAAACGCCATCACTCCGGGATACATACAGACCGATATGACCGGCGCGCTGCCACAGAAGGTTCAGGAAGAACTCGCCAAAATGGTACCACTGCCCAACAAGGGAACTCCTGCAGATATCGCCAAGGCTGCCCGTTTCCTGGCATCATCAGATGCAGACTTCATTACCGGCGTGATCCTTCGGGTTGACGGCGGTATGGCAATCGGCTTCTGAGCCTCAACCCAGTACCGATCCCGAAAAAGGCCGCATCTTGTGCGGCCTTTTTGCTTTCTACCTCCTTAATTTTTACGCAGGCAAACGGAGTTCGGACTGCCGAAGCGGGTTTCATCCCGGAAATGGGCGGCTCCTTTCGTGCACATGGAGTGAACTGGTTCTACGTAGGGCGCGAGAAAAAATTGCAGCTCTTCGACAATGAACTAAAGCAAAGACAACTTGTACAACTCGCTCAGGATACCGCAGCTATCGACTTTGCCGACATGGACAAGGATGGCGACGACGACCTGATCGAGTTCTCGCAGACCGGGGTAACAGTCCGCCGCTGGAAGAATTTCGCCTTTATCCCTGCGCAACAAATCATTCGCGAACGGCTGGCTCTGCCTGTCTATGTTGACAACCTCGAGCAGAGCCGATTGACCGTTGACTTTGACGCCGACGGCTACACGGATTTTTTCCTGCCCGCTGAGGGCAAATTCCTGGTTTACCGCAATGAATCAGGCACAAGATTCACGCGAACCGCCATCCTGCCGTACCAGCCGCGCGGCAGTTTTACCAACCGCCTCTGGCAAAATTCCGACCTGCCATCGAACAGCATTCGCTCTACGATTATTATTCCGCAGCCCTTCTTTCTGGATTTCAACCGCGACGGCGTACTCGATGCTGCTGCGCGTATCGACGACAGGGTTTATTACTTTTTGAGCAGCACGAAGAATGGCACGCCACAGGCATTTACTGAAACAATACTCCGCATCTACCCGATGCCGCAGGAAGATATCTACGTCGCATATGCCGAATTCGCCGATTTTGACGGCGACGGCAATCTGGATCTCATCTATTCTGCGATCAAAGGGCTGGGGCTGAATATCCGCGCCGATCTCAGGATTTTTCAGGGCCGATCTTTCTTACCTGACCCTGCTGCGATGACCGAACGCACGGTCAAAGGGGGAGTTTTCTCTCCCTTGCTGGCCGATCTCAAAGGGAAAAAGCTCCTCATCTTACCCACGATCGATACCGGCCTTGGTTTTTTCATGAACTATATTTTGCGGTCAAAGGTATCGCTAACGCTGCAGTTTCTTGACCCGCTTACCCGTCAGGGCAATCCCCTGGAGAAAACAACCCTCACCTTTGACTCACGGGAATCGGCAATTCCCGGCTTTGCGTATGGAGACTTCAATAACGATGGGGCCACTGATTTTATTCTGGGAACCGAAATTAATGGAATTACAGTCTATGGCGGCAATGAGGATCTGGCGAAGCGCGAAATAGCGCACATCAAAGCACCTGCGTACGGCATCTTCAAACCCGTGCGCAATGCGGACGGTTCACACACCCTGTTTATCTATATGACGCAGCGCTCAAAGGCGGAAAAGAAAACGACCGTTTACCTTGCAGACATACCACGCTGAATGAATAAGCGCGCAAATCCCGATCAGCATCTTGGCGGCGGTTACAATTCGATTGTTCGTTTGCGTAGCTATGGAAAAACATAGCAGCGGGACAGACTGGTGGTTCGCCCCATAGATATTTCTCAATCCCCAGCTTGGGATTTACATAGCTACAATGATTATGTCTCATGTTTTTGCTTTGAATTTCCATAGCTACTGCTGTGGAATTCCATAGCTCTCCTTCAGAACTTCATCAAAGCGCCAAGCGAGGCCACAATGACATGACCGCCGTACGTATAGTCCGGCTGATTGCCTGAAGTATAAGTGAGCGATGACGTGACATCTCCCGACTTGCTGCTCGTACGGGTGAGCATGATCTGGTGCTGGAAGCCGAAAATCAGCTCGACGGGAACTTTTACGATCGAGTTTGCATTGAGAAAATACGAAGCGCCGAGCGAATAGCCGATCTTGTCGTTGTCCAGAAAATTCGAGTACCCTGTCTGGTCGGGAGTAAACGCCGGCGTATAGGAAAATCCGGTGCGCAGGAAAAGCGGAACGTCACTGAGCTTTCTTATGTACCGCCCGGGACGTGTTTCCGCGCCCAACCTGACAAGTATGATGTTCCGAAAGCGCTCAAAGTATTCGCCCGCCTTCTGCATATACGCAGCTCGGGCGCTGTTCACCTGAAAACGGTTCCACAGCTGTAGTTCACCGTCGAGCGAGACTTTCAGTGCCTCGTCGTGCAGATACGTGAAACCCAAGGTAAAAGTGTGCGGCGAGTAGAAGTCGAGAATCGCCAGCCGCAGCGGCAATCCCACCTGCAGCAACTGGGTTGTGGCATTAGCATCGAGCGGGTCCATCTGCATCATGATTTCCCCGCGCCACGAGGCCCCCACCAAAAGAATGCGGTTCTTAATATTGTGCCGGTACTGGACGCCTGCTACCGGCGCAATGGTCGGAGTCAAATCCATCTGGGTTTCAGCATTGGGTACCTGAGTGTTACCCGTAGGGTCAATCTCTACGTTCCTCATCTCAAACTTGCCACGGCCACCCGTGAACGTGTTCGCCCCCACCCCGATACTCAACCGATTGCGCCATACCTGTGCGCCCAGACCGGCAATAATGAGCATACGCTGGGCTTCACGGCCATACCGCAGGAAATTATAGGATTCAATTTTTGTGTCGTTGACAGTCGCTACTGCCGATTGCGGTACAGACAGGGCAACGCCCACGCGAATGGGAATGTTTTTCGGCGTGTTAATCACCGATCTGGTATCGAAAACCAGGCCCATCTGCAATGCGCCATAGACCATGTTTTTCTTGGCCAAATCAACGTTCTTCGCTGTTTCAGGGCCCAGAGTTTTCGGCGAAAGCGTGGGCAGCGTCGCCTGAAAAAGATAGTTCATCCCCATCTGGTGCGATGGCTTATCCTCGCGGGTCAAAACCTCGGATTCAAGTTTTTTGTCGATCGCGTCCTTGTTGCCCTTCTCATCGCTCTGCGGAGCATTGTCATCTCTGAGCAGCTTGATCTTGCCGGCTGCTTCTTCGGATTTTTCCTGATTACCAAAAATGGCGCGATCAGTGAGCGGTGAGGCAACCCCCGCCATATTATAGAAGCTCGCCGTCCAGTCGTTTATGTTAGCCATACCGGCACCCGAGGTACCGATCATCCTGGGCCCAAGGCCAAAAGTTTCAGCAATTTCGGCCCTTAAAATCTTTGGCGCCAGAGAAAGTAATAGCAGGGCTGCGGGAAGACTACGCATCCCGCGGAACATTTCGTTAAACTTCATTCAACCTCACTCGAATATGGATACCAGACGCGCGTAATAGGTCGAATTCATTTGTGACTGCCACTGGTTCTTATATTTATGATAGGCCGCGCTCGAGAACTGGTCCATCAGCAGGCCAAATTGCCCCCAGAAAGTATCCAGCGCCTTGTATCTTTTGCAGTACTGCGGACCGCCGGGATACTCGCCAGTAATCCCCGGATAGCACCGCATAACCTGCGTGTTAAAGAGCGTCCGGACATCCGTCAGTATATCCAGCGATGTGTAAGGCGGCTTGTTGGTAAGGTTAGTCGAGAAGTAGGTCATAAAGCCATCGCTCTTGAAACCTTCAAGCCCCATGTTGAGCAGATCATTGTAATCGCCCTGGAATTCCTGCAGTACTGTTACGATATGCGGCCCTGTGCGCGCCAGCAGCTCCGTGTACGTATTCGTATCGCTGTCATAAAGGAAGTTTCCAATCACGTTCTTGACGGACTTGAGTTCTGACGACGTGAAGTTGGTACTTGCGTAGAATGTCGATCGAGCCTGCAAAAGATCAGCCGTCACATAGTTCGCATTCACTCCGCAGTTGAGGCCATTGGCATCGCAAATCGTCGGCGAAAGCAGATCTTTGATAGCATTGGCAGCGAAGCTGACGTAGTTTTTATTCGGGCTGAGCGGATCAGGCTGGATAAATTCAGCATACTTCGGCATGAAAACTTCTTCAAGGTAATAGTTAATCATACGCCGCATCATTACCGGCGACGACGAAGCCTTATCATCGTAAAAGCCGTTATTGTTTATATCAGTATATTCACCCGCCTCGATAATGTTGTTGTTATTGCGGTCGTAATGCGGCTCTTCAAGCTTCTTGTTATAAAACTGGCAGAGCAACAAATTCTTAAAGGCCTTGATTTCCCGATCAAAATTAATGCCGCCACCGGAACCCGACGAATTGATATAACACTCTACTGTTCCCCCGTTATTTGGGTTGGCGCCGTACACAACGTCGCTCGGTGAGCCGGTCAGCGTTCTGCCATACAGCCAGTCCAATGTCTGGTCGATATCAGATACAGTAACATCGTTCACTGCCTTCTGCAGGTTACGCGCCACCCCGCCCATATCGAACATATAGTAATCTTTGTCGTAAATGTTCGGTATCTGTGTCGTGATCGTACAACTACCACCTACGTTTGCCGTATCCGTCCAGGACGAAGCTCCGGCATAGGCCGCAGAAACAAAAGTGAAGGTTCCCGGATCCCACACGCCGTTTTCGTTGTGGTCGTAAAAACCATTTTGCGAACCACCCGGGCAGGTCGGTTCGCCGAGCATGAACGGGCTGTAGAGCAGGTCTTTCTTAATGTTGATCTCGAAATACTTGTTCACCTTGTCATTGATATCGTCGAAAACGCTCTGGTACGAACCCAGAGTTTTGAACTGCTCAAAATTGAACGAGCGCAGGGTATTCAAATCATCCAATTTAGTGGCAACGAGCATGTCGAGAAAGCTATCCACGCTATAATCGCCGTTGGTGTTCGTGTCGCGGATAAAATCAACAATGTGGTCTATATCTTCGTCGGTGAGCGTAATCTGCGACGTGCTATTCTGTACATAATTGAGATAATTGTTGAGCATCGGGATTGCCGCTTTGATGGCAGCGACCACTTCTGCGTCAGAGGCAAGCGAGCGCAGGTATTTCACGAACTCTTTCATCATGTTGATGGGTACGCCATTGAGAGGAGTGCCATTCACGCTCTGGTCAAACCTGTTTGTCCTGAACACAACCGGGTGGATCTTGTGGGTGCCGACAGAGGCCCCCCCAAAGGCGATAGCCGGGCCGCCCGAAGTTGAGCTCAGCTGGAACGTATCAGAGGTCACCGGCGCTTTCACATAGTAATAAGGTCCTGCATCAGCGGTTCCGGCAGTAAGGCCAGTCGGCAGAGTGCCCGTTGTTGTTATATATACCTTATCGCCTGCTTCGAGGCCATGGTATTTTTTCTGGACAATACCCGGCGTAGCGATAACCATTTTCTCCACCTGAACTTCCGGGTTAACCGCATTCTTGGTGGCAAAATAACGCAGGCGATCACGGTTTTTCATACCCGAAGCCGAAACTTCGGTGCCCGAAGTCAGTTTGAAATTGTCTTCTGCCTTACGGACGTTATCAGAGATCATGCTCTCAAGGTCGCGCACCAGGGGGTCAATGTACGCGACGTTCGCATACTTGTTGTTCGTGATTTTGGGCAAAAGGCCATTGCGCAGTCCGGCAGCGGATTCGGTCAGAATATTTGTCAGCGCAGAGGTATCGTATTGCGGCAGGTTGTTGCCGCTGTTCTTCTTGGTTTCATTGAGCGAGGCGAGCATTGTAAAGAGTGTATCGAGCTCTACCCGATAGCCGAGGTTTGCGGTCGTACAACCCGGCGCTCCGTTGTAACAGAAGTTGCGTATGGTGACGTTGTCGCGATTGTCGCCGGCTACCATGGGTGAACCAGTGTACTTCACGGCCGAGTAAACCCCGGTCAGGGTATCGTTGGCCTGCCCCGTCACCTTGATAACCGCGCCGTCTTCGTGCATTGTGCCGAAAAGGACAATGAGCGGTGTGAGCATACCGGTCAATTTACCATCAGACGGCCCGGTGTACTGGTACCAACCGGTGACATTGCCGTTCGCATCAAAGGCATTCGGATAGCGCACACAGGATGTCTGCACGAATTCATTGCAGGTGTTGGGATTAGGATTGAGTTTTGGCACCGGCGGCAGATCGCGCGCGGTGACGCCGCAACCGTTCAGATAATTTTCATAGAGATCTGGTACTGCATTCGCGCCATTAATGAGCACGCCACCCGTACAGGTTGTTTCGTCTGTGGGAAAATACGTATCATAGAACTGCCGGAATTTGGCAATGTTAGTTTCGGTTCCGTTAAAGCCGCCGGAGAGGATGTCAGATGAGGTATAGCGCGCTTCAGCCAGAGTAAGCACCGAGTCGAAGTTATCTTTAATCATGGCTGGAGTCACTGGTCCATTGCCGAGACTGTCCCAAATTTGCTGATTAAGATCAACGAGAAGATCTGCGCCATCCCACGGACGCATACTCATTTCGAGGAGTACCATTGAATCTCCGGCCGTAAAGGATTGTACCCCCATCCTTACCGTTCGCGAGATAGCAACGCCAGGATCAGAACTCGGACATGATCCGGAGGAGTCGCATTCGGTCACAAAGCCAGCGCCAGAATTAGGAATCATGTGTCCCGAACCAACCCCCATGTTGACACCGCTGACGTTCCAGATGCCATTATCGGAGGCACGATGCCCTGTGGTCACGCCCCAAAGACCATTACCATGGATCGTACTAAACACGGCAAAGGACGCTCCCGGATGAACGAGCAAATAATTTTGTGCAGTGTAACCATGCATTGGAATCACAAAAATGTACTTCTTATACTTAAGCACCCATTCGATGTTCGCACGGATTGCCTCGTCTCGGGTATCAAAATCAATCCGCTCCTTCGGCCAGCTCGCACAATTGGATATGTTCCAATAATTTTGGTCGTTTTGGGGCCTTATATATCCATACCGCGGATAGGAATAACCACCCGCTGTGGAATCCGCCCAACATGGGTCACCGGCATTGCGTGGTCGGTAAATCCGCTCGTAAATATGGTAATTGCCGTTGCCTGCTTTAAGCGCACCAACCTTACCTGCATTTGTGCCCATCGCCGTTGTGGTGAAAGTTTCATATCCGGTAGCTATTTTTGCGCGAAAGCCATCTGTATAGTAATCATTCTCGTATTTGACGGTACTCCCATTAGGCGCCCGCCCCTTGACCGAATACGGTCCGTAGCCTTCCCATGCGCTCAACGAAAACTCTGAGACCATCCAATTGGATGTCTTGAGGTTAGTAGATTCAATATCTCCTTGGTGTGGTGAAAAACGGCCACGAAATTTACCATTAACTGTGTCGCCACCATAAAGATCGCTGTCCGCACGTGGGATAAAGCGGCCTGGGCTTAATAGCTCAAAGGCAAACATACCAAGGCTCGCACTATACGGCTGGTCATTGCGCGATGATGCTGGTATGTCGTGCATAATCGCCATGTTAGTCACTTGCGCATGCATCGTAATACTGAACAAAATAATATCAATGGTAATCGTCCGTATGCCGTCATCGGCGATGTCGGTTGCCCCCATCGACTTCAAGCAATCTTGCAAAGTCAATTGCGCCGGCGCATTAACCGGATCAACTATGCCGTTGGCCGCCGCAATTGTATAAAGGAACTCCGTCAAATACGGTACATTGTTAAAGCCCACATCCCCCGGCTTTTTACCCGTGCGATCCAGAATCGCCATATTGCGCATCGAATACTGCATCTGTGCAATGTAACTCTGCAGGTTACGCTCCGGATCGCCGAACGACGCCTGTGCATCTTCGGCTGTCAGCGCCCATTGCAAATTGGTCTGGTCATAGTAGCGGTCAAGAATGTGGTAGTAGAAATTCTTGAGCGCCGCTTCGAGGAAAAATTCGTTGTTGTAAGTCGAAGGTACATTGACCAGCGAGTTGACGCGAGTGGCCATGAATTGTCTGAATGGGTTGAGATAAGCCTGCGTGGACTGCGATTGCGTCAGGCGCCAAAGGGGTCCGCCATTCGCGAGTAGTCCGCTGAAATTGGTGTCCTGCGGCGGCACCGTGTTGCTGGTATAGACCGAACCGGTCATGAGCTTTGCCTTGAGCGCAGGTTTCGGGTAGCGCGAGGTTAGATTGTTCACGCCATAGGTGGCGTTTTCCACTATGTCTTTACCGAAAACATAGAGCGAACTTGTGGTTTCAACATCCGAGAAGTTCTCGAGGTTATCGAGCTTTTCTGCGTCCTGGTAAAGCGACTTGAGCAGCCATTCGGTGAGAAACTTATCGTTCGTTGCGGTCGAGCCATCGGGGTTCAGCATCGACAGGTGCTCGGCTTCGCGGTCGAGCACTTCTTTGCCGTCATTAAAAACAAAATCTTTGCGAGTGATCGGATAGACGTGATCGATCAGATAATCCACCACGGCGGTCTGCGCCTGAAAGACAACGTTCGAGTTATTGACTGTCCAGTCGGCTATGGTCTTTTCGCTCGCGGAGTAATCCGCCAGTTTGTTTTGCAGATCGTAAATGATGTTGCGCACACGCAGCTCGATGTCGCCCGAATTCTTGAGCACCGCCGTTGCATTACGCATAAAAGCGCCCGGCGAGTTGTCCGATTTGGGAACATATGCGGAGCCGCCGGCGGTGACCGTAATGCCTGTGATCTGCCCACCCGATATGGTCGCAGTCGCAGTGGCGCCAGAGCCAGGTCCGGGCGACGAGTCAATCGTCACCACGGCGGTTGTGTAACCCGAACCAGGGTTCGTCACGTTGATACCCGTAATGACGCTTTCGGAGACCACTGCTTCTGCCTTTGCGCCAACACCGTCTCCGGTGATCTCAACCCGAGGACCTGAACGATTGGCATAAATGCAATAGCCGGTGCGCAGAATATCGTAAAGGCTCCAGAGCGCATCCCGCCCTTCGAGATCGGTAATGTCCGATTCCGGCTTCGAATTGAGAAATACCGAACCCGAGTCGTCGCACACCTTCCAGGTCGAAAGCTCGGGGAAATGGTACTCGTTGACACGCGTTACATCGGGGTGAGTGACGCTGAGCGGAAAGAGCGGCTCGCTCTCGCCGGCATAACGCACAATGCGCGCCAACAGATAGGCGCCGTCAGTAATGGCCTTCGGGTCAACGTCAAGCAGGCGGTTTACCAGATCTATAGCGGCGTTGTACTCGGCCTGCCGCGCAGGCGTCGCTTGGTAGTAGCGGGCAAAGCGATCAATAACAGAGGATACCGAATCAGCCAACTGTGGGAGCGCCGGCCGATCTTTAGAAAGCGCCCCGAGCGCATGCATGGTTTTGACCCCCATAACCGGATCAAACTGCATCAGCTTATCGAGGCGGCGGTTGAATTCATTGGGATTAACGGTAGAAAAAGCCGCTCTGATCGCGGGAGTATCTTTAAACAGATCCGCCAGCGCCGTTTCTGATTTAGGTTCAAATGCCTGAAATTCCAGCTCGCTCGGCTTACAAGCCACCCAGCCGAGCGAAGATAACAAAAGAATAACCAACACGAGTGGTCGATTTAGCTGAAAGTTACGGTCTTTGTTCACGCTTCTCCCTTTTTCCGAGCCTATAGCTCTCCCCGATGAAAAATGACACCCATGCTCACAGTTGTGCCAAAAAAGTAAACATGGTGTTCATATTCTGTGAACACTTGTTCTTCTTGTGGTCGCTCGGTGCACTAAGCCGGCGGTCCTGCACTCTGCCGAGGGAAAATTCCTCAGGTCTGTTTGCTGAGCTGCCCGCAGAGACAAGCGCATGCAAACAGCGCATCTCCCCCTAATTTAAGATTGTGCGCCTAATGAACCGATAATTAATGGGGTATAAAAATGTCAGAGGCTGTGGCGGAGAAGAAGCAGGTCCGGGACGATGAATTCGGCATTCATGGTAACCTGGCAACACAAGAAGGAGAAGACTCCTTTGTAGTTCTCTATGATTCAGCGGAAGATAAGAAGCAACCAGAAGAACCCGTCTCTCCCACGCTCGAAGACCTCAATGAGGAGCAGGTAATTTCCGCGGCCGCAAGCAGCGAGGCGCACCCTGAAGATGCTTATATAGACGAAATACTCTCTTCCGATGACCTTGAGCCTCAACCGCCCTTGAGCGCTATCCAGGCAGCAGCGGATGAAGATGACGGTCCGATTGCTCTCACCAATGAAGAGCTCGATGGCATACTCGAGATGGGGCCAGCGACTGAAGAAGAGTTTCATCCGGATTTCCCGGTCGCGCCTGAAGACGAGGTACTCGCTCCCCCGCCGTTGCCCGAAGACACGGAGGTCGAGGGGTTTGCAAGTCCACGGATGGACGATAGCAAACCCGAAGACACGGAGGTCGAGGGGTTTGCAAGTCCACGGATGGACGATAGCAAACCCGAAGACACGGAGGTCGAGGGGTTTGCAAGTCCACGGACGGACGATAGCAAACCCGAAGACACGGAGGTCGAGGGGTTAGATGGCACATCGGGCGCTGCCCAGAATGCCGCCGCGACGATTTCCACGCAGGAATCCGCATTTGACGACGACGAACTGCCCATTGCCATTTCTGACGAAGATCTCGACGAAATTTTGCTGGAAGAAGAAGGCGGGGAGCTCCCCCTGCCACCGGCCGATATTAGCGAAGAGCAGTCTGCGCTCGCCTCTTACGAGCCAGCCGTCGCAGAGCCTACTCCGGCTCCGGACGAACCGGCGCTCACCGAAGAAGAGCCGATCGCGCTTTCTGACGACGAACTCGATCATATTCTCGCGGATGCGGAAGCCGGTCATGCAGAGAGCGCGCCTGAACTAGCCCCGCATTCACCAGAAGACGAAATACTCACGCTCGACGAAGAGCCCGAGCTGACGCTCATCGATGACACCGCATCGCCCCTGGACGCTGTGACAGAAGAACTGAAGCCGCAGGAGCGCGCCGAAGGCGGCGGTTTCTTTGACAGCGACGAAGATGAACCCATAACACTCTCCGATGAAGAACTCGACGGCATACTGAGTACTGCCCCCGAAGAAGAGAGCGCACCAAGCGACGAAGTCCGTCTGACGGAAGAGGCGCAGCAGGAAAGTCATGTTGTTGAGGACGAAGAGCCGATAGCGCTGTCGCATGAAGAGCTCGACGGCATTCTCATGGATGCAGGCGAAACGCCTGAAGAAGAAATGCCTGCAGTTGAAGAAGCTCCGCCTGTTCAGGAAAGCAAGGGCTTCTTTGACAGCGACGAAGATGAACCGATTGCGCTTTCGGCCGACGAGCTCGACGGCATTGCGGCAACCGCCGTACCTGAAGAGCCCCCCCCTGCCCCGACAGAACCAGCACCCGATTTCGACAGCCGCTATGCCGACGTTGACCAGATGGCTGAAGGTAGCGAGCCAGGGGAGCCTGGTGCTGCAGATTCCGATGCCGGCGCGCCCGAAGGCACGACGGACGAGGAACATGCAGCTTTCGCACAGCAAAGCGATGACGCAAAAGCGACTGCGGAAGAGGAAGACGAAGGCCCCATCGCGCTGTCTGCCGATGAACTCGACGGCATTGCGGCTGACGCACACGAGGTAACGCCCGAAGCCCCTATGGTGGGCTTGTCGCCGCTCGACGGTTCTCCTGCAGAACCTAGCCTGGCGGATCAGACCGACAAACCTGCAACCGTATTTGAAGAGGACCTTGACGCAGCCACACTAATCCACGAAGATAGCCAGGCTGCAGCGCCCGCGGCAGCCCCGGCACCTGACACAGAAGAACTCAAGTCGGTGATGAGTTACCTCGATAACCTGCTCGGCGAGCTGCCGGACGACGTGATTGAAAAGTTTGCCCAATCGGAATATTTTAAGCTTTACCAGAAGATTATGGACAAGCTTGGGCTATAGCCCATGGGTTTACGCGAGCGCGCCAGCGATTTTTCCAAGGAGACTCGGGAAAACTGCGGCCTTGATCTCGGCTTAGAGCTGCGTCCCGGCGCGACGGGAGGTGCCATACAGGGGCAGCAGCCGGCCACAGAAAAAACCGGAACGCCCGAAAAGAAAACTCCCCCGCCGAGCGCGCTGCCAGGCTTAAGCGAATTTCCGGAATCAGCGGGGCACAAGGCACGACTCGATGCGATACTTAATCTGATCGAAATCTACAAAGAGTTTGGCTCTGTCCGTTCGGCAGCCGATCTCTGGCAGGTGATTGCTTACTCGCTCATGGCACAGCTCGGCGCCAAGAACATCGCGATCTTCATGGAAGATGATGGCCGAATGCATCTGATGCATGCGCTTGGTTTTACGCTGGCAAGCGACTATTCATTTTCCGGCAAGAGCCGTCTCTGCCGCGAGCTTACCGAAACACGCCGCATTGTTTTCACCGACGATATCATTGGCTCATTGCCCGAAAATGAGGCTAAACTATTAAGCGCCAGTGGAGCGCGCTATGCTGCGCCTGTCTTTCGCTACGAAGAGCTGCGCGGCGTCATATTCATTAATCCCCCCGCAGGCCGGGCGAAATTTTCCGACGACGATCTTTTCTATCTCAAGATCTGCGGCGAACTGCTCGGCGCCATGGAAGCTCAACTGCGACTCGTCGCGGGCGCTGAGCAGAGGATTGAAAGTCTTCAGCGCGCGCAAAAATATCGCACGTACGCGCGCGATTTTTCCATCGCGCTGGGTGAGCTCGATAATCATGAACCGCTGAAAGCTGCACTCGAGAATGAAATGCTGCAGCATTTTCCGGAAACTCCGCTGCTCTTGATGCTGCGCGAGGATTTTTTTCTTAGGGCGCATTTCTCCACAGGTTTTCCGCGCGACGCAATACAGCATCTCGAAGTGCCTCTGGTCGAGGCGGTTCTCGAGAAAATTAAGCAAGGCCAGCGCGCATTCACCACTACCGACTTTGACGGGAGCGAAAGTTTCAGCTTTTTGGGCCGCTACCGGCAGGTCTGGGCGCACCCGATTCTGCACCGGCGCGAGTTTCTCGGTATCGCCTTCATTGCAGACCAGGATACAGAGAGAGTGGACACGCTCGGCACTATCATCACGCAGTACGTGCTGCAAAACCACGTATCGAAACTGCGCGACCACGCAACCAGTTCGCTCTCGCACGCAAATAATCCTGTCATGGCGATACGCAATTTCATCGCAGCCTGCGAAGAACAGCTCGCCCGCGCGCAGGAACCTTTTGCCGTGATTGTCACCGACATTGCCAACTTCAGCCGACTGCAAAACCTGCACGGCGACTCGCACGCCACGGCCGTGCGCGACTTCACTCGCCGCACACTGCGCGAGATTATGGAATCGCAGGATTTTTCCACCGAAGTATTTCACGGACACTTCGTAAGCGTGCTGCGGCAGAAAGAGGCGGGAGATGCGTGGCGGCTTTCTCGCATCCTGCAAAAGCAGGCAGGCAAATCGTATCCTGACGAAGACCTGCGTCCATTGTTCCAGCACAAGATTTACGCTCGCCCGCATATACAGGCAATACCCTTCGAATTGCTATTTAGGGCTGTCTGAAAGACCTATCTTCGCTTGCAGGCTGCCTGTCGCACAATACAATGCAGGATTGAGGCAAGCTCGAGGCTTGAACCCGTCGAATGATTGTAAGCCTGTCGAAGCTTTAGGTTTCGTGCGCCGTGGCACTGTTTGATGCACTCCCCCAGACAAATTTTTCCCTTTCTGAATGGAGCGACGGCAAGAAACTTATGGGCAAAAAATTAGCGGGGCTGGTGCGCGCTGATGTCGCCCGTGAAGCAGCTAAACTCGCCGTCAAACCCGGGCTCGCAGTGATTCTGGCAGGCGACGATGCTGCCTCGCAGATCTATGTCACCGGCAAAGAAAAAGCAGCCCTGGAGGCCGGATTTACCTCGCGCATCGTGCGGCTACCGGCTACCGTTAAGCAGGAAGAAATTATTGCGGAGATCCACGAGTTTAACAACGATTCCAACATACACGGCATTCTGGTGCAGCTCCCCTTACCAAAACACCTCAACGAAGAGCAGATACTCCAGGCAATCGTCGCTGAAAAAGACGCCGATGGATTTCATTACCTGAACCAGGGTCGCCTCTTTGCTGGTTTGCCGACTACCCTGCCCTGCACACCGGCAGGCGTGGCGCTGATGCTGCGGGAGCTAAGCCGCGAGCGGAGTGAGCACAATCTCGAAGGCAGACATGCAGTCGTAGTTGGGCGCTCTAATATTGTGGGTAAACCCATGGCGCAACTTCTGCTCTCTGGTCTCAACATGACCGTGAGCATCTGCCATTCGCGTACGCGTAACCTGGGGGATTTCATACGTTCGGCAGATCTCATCGTCAGCGCCACCGGCGTACGCGGAGTTGTTGATCTTACGGCAATGAAGCCCGGCGCAATTGTCATAGATGTGGGCATGCACCGCATCGACGGCAAAGTAACCGGCGATCTCGAACTGAAAATTGCAGAGGAAAGGGCGGCATTCTATACGCCGGTACCCGGTGGCGTGGGGCCGATGACAATCGCCATGCTGCTCTTTAACACGCTGCGGAACGCACGCCTGCTACAGGAACAACGGCTGCTCGCCCGAGGATAAACAATGGCAGACGAGGTAAAACCATCTGAACAATTTGCTGCTCCCGAGGCCGTGCTGGCCAAGTTCGAAACTCTTGATACGCTGGGCCTTTCGGCGTCCGGCCGTCCGATCTATGGCGCGCGTTTTACCGGCAAGGGCTCCCGCGTTTTTTTCTTAGGTGGCGTACACGGCAACGAAACAGAAGGCATTGCGGCAACGGCGGGCTTTTACGATGAATATGTCGCCACCGGGCAAGTAGCCGGGTTGCCGTGCGATCTGCTCTTCATACCGGTCCTGAATCCCGACGGTTTGCTGTCATTTTCGCGCCATAACGGCAACGCGGTCGATCTCAACCGCAACATGCCAACGAAAGACTGGGTTCAAAACGCACGAGGCGAAAAATACTACTCCGGACCTGCTGCGGGTTCCGAGAGCGAAACCCAACTCCTGCTGCAGATTCTTGCCGAATTCCAACCTGAGTTTATCCTGTCGCTGCACTCGTGGAAACCCATGTTCAACGTCAACGGGCCAGCGCACGGTTACGCCCAGAGAATGCATGCCGCGCTGCCCTATGAAATCACCGAAGACATTGGCTATCCGACACCGGGTTCACTTGGCACCTATGCCGGCTGGGAAAGGCAAATACCCACGATCACCTTCGAAATTGAACGCGGACTACCGCTTGAGCAGGTCTGGCAGACCGTGCGCGGTGCGGTACTTGCAGCGATTACGGGTTAATCGCCCGGTTCGCTGGTAATCCCACCTGGTACGCGATACTCGAAGAAGCTGACACGGCCTGCCGTAACAGCTTGCCGAATTGAACTTTCGTTTCGACTGAGACGGCTCTTTCCCGATTTCACTTCGACAAAAACCACTTCGTCGACCGCACCGGCAGCAAGGCCGCGAAAGACGACAAAGTCCACGGGTTTGCCGATGAAACGCGCTTCGGTCGGGTCAAACGGGAAGTCGGGCAGATAGGGGGCAAGTTGTTCGCTGAACGAGCCGCCGATTACCTGCCGCGATTTGGCGAGTGCCTGGCGCCGTTCTGCTTCGGCGCTCTGCCCCCACTCCGCTTCTTTTTGCTGCAAAATCGAAACAAACTTCGCCTCGGCGCGCAGGCTGCTGATGCGCACGCCGATAAAAATTCCTGCCGCAAGAAATACGACCGCTAGCAGCAGTATGACGACAAATTCTGTCTGGCCGCTCTCCATCAGCGCCCGGGCCGAATGGGCAGCACCAAAAGACTCAGCGGATCAACTTTGACGCCATGAATCAGCAAAAAGATGTGCAGGTGTGGCCCGGTAACCATTCCAGTGTCGCCGCTACGCCCGATCAGCTGCCCCGCTTTAACCCTTTCGCCTTCTTTGACCAAAAGCTCACTTTGGTGCATATACCCGCTGATCACTCCATTACCGTGATCCAAAATCACAATGTTGCCTTCGTAATAAAGATGCTCGGCCAGGTTCACGACTCCGTCTGCGATGGCAAAAATGGGAGCTCCCTTCGCCCCCTTGAGATCTGTGCCGCCATGATAAGAAGTTTTGCCGGGAAGTTTCTTTTTTCTGCCCTTCACGAGCTTGAAACGCTCATAGACGCGTTTGATGAAAAACGGCGAAGTGATCTTGTGCTCGTCGCGCGGGTAACGAAAATCTCCCGTGAGCAGATTACCCGATGCCGAAACAAGCGCTTTCAGTTTCTTTTTCCTTCCTTCTTCGATGGCGTTGATAGTCTCCTGGCTCATCGGCTTGGTCTGGTTAGAGAACTTGTTCACCGTCATCTGCGACACAGATACCGGATACTCTTTGCTGACGACGGGTAAGACAAATTCCGCCGGCGTTGCGCCAGGGCGCCTTAGTATCACGCGGTTCTCCTTGCGCTTGCTATCGGGTGAATTGGCGAAGAGGGCGAATACTCCTGACTCGCTGCGCGAAAGGTTAAGCGGCCGATTGTTGACGGATACTTCAGCCTGCGCCAGATTTTCGGCCGATTCGAACTCAAGCAGAATAGCGCTGCCACGCGCAAAATCCCGAGACCAGGCGCTCAGCGTGACGCCTTCTGAAACGAGCTTTTTGAGCTGTGGCAGTTGTTTATCCGCGCCTTCGGGAAATGTCTCCACATTTCGCCGGACACGCTCGAGCGCCTTATCCGCGCCCGGTGGCAGACGGGTCGCCTTGCTGGCACAACATACGAGGGTGATTATGAGAGGAAGAAGTAATCCACGCATCAGGTTTTGCCTTGGGCGAGCGGCCACCACAATTGTCGCTGCTGAAATCCCCACACGAGACTATCGACTATTCGGTAGGGACACTCGAGGAGAATCTGCCGGCTGCGTCACCTTTTTTGCGGCTTTTCGCCCTGTCTTACAGTGTATTTGAAACCATGCTCCGCGCTCTCTTGCTCGTCTTATTGCAACCCCTGCGCCTCATCGTCTATGCAGGATTCAGGCTGCGTGCGCTGCACCGCCCGTTCGTGCTGCAACTGGCCGTGCGAGGCGAATTTTCCGAAGCGCCGCTTTCACACGGCATCTGGGCAATGCTCAAGCCAAGCCGCGACCGTTTCTATCTGCTCTGTCTCGAACTGCAGTCAGTCATCCGGTCTTTTGCCGCCGGGCGCATTCGGATCAAACATATTGCGCTGACAATCGAATCGCACAACCTGGGTTGGGCGCAGGCGTGGGAGCTCAGGCGTCTTTTGGAATCTGCCCGTGAACAGGGAATTCGTACTTCGTGCTGGCTTATCGCCGATGACCGGATATCGCTCTACATCGCGACCGGCTGCGAATTTATCTACGCGGCTGAAGCTGCCACATTTGACCTCTCGCCTTTTACCAGCGAATCGCTCTTCATGTTCTCGATGCTCAACAAGCTCGGCGTGAAGCCGCAGTTCTTGTCGGTGGGAGATTTCAAGAGCGCGGCCGAGATCTTCACGCGCAACAATATGTCGCGCGCTGCAAGGCAGCAGACAGAAGAACTCGTGGCAGACCTTGAGGCTGAGTTTTTTTCGGCGATTTCAGGCCGAGCTCCCGCGCTGGCAAAAAAAGACAGACCGCAACTGCTTTCTGCGACCGCCGCAACTGCAGCCGGTCTGCTTAAGGGGATTGCATCTTGGCAAGAATACACTGACTGGCTTAGGTCTTCGGACAAAACCCCTATTCGCGATCTGCCGCAGACGCTTTCGCTCGTCCGCGCCCGGTCATTCAGGCTATTTCCTTTTAGCAGGCCGCGCCGGGTTGCGCTTATCGTTGCCGAAGGTAATATCGTCGAAAGCCACCGACCGCGCCCCGGAACAATCAACTGGCACGATTATGAAGGTGTCGGCGACGAATTACGCGGTGGCCGCTTTGATGCAGCCCTGCTGCGCATCAACACCCCGGGCGGCTCAGCGCTGGTTTCACAGCTGCTTTGGCGCGAATGGATGCTGGCAACACACCGGTTGGAGAGTACCAGATTGGACAACACTGCAACCGAAGGCAAGGAAGCCCGGAGTACAGGTAAAAAGAAGAAAGACAAGATGAAAATACCGGTGATTGTTTCGCAGGGTAACGTCGCGGCATCGGGCGGCTACTATCTGTCGGCGGCAGGCGAAAGTATCTTTACAACCCCCCTAACCATCACAGGGTCGATAGGCGTGGTGGGCGGCAAATTCAATGTCTCTCCGATGCTCAGCAAATGGGGCGTCAGCGTCGATCGCGCGCCCAGAAGGAATATTGCTCCCTTGTTTTCCGCATTTGCTGATTTCGCGCCCGCGCAAAGGCAACAGCTCGCCGCGAATATGCAGGAAATCTATGAACAGTTTCTGCGCGATGTGGCGCACGGCCGGGGTACAGGACAGGAGAAAATCCGACCGCTCGCCTCAGGCAGGGTATATTCGGGCAAACGAGCCGTCACCCTTGGTCTGGCTGATCAGCAGGGTGGCCTCACGGACGCGCTTGCGGCAGTCCGGGCAAAGCTGGGCCTGTCGGATCTGGCGCCGCTTCACGTAACTATATTGCCAGCAGTGCACGAGTCGCTCTTTTCGCGCGCGGGCTTGCCGCTTGGCTTAAGTCGTCTCGCTGCGCTGGGTGATTTTGCCATGCCGGGAATCTACGCCATTGACCCTCGCTGGGTGACGCTCCCCTAAGCTCCCCTGCCCCTCAATATATGAGATCTTTATCCTATCGCTACATGGTAACAAATATCCTGCCTGGAGGCCGATAATCAAAGCAGTGTCCACTGCCCAAAAGCCGTTCTATATCGACCTGGACGAACAGCAATTTCGCGACTTCGCGCGCGGCATTCCGCTTTTAGAAGACGAAGCGCTGATGCTGGAATCCTACTCGCGTTATGCGAGGCAAAACGATACGATCGCTTTCTCGACGACCCGTCTGACGGATTTTCTTCTGTCGCGCGGCAGCGATGAGAATATCGCAAAGCTAAAGACCTTGCCCAACGTTCGCCGCCTCATTACGCAGACCGCCTTTCCTCTGCGCGAGAAGAAGTTCATCGAGGCTGATGTCGAGGGCGGCGAGGTATTGCGTATTCGGCTTACCGACCCTGCCGCGCTGTTCCTTGAGGAATACTACGGACAGATGCTTTCCAATTCGGCAATGCCTTTTCCTGACGAAGACATGGTTCGCAAGTTCCTGCTGCCGAATAACCACGTCGATATCGCAGTTTCAGAAATTTCCAGCGGGGCGAACCACCGTCTAAAGGAAGAAAAGCGCCTCATTCTGTTTCGGTTCGGCGATGTTATGCAGGCAGTCTGCGCGACCGCAGGTACGATCGATATGCTGCTCGAGATTTGCCTGCTGAAATTGCGCAATGTCATCGCCAACTCGGCTCAAAACCGCCTCGCCGAAGATCTGGTGAAAGATATGCAGAACATCATGCCACAGAAGACCACGAACGTAGAGCGCATCATGCGTCTCCTGTCGCACAGTGAATCGGAAGTGCCGCTCTACATGGTAAACCTGGCAAACCGCCTGGCCGCCTACTTCATGATAGACAAGGACAAGCGCGGTATGTCCACGCTTATTCAGGCTGCGCGGCTGGTAGAGGCCTTCAAGGGTTACGAGGCATGGCTCGAATCTGAAAAAAACAATAGAGACCGCCTGCGCGAAAATTCGCTGAAATTGCTCAATATGATGGCCGATTACCCCGCGCTGCTTAACCGCGAAGGTATCGTACAACGGGTTGTCAAAGGCAGCGCCGGTTTGGAGATCATGGCGTCGCTGCTCAATCAATCCGAGATTGAGCTTGTCGTACAGGATATGCTCACCGAATACACAATTTTTCAGGCTGATGAGCGTGAGCTACTACCGGCCCTTCTGCGCTTTCGGATGAACGAAGAAGAATTCTTTATCCACCGCGAGGCACTGCTGATCTTCTTCGAATCCGAACGCAAACGCGTGAGGGCCGAAATGCTCGCCCGTTTTCGCAAGATGTGGTATGCACTGATGATTCGCAATGAGAGCCGTTCATCCATGGAGTTCGACGAATTCTTCGCAGAGGACGTGGAGAAGTATGTGAAGGCTAATGAACCTGTGTTCACGACATTGCTGCAGAACCCGCAGGCAATCCTGAATGCGTTTCACATCGTGAGCCGGCATCCGATCAGCGCCAATCTGCAGGAACTGTATTTCCTGACAGGCAAAGACAGGGTGATTTTCCGCCCTGTACATTCGCTGCTCGAGCTGGTTCGCCGCGATATCTTTGCCTCGGTGCGCTCTGAGTTGCCGTTTCTCTACCGCTATCCGTTCCTGCGCTGGCTGGCGACTCTGTTGGGCATCATTGGAAGCGAACCGGCTAGTCCTGCAAGGAGCGAAGAAGCTCCGGCCAAAATTGCCACCAGCAGCGCGGACACTGACTGGCATCGGGCACTGAATATGGCAGAAACCCGACTCATCGGCGGTAAGAACGCCATGGAAATGATCAGCAAGTATGCTGAGCTCTGGAATATCAAGCTCGGCGACTCTCGCCGGCAGCTCAGTGAAAAGGTTGACGCGGATATTGCGCAGCGGGCAAAGCGGCTATATTCGATGACACGCAAACTACCCGAAATTACCCAGAGTTTTCTCTCCGGTGAAATCAGTAACGCAGCAACGCAGATAGTGCGAAAATACAGCAATGAAACGGCAGACACGCGCGCGCTCAACCAGTACGTGCAGTTGGCGCTCATAGAACAATTGAAGGCCATTCACAATTAAATGACGGAAAATCTGAAAGGTAAGTTACTCATTGCCAGTTCGGCCATACTCGACGGAAGTTTCAACCGCAGCGTCGTATTCCTCGTTGACCACGACAGCCGCGGTTCTCTGGGACTCGTCCTCAACCATCCCCTGCCGGGCGAGGCACGCAGGCATAAACCTCTTCTCTTCGGCGGCCCGGTTGATCCCGAACACCGCTCGCTGCTGCATGACGCAGATGAATTTGCCGCCGGCGAGCCGATTATCGAAGGTGTCTATTTTGAGAGCTCCGACGATTTGCTGCCTTTGCTGACGCAGAAGAAGTACCGCTACCGACGCTTCTACGGCTATGCCGGATGGTCAACGGGACAGCTCGAGTACGAGTTGCGCTCCAACAGCTGGATTCTGCTCGATGCGCGGCCGGAGCTCATCTTCCACGATGACGGTTACAATCTTTGGCGGCGTTGCCTGATGGAAAAAGGTGGAGTTTACCGCCACTTTGCCAGCACGCACAAGAGCATTCTGCTCAACTGACCCGCCTATTGAGCGCTTTATAGGTTACGGCCAGCGCGACAGAGAATGCCAGCGCATTCAGAGACACTGCATACCAGTTCTGCCGCAGCAGTTCGCCAATCAGAAAGAACGCGCTGTAAATCACGGCGACTGCAGCCAGAAAAAGCACAATCTCGCGCACCGTCCAGCGGCGCGGCGACACCAGTTTATCAAATTCTGCCAGTTTTTCGGCTCGTTCTTGGCGAGTAAGCAGTGTCACAGGCAGCCAAAATATAGTAGTGAGGAGTGCAACCAGGCAGAGCCGTATTTCCTGCGGCAGATCAAGCCTGGTCATCAGCAGCGAGAAGATAAATGCAGCTGCCATTGCGCTGATTTCACTCAGCGCATTGATGCGCTTCCAGTACCAGCGCAGCAGGTACACAGGACCGGTGCCAGCAGAGATGCTCAATATAAGCTCCCAGCCCGCGCTGACCGAACTCATTAGAAAAGAAACTCCGACTGCCGATACCGCAAGCGCAACAATGGTTACGCGCGATACCAGCATTTCGCCACGGCGGCTCTGCGGAGCTAGACGCGTACCGGCTATGACATCGTTCAGAATATACGACGCTCCCCAGTTAAGATGCGTCGCAATTGTGGACATAAAAGCAGCCAGAAACGCAGCGACCATCAGCCCCTTGAGACCCGCCGGCATCCAGGCGAGAATCGCCTGCGGATACAAGAGTTCTTTATCAGCCCCCTGCGGCAGCGCGATTGCTGCAGCGAGCGCAGTGATAATCCAGGGCCAGGGACGCACGACAAAATGCAGTACGTTAAAGAGCAGCGCTGCGGCAACGGCGTGGTTCTCATTACGGGTTGAAAGCAAACGCTGAGCGACGTAGCCGCCGCCGCCGGGCTCAAAGCCGGGGTACCACGAAGCCCACCACTGCGCGCCGAGCCAGACCACGACGACATAAAAGGGACCAGCGTAATACCATGGATAAATTTCAGTCGCACCTGGCTTGAGTGCCTTTTCAGCATTCTGCCACAACTGCTCGAGCCCGCCGGCATGGCCGGTGGCAATGATGGCGAGCACAATACACGCGGTGATCGCAATTAAGAACTGCAGCACGTCGGTGATAACAACACCCCACAGGCCCGAGAGCACGATGTAGAGCACGGTAAATGCATAGAGTATTCCCAGCGTCTGCCAGGTCGGAAACTGGAAAAGCACATGCATCACTTTCGCCATGCCGGTCGTCACCCAGCCCATGATGATCAGGTTAACCGGCACTGCGAGGTAAAGCGCGCGAAAGCGACGCAAAAAGCGCGCAGGCTTGCCCGAATAGCGCAGCGTTGCAAATTCGGCATCGGTCATAACGCCTGAACGCCGCCACAGCCTTGCATAAAAAATCGCCGTCAGAATGCCTGAGGGGATAAGCGACAACCAAAAAAAATTTCCGGCAATGCCGCGCTCGATGGTAATGCCGGTTACCGCGAGCGGAGTATCGGCGGCAAATGTCGTTGCCACCATGGAAAGCCCGGCAAGATGCCACGGCAGAGCACGCCCGGAGAGAAAATAGTCCTCTGTGGTCTCATGCCGGCGGCGCAGAGCGAAAACTCCCACGCCGAAGGTGAGCAAAAAGTACGCTGCAATCACCCAGAAATCGGCGGCGACAAGATGCTGCACTTTCTAATCCACCCTGATTTGCGGTACGAGCCCCAGGCCTTCGCGTCGCAGATCACTCGCAGCGGTACACATCATACTGTGGGGATTTTCCGGCGCGGGTGTACGATCTTGCTGCGCTGCGGGAGTACAATCGACTGCCTGCACGGAACCGAGTGAAATGGTTTTTCTCTGAAGGTCAGCCTCGATGCCTGCCCGCGTTAATGCCTGCAAGAACGCTTTGTTTCGCCGCAGCGGCAATTCGATGAGCGCCTTGCCGTGGGGCATCATCAGCGCACGCGGTGCGTTAATCGCCTGCTGCAGTTCTTGACCGGCGAGTACGCGGGCAGCAGTCAGCGCCACCGTGCCAACAATTGTCGGACCGCCCGGGCTACCCAGCGCAACGATTCTGCCGTCGTCAAACCGCAGGATAAGCGGCGACATGGAGCTGCGGGGCCGTTTGCCGCCGGGTGTGCGCGCATCGTCGTTGAGTGCAGTCTTGCGGATTCTTCTTCCTGTTTCCACCGAGTTCACTTTGCCGGGCAACGCGCTAAAATCACTCAACTGGTTGTTCAGCACAAAACCACGGCCACGCACTTCGAGCGCAGCGCCAAAACCTGTTTCGATGGAAGAAGTATAGCTCACCGCGTTGCCTGCCGCGTCGATGATCGATACGTGCGTGGTATTGTTCGCTTCGTGAGTATTCTCGCCGGCCATACGCGCTGCGGCAAAGTCAGGATCTTCGAGCGTCTTTTCGCGTTCGGGGAAAGCGGTCCTGCCCGCACGCAGCGAAGACAGTAACAACTGTTCGTCCCCCTGCCCTGCTGTTGGCATTGCCTTCAGCATCTGCAGCACGGTTGCGCCAGAGGCGGGCGCTCCCAACGTGTAGAGGGTGGCAGGTCCAATTCGTGCGCTTACGACTTTGCGCTCGGCGACACGGTAACCCGACAGGTCTTCGGCAGTCATCGCTGAGCGGTACGTTGCATTGCCCTGCACGGTGGCCAAAAGATCAGCAGCAATTGCACCCGTGTAAAAGTAAGCAGCGCCTTTCTCTGCAAGCCTGCGCAGCGTTGCCGACAGGTCATGCTGGTAAAACGCTTCTCCCACCTGGTAGGGCTGCCCGCTGCGCAGATAAACGGATGTGCCGCCATTCTGTTTCAGAAGCCGCTCGCGGTTGAGCAGCATTGCCTGCGCCAGGCGCGGTGAAACACGGATACCATTCTGCGCAAGCGCGATCGCACGGCTGAACAAGTCTTGCCAGCTGCGTTTTCCGGATCCAAAGCGACGCAGCGCATAGTCCATCAGCGCGACCGTGCCCGGCACACCCACGGCGCGTGCACCGGCGATGCGCTCGGCAAAAGGCAGGGGCTGCCCCGCTACATCGAGAAAAAGATTTGCCGGGGCAGCCGCAGGCTGCTCCTCGCGACCATCGAGAGCATAGACAGCCTGCGTTCGTGCATCGTAATAAAGCAGAAATCCCCCGCCGCCCAAACCTGACGACTGCGGCTCGACGACCGCAAGTACCCACTGCACTGCCAACAGAGCATCAATGGCATTGCCGCCCGATTGCAAAACTTCAATACCCGCAGCCGTTGCCAGCGGATTTGCCGCAGAGACTGCCCCACCTGTGCCTTGCACAGACCAGTGCGGTGGCATGCCCTGCACTTCGCCCTGCAGCTCTGCCGGCAAAGCGAGCCACTGAGCCGCCGCGCTGTGCGCCACTTCATTGCCCTTACAGGTAAGCAGCTGTAGGAGCAGAAAAAAGAACAGGCTCCGTTTACCGGAGCCTGTCTTCGCTCTGCTAAAGTAATCTGTTATCGCGAGCACGCTTACGCGTCGCTGGCGCGGGTGGTAATGCCGAGGTTACCGCCAACGAGCCATTTTTCGCCCGAGCGCCAGAGACTTGAGAGCAAAAGCTGGCGAATCCAGAAGAGTTCTTTCGGAAGCTTATCGTATATGCTGTCAAAAAACTCTTCGTGCTGCAGCACTTCGTTCTTCCACAGGCGCGTGTCAATTGTCATGAGCTGGTTGAACTGCTCGCGCGTAAAGGCAAGACCTTCCCAGTCCATTTCTTCATAGCGCGGCATCCAGCCGAGCGGGCTTTCGGTCGCAGTACCCTTGCCGTGCACCCGGTCAACGATCCATTCGAGTACGCGGGTGTTCTCGCCAAACCCCGGCCAGATGAATTTGCCATCGTTATCCTTGCGGAACCAATTGACAAAGAACATCCGTGGTGGATTGCCTAAGTTACGGCCCATCTGCAGCCAGTGGTTAAAATAGTCTGCAATGTGGTAACCGCAGAATGGCAACATGGCGAACGGGTCGCGCCGCACCTGACCGATGGTTCCTGCAGCTGCTGCGGTCATCTCTGAACCGATGGTTGCCGCGAAATAGACACCGTGGTTCCAGTTCACTGCCTGAAAAACCAGCGGCACAGTCGTCGAGCGACGGCCACCGAAGACGAATGCGCTGATTTTCACACCGTTGGGGTTGTCAAAGTTTTCATCAATAGCGGGATTCTGCGTCGCCGGAGACGTAAAGCGCGCATTCGGGTGCGCAGCCTTTCGACCGCAATCGGGAGTCCAGGGCTGGCCGGTCCAGTCGGTAATACCCTCGGGGATTTCCGGCGTCATACCCTCCCACCAGACGTCGCCGTCTTTGGTGAGAGCCACATTGGTAAAGATGGTATTCTTACTGATGATCTCCATCGCATTGCGGTTCGATTCTTTCGAAGTACCCGGCAGCACGCCGAAGTAGCCTGCCTCGGGGTTAATCGCCACCAGTCCGCCGTCTTCTGCCGGGTGAATCCATGCGATGTCATCGCCTACTGTCGTGACCTTGTAGCCTTTGTAATGCTCGGGGGGGACCATCATCGCGAAGTTGGTTTTGCCGCAGGCTGAGGGGAATGCCGCTGCGACATACGTCTTTTCTCCGCTGGGTTTTTGCATCCCCAGAATGAGCATGTGCTCAGCGAGCCAGCCCTCATCACGGCCGATTACTGACGCAATGCGCAGCGCGAGGCACTTCTTGCCGAGCAAGGCGTTTCCGCCGTAGCCAGAACCGTAAGACCAGATCGAGCGCTCCTCGGGAAAATGCACAATGTATTTGTTGTCCTTGTTGCATGGCCAGGGCACGTCCTTTTGCCCCGGAGCAAGGGGAGCTCCCACCGAATGCATGCAGGGAATAAAGTTGCCGTCGCCGATGGCATCGAGCGCCTGCTTGCCCATGCGTGTCATGATCTTCATGCTGACAACGGCATAGGCCGAGTCGGTGATTTGCACGCCGTAGAGCGACATTTTCGAGCCGATCGGCCCCATGCAAAATGGCACTACATACATGGTACGGCCGCGCATACAACCATTGAACAGGTTATTCAATATGCCCTTCATTTCGCGCGGGTCTTTCCAGTTGTTGGTGGGGCCTGCGTCGGCCTGGCGCTTGCTGCAGATAAAAGTGCGGTCTTCGACCCGCGCCACATCGGACGGGTCAGACCAGGCAAGGTAGCTGTTCGGGCGCTTTTCAGGATTCAGCCTGATGAAAGTGCCTTTAGACACCATTTCGGCGCACAATCGGTCATATTCCTCGTCGGAACCGTCGCAGAAATGGATCGAGTCGGGCTGGGTCAGGTTCGCCATCGCCTCAACCCAGGTAATGAGGCGCTGGTTCTTCACGAAATCCGGTGTTTGCATGGGAGCTTAGAGGAAACCGGTTTCAAATTCAAGCCGTCAAGTGCAAGACCCGCGCCTTAACGTAATGGGGCTAAGAGCCTGTGCGCCAACTTGCCGGAGCGATTTTTCGCGCAGACCGCGTCCGCTAATCGGCAAAAATTCCTCCGCAAATCGTGCCGATTTGCTCCAC
>CAYOZO010000002.1:0-71499 GCA_964408405.1 uncultured Turneriella sp.
CCCGGCTCGCGCAAAAAATCGCCCCTTTTTTTTTTTTTTTGTTAGCGCACAGGCTCGTAGGTAAGAATTTTGGCCCGCAATGCGATCTTAAGCGTATCAAGTTTTACTGTGGATTGCCTTTACGGTACTTCGTCGATCAACGAAATGTCCTAGTATGACTGGACTGCCCCTGCGGCACGCTTTCTCTTTAAATAAAGCAAGGTGAGTGTATTCATGAAGCGAAATTATGCATTTCTCTTAGGTCTGGCGGTCATCGGTGGTCTTGTGGCTCCGGGTACTGCGCTATTCGGCCAGGTCCAGTTTCCGGATCTGCCGGCAGTCAAGCAGGACGACGAGGTAGAAACCAGCGAGACACAGGAAAAAAAGAAAAAGAAGGTTGCCGCGAAGGGCGAAGCCCAACAGGTGAGCGAGAAGGGCACCGTTGAGCCGCCCAAAGAAGGTGAAAAGAAAACCTCGACTAAAGACAACCAGTTGTCCGAGGCGGCGATCGACCGCACCGGCGAGTGGATTCCTGAATTCGAGCGCCAGTTTGCCGTGCGCAAAAGCAGACCCGAATTCGAATTCCTGTGGGGCTTTAACATGCTGCAGGAATTTCACGCGTACAACAATGCCGATTTAAGAAAGCTCAACAGCACGAACGACTTCCAGATACGTACAACGGACGACCAGCAGGGCCTCGCGCTGACGCGCGCCAAGTTCGATACTTCGTTCATGTTTCCGAAACAGCGCGTTGGTCTCGAGATGTCGTTTGGTTTTGACGGTGTCTGGGGGAGTTTCCAGATGCAGGGCGCAGGTAACCCGGGAACAAGGATTGCTCGTGCCAACATTTTCTGGGAATTCTTTAACCAGGCTGGACTGGCAGTGGATACTGTCATAGGCCGCCAATTCCACAGTGTGGGCGGTATCCAGAATGACTACATGTTGCGCGACGTGCTCGACGCGATAGTCTTCAACATACACTGGAAGGACAAGATCGATGTGAAGGTTCTGGGACTCGATGTGTACTCGGGGGCTAACAGCTACGGCGCAGGCGAGAACGATCGTTGGAACGACGAATTCCAGTATTTCTCGCGCAATACCGACGGCAAATTGCCCGGGCTCAACGGCGATGTCTCGACGTACCGTACAGGGCTTGCGGCCAGCGGTGAGCCGTTCATGAAGACCATCTTCAAGGCATTCCGCATTGATCCGCGTGTATATGCCTACTACGCGCGCGTGCGTGGTAACCGAGGTGGCTCCGATTATTCAGAGAACGGACGCATCGGCAATTTTTCCGATAACGATTGGTCGGGGCTCTATGGCGCGCGCGTGGCAGCCCACCTGCACGACCAGCTTACTTTCTTTAAACAATTGATTGTTTACGGCGACGCAGCTCTTTCTACCGGGTCAGACCTGCGCCGCCAGGGGCAGCCCATTGCTGACTACGCCACCGTGGGGTTCGGCGCCGGTGTTACTGCACAAACGAAGAGCCTGCTCGGCTTTCTGGCGCCGCTTGCAGAACTTGATTTCTTCTTTTCTCAGGGCGCGCAGTACGACAAGAACGGTAATATGACCTCGCACGGGTTTATTTCGATGCGGGGTGATCGCATGGGTGGCACGCTGATGCGCCGCTACTGGGGCATGCGGCCGTCGGGTTACGTCAACTACGGAGGTATCGATGATACGCCGTTCGACGCGAACCGCAAGGCAGGCTCGCTTTTGTTACACGCCGGTGTGGGTGTCGAAATGTGGAAGAATCTCGTCGTGCGCGGCGATTTCTGGCATGTCCAGGATACAAACTCCACTGCTGTCAATTTCGACCCCAACAACCTCGATCTCATCAATAACCCCTACGTTTCGCGCGCGGAGCTCGAAGCGCAGAAGCGATTTGGCAAAGTGCTCGGGCAGGAGATCAATCTGACAGTGCAGTATTTTCCCAATTCGCTGCTCATGTTCCAGCTTACAGGAGCATACTTTTTGCGGGGGAGTTTCTTCGACAATGCAATCGAAGATATCGTCAGCAAAAATGGCGTTCCCAAGGGTGGCCCTGCCGACGCCGATTTCTGGGGAGTTTTCCTGAGGAGCACACTGAGTTTTTGATGCGTAGCATAACCCGACCCCGCCCAGCCCTCCCTCCCCACCATGTGGAGAGGGGGAAAGTCGAAATTCCCCCTCTCCATGTTAATGGGGAGGGGGTTAGGGGGTGGGGTACGCTCCTGCTCATGGCAACCATGCTTAACCTACCCCTAATAACCGGATGCACTTCTTCGGTGGACACCCCCTGGCCCACGGCAATTAACGTTGACCGCAAGCGCGGTTGTGCCGAAATTCGCGAGGTGAATTGGGCGGGTTCCATGAAGAACAATGGTACGTACGATGCCGACGACGATTTTATTGAAATCCAGAACACCGACTGCAATAAACCCATTGACCTTACCGACTGGCGTCTCGAATTTTCGGGCGATGTGAAACGCATTTTCTACGTGCCACCGGGGCCCAACAACATCATCCAGCCGGGCAAGTTCGGGGTTATTATTGCCAAGGCCAACGGCGCGTTCCGTGACCAGGGTAATCCCGACTACAAGCCGATAGTCCTGCCAGGCCTTTTTGTGCCCGAGCGCAATTGGGCGATCACCACGCGAACGGCGGAAAACTTTCTCATGGAAAGCGGCATCAATACTACTGAGGCTGACGACGCAACCAGTCGGAATTTTCCGCTTTCGGGCTCTTTCGACGGTTATGTCACGCGCTCGATGGAACGCACCGAAGACCAGTTCGAAGAAGAGGGCGGTTCTGTTTCAACCTGGCATGCGTCGACGCCGTGTAATGAAACATCGCCTTCTCAGCAGACGACCATGTTGCTCGGGAGCGGTTGCAGCGCTTTGACTGACGGCCAGACAGGCCGTTATGTTCACGCCGATTACGCGTTGCGTACATTTGCCACGCCGGGCGAAAAAAATACTCCGGACTACAAATGATTAAGCGCAAACGATACAACGAATCTTTTCGCTTTGCCCGATTGCTCATCGCACCTCTACTCGTATTGGCATTTATGCGCGGCGCCTGTGTCACTACGACGAACGACCCAGAACTGCGCACCCAGAACTTCACTTATTATCTGGGTATAGGCGGTAGTCCCAAAGCCAAGGCACAGTTGCTGAATATCATTTCCGGAGCGAAGCAGGAAGTCGTCGGAGTCTTCAACGATCTGTCGGATACAGATGTCAGTGCAGCCTTGATTGAGCGGGCTAACGCGGGTTTGAAGGTAGCCATTGGCGGCGACCGGCGCAATGAAAACAACGCGGGCTTTGCTGCGCTCAAGGCGCAGCGCAGCGCTAACAAGTTTCTGGATTATTTTGCTGCAACCACAGCTGCTGCGGCCGAGAGCAACCAGGCGGCAAAAAACCGCATCCTGGCGACACGGCTCAACTTCAATCGGCTGAAGCATCCGACGAAGCTCAAGTATGACGCGTCTGCCTATGACGGCCGAGTCGAATACAATTTTGTGGTGGCTGACAAAAATAATTGTTGGGTCTCGACGGGCGGCGCGAACAGCTCTACCTTTGACACGGGACTTTCTGTCATCTTCGTCTTTGAGTCGTTTGATATATGCAATGACTTCTATAACGAAGCGCAGCAGGCTGCGTACGGCGGTCTTTTTGGCGACGAAGGCGAACCCTCGTTTGGTAAGTTCCGAAACAGCAAGAGTATCAATGATCCCAATACCCGATTCCGGTTGGGCGATCTCATCTTCAATATCTACTTTGCGCCGCAGGAGCGCCCGCTGGTGCCTGTCATTACCGAACTTATGCGGGCCGAAAATTCGATCCGCTTTGCCGCGCGTGCGCTCACGCAGGATATCATTCAAGACGTAGCGAACCCACAGCTAAACAGGAGTCATTTTCTTAACGTATTTGAATCAAAAGCGCGCATTCCACAGCTGTACAACGGTTCTTTTCTGGTTCAGGGAGTGGTGGGTTCTGAAATAGACAGCGCGCCCACAGCAATACCCTCGCCCTGGAGTTCATACAATGCGCCTTACGATGCGCTGGTCTCCGGTAATTGCCCCACCGATAACAGCGTAAATATCAATCTGCCTTACATCGACACCAATAATTCAGCCGTTTTTCTCAACAGTGTCAACAATCGCACGTCCATTCACTGCGGGCTAAATAATCTTGCAACCTCGGTCAACAATTCCTCCGTTGCCGCATTCCGGAAATATCCGGGTAAGATTCCGTATAACATATTCACCATCGACATTGGCCGCCGCAAGCCGCGCATAATTCTTATGTCGTCCGATCTCAGAAAGCGTTATTACTATGATCCGGGTAACTCGCAGGATGCCGAGCCGTTGCGCACACGCAATGACTTCTACTCGATTACCGACGCGTTCGTCATGGTAATCGAACCGGCGGGGTCTGCGACAGACATGAAGATATTCAGCGATTTTGACGATTTGGTTGGGCGCATATATGCCGCCGGAGGTTCGCTATGAGACCATCTTTTTTTGCCATACTTTCGCTCATCGCCTTGTTGCTTGCCGGTTGTAGCAGGCCCAAAGTCGATGAAATCGATGACGGCAATAACCGCGTGCTCGAGATTTTTGTGAACTATTCTGGCATTAAGCCCGGCGGGCAGCGCAAACCGGAATTTGACATCCGACTTGCCGAATTTATCGACGGCGCGCGCAAAGAGGTCTATTGGGCGATGTATGGCTTTTACCGCGCATCGATTAAAGACGCGGTACTGCGTGCCGTAACGCGCGGTCTCGACGTGCAGCTTGCGGGCGATGCCGGAACTTACGCCAACGGAGAGGTTGGCTACATACAGTTTGAAGACCTGTTGCGCCGCTATCCGAACGCAAAACTGATTTCGGGCAACTCGCAATCGATTCAGCATAACAAATTCTGCGTTATCGACCGCCGCTACGTAATGACTGGTACGGGCAATATTACGGACTCCGAGATCGACCGAAACTACAATGTCTGGGCGATCATTGAATCGAAGGAGTTGGCAGAAGATTTTATCAACGAACACCAACAAATGATGGCCGGCCGCTTTGGCCATGCCAAAGATCGTCCTGATTACAATAACGTCTTTAACGTCGGTGGAGTCAAAGTCGAAACGTATTTCTCGCCGCACGAGGACGCAATGAGCCGCTTCCTGCAGGCGGTGGGCGAAGCGCAGGAGAGTATCCACTTTGCGATCTTCGCCTTCACCCACGACGCCCTGGGTCGTCTGTTTATACAAAAGCATAAGCAGTTTACTCACCAGAACTCGCTTGATGGCGGCAGCCGGCGCGTGCGCGGCGTCATGGATCGCTCTCAGCTGACGCACAACCAGTATGTGGAGGTCTATCGTATTGCGACCTCGTGTGGCCACACGTATGGCTTTCAGGCCGGAGCAGGGGGAGCTAACGGCGGAAATACGAATCCCTTTTTTCCCAACGGCACGAATACGTGGGATACTCCGAACCAGGCGAATACCCGTTGCTATTCACCTTTTGACCTGCGGATTGACGGCAATGAAAACAATAACAACCTGGGCGACTGGCAGGCGGGCGGCGGCCGCCTGCACGCGAAAACCATCGTCATTGATGCTGGAACTCCCAATGCGAAGCTGCTGATGGGTTCATTCAACTGGTCCCCAAACGCCAACAACAACAACGATGAAAATCTGTTAGTCATACATTCGCCCAAAGTCGTGGAACGCTATATGCAGTTCTGGCAACAGATTTACAACGACGGCGTGCCGATGAACAAGAGATACCCGACCAACCAGGAGCTGCAGCAAGGCATTGTTACCTATCAAAGCCGCCCTGCCGGCGATTATCAGAAAATTGTCATCTCTGAGGTGAACTATGCCGGTACATCGCGCAAAATAGGCAGCACTTATTACGCATACGACGGTAATGAATTTATCGAGCTTTACAATCCGTCGAACGAGGCCGTGGATATCTCTTTCTGGTCGCTGTATTTTCCCGTGATTGATAATTACACAGATCCGGGCGTTTATACGAGCGGTTGGCCTGGGTTTGAGTCCATCGCCAAGCGCGGCGTTCTGGGATTTCCGGGCGGAACGGTCATTCCACCCAAGGGCTTTATGGTTGTGACGCAGTCGGATCAACGCAATGATCTCGATGCAGATGGTTACCTCTTTCCTGCATCGGTGCTGTATGATCCGGCGAATCCGAATACCTTTAGCAACAAGTTGAGCTTCTATAATCCCGTCAACGGTCTCTCTAACTTCTTTACGCTCTTTGATCGCAGAACGAGCAGCACCGGCCGAGCAAATGTGAGCAGCGGTTCTTATACCGATCCTTTTTCGGGCACGGTTTATCCTGCAGCATCTCCTTCTGGCACGCTGACATTTGTCTATCCGATGTTCGACACTTACGGGCGTTGTCGCCCGGCCTGGAATGCCGAGGTAGATCGCTTTAGCGGTTCGAATTATTTCAACCCGTACCAAATTCATGCCGGCAACCAGACTGGCTACCCACACCTCACCTCGCTTTGGGTCGAGCTGCGCGATAACCGCGGCAATTTGGTGGATATCGTCGGCGGCAACCGCACCGGAGCCGCAGTGAATGGCACAGGGGTTTCACAGGCGCCTACAGCCTCGGCCTTGGCGCATGAGCAAACACGCTACTTTAAGGGTGGCTTTCACCAGGCAAGCGCGGGTTTGGTTGGAGCTGGCACTTATGGTACGACGGGCGCCAATGATAGCACCGACGCAACGCGCACGGGCGTAACCACCTCAGGGACACCGTTCCCCGACTTGTCCACAGCGAACTTTCCGATTCGGGGCAGTAGCGCTGCGGAAAATTACGCTGATCTGATTTGCAACACGGCGGCGGCCAATACCCCCTACATGGTTTCGATGGAGCGCGCAGTGCCCTTTGGGCCGGGTACTGCTGCCTCAAGCTGGCAACACGCGACAAAGAACATGACCGACAGCGGTGGCAATGGGGGTAAGGGTATTTACATCAAAGCAGATTACCGCGACCGCACGATTGCCACACCGGGTGAAATCAACTCACGTTGGAGTGCACTGCCATGAAGCCATTAATGCGGATCATGCTCCCGATTGCTGTGTATGGCGCATGGGGTTGCTCATCTAGTATTGAACCGGGGCAAAGAAATTTGGATATTTTTTATGAAGCAAGAGGTCTCAGATCGACGGCTTTTACAACGGAGCCAAACACCATAAATGGACAAATTTTGGCGTTGCGCAACGCCATTATGGCACGAAGTGACAATGCAGAAGCAACTTGCGCCGCTACACCCGGTTGTCCAATAACGGAAATTGAAGGCATAGCGAGCACAGGGTCAACGTATAACTTTGCTTTTACAACAAATGGTACCGTTGATGACGGCTCAAGGGGGACGGGAATTTGCTTTGATAGCACGCCGACAACAAGTGGAGATGGAAGCCAGCCGTGGCATTGTGGCGCGGGGACTTATTGCTCCACAGCTCCGCCTGGTTCAACGGGATGGGCGACGCAGGGCGGGGCGATGGAAACCTACACACGCTCGTTCTTCATCCATGACAAGGATTCTGGCATACTCGTGCTATATGGTTTAGAACCCCCCTTGCTCAGTGTGGCGAATACTTCGATGAAGCACGTTAACAATGCTCGGAATAACGGGCTAGTTCGCGCTGGGGACAGGGTTCGATTCAAAGTGGAATCGGTTCGCAGGTATGGTGTTGGGGCAAACGCGATTGCGGCAGTGACCGACTTCAGTGGTCTAACGGTAGTCTCTCAGGCGAATCCGATTACATACGCAACCGCCACAGCACCTTTTGCGTCGGCTGACGAGTACAAAGTACTGCGTATTGAGGGCACAGTCAGCATTCAGGCGCGTTTCTGGGAAATAAATTGTTCACTGGGATCGGCTCAGGATTATCGCTTTCAGTTTAATCATGAGGACGGCTATGTAGGTGAAATAACTGACAGCTCAAATAACAAGTATTGTTTTAAACTGAGTTATAACATGGGCGCAGGTACGCTGAGCGGATTCGACACCAGCGACATGTTTAGCTACAATTTTTCTCCCGGTGCTAAAGTCAGGTTGACAGGGCCGGTATTCTATCCGAAGAACCGGCGGGCAGGGGTGGGAATCAAAAGCGACGTAAATCCGGTGAGTCAGGACCCTCGGATAGCCTTATCTGGCTTGTGTCTTGCGGTCGACCAAAAATTTCAGGCTGAGACACTGAGGTAACCATGAGAGTTTTCAGGAAGAAATACCTGCCATTGCTGCCGCTCGGTCTGGTCATGTTGTCCAGGTGTATGCAAAACGTACCGATCGATAGCGGTACCGCAATACGCAGTGCCGTGGCAGACAGCTGTACGATTACTGCATCCACGGGGGCGGGTTACTGGTATGGTTTTGATTCCTGCCAAACAAACACAGCGCTCAAGACCGCACTGCAAAAGAAGATCCGCAATCATACGGTACTGCGCTATACGGAAAGCGCTGCCAGTTTTCCTGCGTATTTCACGAAAAATTTCATAAGCCTTGGCAATATATCCTATTCGATCCCTCTGCCGCGCTTTGATGTATTCGATGCGTACGTAGTCTTTGCTACGAAAGGGGTTAATCCGTATAAGTCCGGCCTGAACTGCCCGTCTGGTAAGTTGCTTGATTGGTACGACTATCAATGCTACGATACACCCTCCGAAATCATGTCGGTATCCTCAGGTGGTCAGCAAGCTCCCGGTGGTGGCGATCCGGGGCTTGCGGCGGCTGTAACCCTCTTTGGCAATACAGGCGTCTATAACCGTGAACACAGTTGGCCAAAAGATTGGTTTGCCCCGGGCGCAACTCCCGTCAACAATCCGGCCAATGGCAGCTACTGCTACAACGGTAATAACGATTCTACATGGGATAGCGCCCAAAACTGGGATTATCGGGCGTACACAGACCTGCACCATCTGACGCCCGCGAGGCAAGCGGTCAACCAACAGCGGGGCACATGTTCCTTTGGGATTGTACAAACAGCCGATACCAATTTTCCTCGCCTTAGTGGTGCAAAATTTGGTTCGCCCAACACTGCTGCAATGCCAGGCTATTCGTGGACTTCTATTCCTGGTTGTACTTCCGATAAAGTCTTTGAGCCCCCAGCCGAAGTTAAAGGCGATATCGCTCGCAACTATTTCTACATGGCGACGCGTTATTTTACAGAAGATACTTGCTGGCAGACCAATTACGCAGTTACGAAAGCCAATCTGAAGCCCTGGCTGGAAAACCTCATGCGCCAATGGCACGCCGACGATCCGGTGAGCGATGAGGAGCGGCAGCGCAATGACTGGATACACCGGATTCAAGGTAATCGGAATCCATTTGTCGATTATCCCGAATGGGTGAACAAGATTGACGATTTTTAGCCGAAACGCGCATGTTGAGGTCTTGGTCTTATATTTCGTCAGGAGACGAAATAAGTGGACAGCAGATGGCAGATTTTGTAGGTTTATAGTGCAGTATTGTAAACTGGCATTTTGCTTGCTCGAACGGATATACATAGTCAAGGCGGTATGAGCCTTGCCACAGAGAGGTATGAGATGAAACGTACAATCGGAATTGTGGGGGCAATTGCTTTGGTCGTGGCCCTGGGTTGCGGCGGTCGCAACAGCAGCAACGGTGCGGGGGATAGTGGAATAACGGGCGGTGGTGGTATTGTCAATAACCCGAGCAACGATACGACAGCACCTACAGTTACCTCTTTCAATCCGGCCAATGGTGGCAACTTCGCTGCCAATGCCGTGTTGATCTCGGTCACCTTTAGTGAGCCGATCAATACCTCGACCGTCACGACGTCATCCTTTCACGTGAAAGCAGGCAATACCTGCACAGGAACGCAGCTTACCTCGTCTGCGCCCGTGGCATCGAACAGCAACCAGACTTTTACCATTACGCTGAACGCCTCGCAGCTGACTGCGACGCAGCAGTATTCCACCTGCCTGACGGCGGCGATTACTGATGTAGCTGGCAATGCGCTCACTGCAACCTCTGCGACCTGGACAGCTTCGGCTGTGGATACAACACCACCTGGAGCGGTTACTGGCTTCACGGTTCAGCCCGCGCTGACAAGACTCATACTTACTTGGAATAACCCTGGCGATGCGGACTTGGTCGGAGTGCGTATTCTGCGCAAGACCAGCAACGATATCGGAGCATGGGACGATGCAACGGCCACGGTTGCCTGCGGCGGTAATATTCCGGCGTCACAGACAAGTTGCACTGATACTGGTCTAACGAACGGTACAACCTATTATTATAAAATCTTTACATACGATGCCGTACCCAACTACAATTCGGGTACGAGCGGCAGCGGTGTGCCTGCGTGCGGAACCATTGAAGACATTCGCAGCCTGCAGGGCAGCCCAACCACGAGCAACAGCCGTTACTCTCTCTCCGGTTGTACGCTCCCTCAGGTAACTGTCACCATGGTACACCGTGACGGCTCGAATATGGGTTTTTATATCCAGCAGACGAAGAACGGCGCAGGTATTTTTGTTTTTACGCAATCGGTTAACCCGACTACTACGCTCAACCTTACTCCAGGCGATCGCATCACATTTGTCGGCGGTGCGTGGGCCGATCTGTGCGTTGCCTCGTTCAACCGGCAATTGCAGATTGTGAAGAAAACTGGTGCGTCAGTCTGCGATGGCACAACTTCGGGCTATACGGCTGCGAATTTCACCACGGGCGATTTCACCGAAGGCAGCGCTAATTCCAACTACATCAATGATCTCGCTACCACGGTTTCGGGAAACGTGACCTTCAGTCTTGATTATACCGAAGGCGCTGATGGAAGGCTGTACGCTTTCACCACCCCTGTGAGCATCACAGGACCGCTTGCCTCGGGCGTGTTCCCTGCAAGTTTTGGCGGCAGCACGACAATCAACGTCACAAATACCGCGCTCGTGGCTTCGCTGCTTTCTAACGGGATTCAATTCACTCCGGGTCGTGCTGTGGTGGGTCGCTATTTAGACAATCTCGAGCTCAGGATGTACGGTACGGGGGCAGCTGGGACAACCAATCACGATGGTATTACTCCCGGCGGTGGCGAGAACGGATATGCCATTAAGGCCATTACTTATTCAACGGCCCCCAGCGTAGCATTCTTTTCGCCCGCAAACGGCGGCGGCTACAACGTGAGTTCGACTTCGGTGTCAGTAGGCTTTGACCAGGCTATTAATCCCGCCACGGTAACCTCAAGTTCATTCAAGGTTGTGGCTGGCACCGATTGTGCCGCGGCGGCACTCGCGACAACTGGTGGCATAACCAATAGCAACGGACAAAAGACATTCACACTTACCTTAACTGGCGGACAGATCACTGACGGTGCGCAATACACCACCTGCGTGACGACGGCGATCCAGAATACGTCGAATATTGCGCTGGCATCGGCGCAATCTGCTACCTGGCTCGGTTCAACTGCAAGCAGCAAGTTTGCTGACTTTGAGTCGTGGGCAACAGCCAACCAGCCCACCGGCTGGGTCGATGGCACGCCGCCCAGCGGCGGCTCGGGCGCTCCAGGTACGACAGCTACAAACATTACTCAGGATACAATGACTCCGGTTGAGGGAACCCGCGGGGCAAATTTCAATAGTCCCACTGTGACTGGCAATGGGAACATTCTCTCCTATGCTACTACCGGCTCTGCGCTTGCAGGCTCTTGTTCTCGCATCGGACTCTACCTGCGCGGTACGAGCACAGGTGGCAGGTCCATTTCCATCCAGCTGCAATCAGCTGGCAGTACCGCAGCGAACTACTGCAACATTGGCAATGACCAGTTGGCGGCAAGTTTTTCAGCGGCAACGACCATTGAGCCCGCGAGTGCACAATATAATTTGTCGGATATTAACACCGGCGGAGCATGGCGTGCCGCTGTGTGTCGTATCGACAACCTTGCTGGCGGTGCAATGGATACATTTCGTATCCGCGTAGGTAATGGCGGTGGTTATAATATCACCGTTGACGCCATCGAGTTCCTCGACAGCACAAATAACCCGTGCGTGCCGATTGATACGGCGCCGCCGAGTGTTTCGTCAAGTTCACCGGCGAATTCTGCAACCAATGTTGTGTTCGCTGCAAGTGCGAGCGTTACCTTTAATAAGGCCATGAACGCTTCCTCCGTTAACTCCGCCTACTCGGTCAAAGAGACTGACTGCAGCGGCACTACCGTTTCAACTGGAACTCCCACTGCGAGCGGGGGCAATACGGTCTTTACGTATTCACTCACGAACCTCAAACCCTCGACAGTCTATGCGCACTGCGTCACGACCGCAGCGCAGAGCAGCCTTGGCGTCAATCTGCCGAGCGCCTATAGCTCCACCTGGACAACCGCGGCGCTCACCGAGCCTACGGGGGTAAGCGCAACTCCGGGCGATACCCAGGTTTCGATCGCCTTTACGCCCGGCAACGGCAATGGGGGAGTAAAGATCGTTTATGCGACAGGCTCTGCACCTTCGGATTGCAGCGGAACGGCGATTTATACCGGGGCGACTTCGCCCTACGTGCATACTGGTCTTACCAATGGCACGACCTACTATTACCGCGTGTGCACGACGCACAATAGCGGCGCATACCTCAGCGCCGGCGTTACCACCAGCGCAACGCCGGTGAACCAGTTTAACGTGACCGGGGCATCTTCGCCGAGCAATACTTCAGTGACAGTGACCTTTAGCCATGCCCCGACACCAGGCACTGGCGCGAGCGGCGCGGAAAATGCGGCGAATTACGAAATCGTGCTTGGAGCAAGCGCTTGCGGCAGCGGCGCGGTGATTGCCACAACCGCAGCTTCGCTTTCGGGCAGCACGGTGACGCTCACCACTGCGTCGCAGTCTGCGGTAAGCTACAAGGTCTGCGTCAGCAACGTGACGCGCAGCAGCGATTCGATGGCGCTTACGACCAATAGTGCGACGTTTACGGGGACTAGTGGAAGTGTGACCATTTACAGTTTTACCGATTGGACTGCTAATGCTACAGCAGGTGTATATCCGAGTAACATGTCATTCGGATGCACGCAAACACTGGATCCGACGTTGGGTGCAACTGTTAGCGGCACATATTCCGGAGCGACGAACGTTGGTGCATTAAGTTTTGGTGTGCGGGGCGAAGGGGCAGGTGGTATAAGCCTCCTCAATACGGGAACTGCCAATGCTTTCTGCAATTACGGGGCTGGTAATGGTTTTATGGCCTCCATTGACGTAAATATTAACACAACGGGGCGTACCAATATTCGAGTCTCTTGGTCTGCGGCGCAAATATCCGATCAGCCACGGGAACATGGGTTGAGACTGCAATACGATTGTGGCTCTGGTTTTACCGATGCCGCAGGGCCAGTAGAATTTTTAACGTCGACTGCGGGTACCTCCACAGCCTATTTCAATTTTGGACCAACAACGCTTCCAGCGGCATGCGAAAACAATGCTACAGCCAAGCTAAGGTGGCGGTATTACTACATCTCAGGGACTGGGAATAGAACCCGAATAGCGATAGACGAGATTTTAGTTCAGGGTGATTGATTCCGTTTTTTCTCACCCGCTGAATCGGCTGTGTTCCGCAACACCATGCAGGTCAGCGGGGTAGTCGTGCGAGGAATATTTCCCCCTGCCCGCCACGTCACCCCATGTAGGGGTGGGTTTAAACCCACCCCTACAAAGCGTGGCCTTTTCTTGACGGCACCGGCGCGGCGGTGTGGGTTGCACACATGAGCCACCTGGCAATTATGGGGTTAACCCTGGGTGGTGTCCTGGGAACCATAATGCTAGTCATATTCATCGTTACTGAGAGGCAGTCAAACAAGCGTGCGCTGGAACTGAAGATGTTCCAGCTGGAAAATACCAGGATTGTGCAACAGCTGAGCAAAACCACAGACCAGCTTGCAAGGTCGATGGAACAAATGGAACGCGAATCGCGCATCCGGCACGATGAGAGCATGACCTATTTCCAGGGCATCATGCAATCCATCGCACGCGGCATCCGCAAGCAGGAAGAAGACGAGGGCGGTAGCGCGAAGCAGTAGCCCACCCCTACAAAGCGTGACCTTTTCTTGACGGCACCGGCGTGGCGGTGTACCTTGTGTCTGTGGCTGAGTACATCGTACCCGGTATGCTCATAGGAATTGTCATCTTACTGGTCGGCCTTTTTACCTGGCAGCACATCGAGCATAGGAAGTCCGCATTGGAACTGAAGATGTTCCAGATGGAAAATACCCGGATTGTGCAGCAATTGGCGAAGTCAACGGAAGAAATATCCAGAACTGCGGCGCAGCGACATGAAGACCATATGGCGTACTTTAATGGTATGATGCAATCATTGGGGCGTATCATCCGCAAGCAAGAAGAGGGTGAGGGTGGCGGCGCGAAGTAGTAGCCCACACCGACCAATCACCCCTCCCCACAATTGGGGAGGGGCGGGAAGGGGACAAGTCCGCCGCGCCTTCGTAGGGGTGGGTTTAAACCCACCCCTACAAAGCGTGGCCTTTTCTTGACGGCACCGATGCGGCCGTGTAGGTTGCACACATGAGCGACCTGGCAATTATGGGGTTAACGCTGGGTGGTGTCCTGGGAACCATGATGCTCGTGGTATTCATCATTACCGAACGTCAGTCGAACAAGCGGGCGCTGGAACTGAAGATGTTCCAGATGGAAAATACCCGAATAGTGCAGCAACTGAGCAAAACCACGGAACAACTTGCCCGCTCGACCGAAGAAATTGCCCGAAAATCCGAACAGCGGCACGCAGAAAGCATGCAGTATCTTGAAGGAATGTGGGCTTCATTGGGGCGCATCATCCGCAAGCAAGAAGAAGGCGAGAGCGGTAGCGCGAAGTAGTCCTCACGGTAACCTTCTGTCACCACTGCGCGCCCTGCCGCCCAGGTCTTAGTCGCCGTTTAGCGGTAGGTTTAAACCTTCCGCTAAACGATCTTATACCCGCCACGGTATAATATTCGCCGAAGGCTCTTTCTCTTCTTATCCTTTCACCATGAAATCCCGGAACTTAGTGTATCTCGTGGTGCTTGCGCTCATTATGGCGGTGCTGCCGTTTGGTGAGCAGCCGCACCTGTGGCAGAAGCTGTTGCTGCTCAAAGACGGCTACCTGCATAAGCCGATGGACTGGCTTGACCTCTTGCTGCACGGCGGGCCGCTTCTGGGCGTGCTCGTGATTCTTGCACTGCGCGGCATTAAGCAGCTGCGTGGGCGGCAGGCAGCGTCGTAGCTTACGTCAGATTTTCGCGGAGATTTTTTTCTGCGCGACTTTGTTCAAGTAACGCACAAGCTCCCACCGCGCTCTGTCAGCCGGCGTCTTCGTGGTATCTGCCGGTAACGTGGAAAGCAATGCGTCGCGCTGCTCATTGAGCACCAGCAGTCGCTGGCCCAGTTGATCGCGATTTCGTACGTTAGAATTTACTGCGCGCAGTATGCGCAGCGATACCAGCAACAGGCCTTCCACGCGACAACGCTACCCTTCGGCTTTGAAACCGCCTTTGTAGTCTGCCGGTCTGCCGGTTGCCGGTCTTGCGGTAGTGGGAGTTTGTTCGATCTGTTTCCAGGCTTCGAGCAGTTCGGCCGTAATCTTTTTTACGGGTTTCAGCAGTTCAGCTTTTTTCTGCACATTGGCTTCGAGCAGTTGTGCCTTGCAGTAGGCATACAGATTGAAGAGGTTCTGCGCGATTTCGCCGCCCTGTTCCAGGTTCAGCGAGACCATGAGTTCGGTGAAAATATCCTGCGCGCGCAGGATATTGTTGTTGGCCTTGTCGTACGTCCTGAATGAGGCCATATTGGCTTCAGCGGCCGAGAGAAATCGCAGCACGCCTTCGTAGAGCATGACAATCAGCTGCTTTTGGTCAGCCGTACCAACGGAGTTGGCCTGGTATTCTTTGAGGTGGAGGTCGCCTTGCATTTAAGTTCTGCCGGTCGGGGCTTCTAACAGGCTGTTGAAAAACAGCCATAAAGCAGGATGTTGAAACCGAGCGCAGCTGCAGACAGCCCCTCACCATAGCATGGTGAGGGGCGTTTTGCGAGCGATTTCGGCACGAAATCGCGGCGTCTGCAGCGAGCACGGTATTTTTTCAACATCCTGCTAATGTTCTATTTTTACGCGCCCCATACAGTGTCGGCTTTTTTTATACCTCAGTTAAGCAAAAACGGCCCGCCGCAGTGCGCCTTTTTGGCACACTGTGGCGCGGCCATCACTTCAGTGTAACTGTTCCGTTTTGGTTTTGTCTTTGGTCTTGCTTTTCTCGCCGTCTTTGCCGGCGCATGCGCTGAGAGCGGATGCAGCGAGAAGGGCGGAGAGGAGCACAGTAGCGAGTATTTTCATGCTTCCTGCCTTGTGGCTCACTGTTTAAGCTCGCCACCTGAACAAGGTAGTCTTAGAGGGAGCCTGCGACGAAAAAAAGGGTAACTCCGCCGCCGCATTTGTCGGGCCCAAAAACGGTTTGCGGGCTGAATCTGGCTACTGCTTTGCCTGATGCGCAATACGATTACTCTGGCGTTTGCTTTGGCAGGCCTGATTGCCTGTAAAGAAGCGGCGACCGTACCCCAGGTTGACCGGCAGGCTGTTTTTTGGGGCTCGCCTGAGGAAGAACTCAAGCCTACTATTTGGGATACCGGCGACACGACTGTCACGAACGAAGATCGGCTCGAAATTTTTGAGCCGCATATACGCAACCTCGGCGGCGGTTACATAGGCGTGGGGTCCATCCAGAATTTCACGCTCGCTGCGTGGGCGAAGAGCGAATATGTCTGGCTGATGGATTTTACGCGCGTCGTCGTTGCCACCAATAAGGTGCATGTCGTATTCCTGAAACGCCTGGCGACGCCGCAGGAACACCGCGCGATGTGGGACAAGAAAAAGTCTGCGGCTGCCGCAGACAGAATTATAGAAGAAGAATTTGCAGGCAGCGCTGAAATCCCTTTTATCAAAGAAAGCTACCGCAAGGCGTCGCCTTATCTGATGATAACCTTCGGCTTTCTCGACAAGCTGACCAAAAAACGCTCTTACAAATTTTGGCTGAACGACCAGGAGCAGTATGATTACCTGAAGAAACTGGCGTTAGAAAATCGTATTCGGCCGATAAAAGGTAATCTCAACGGCGATACCACGGTTTTAGGCATCGGCGAAGCCGCACGTAAAATGGGAGTGCCGATTCGTATTCTTTATTTCTCCAACGCTGAAGAGTATTTCCGTGGCTATAAAGAGCCATTCAAAAAGTCCTTTGGCGCATTGCCGATCGACGAAAAGTCGCTGGTTTTGCGTACGATCTCCTTTAACCGGGGTAAGTTTCGCTGGGCAGAGGACTCACACCTCAGCACCGACCGCGGTTTTCATTACAGCCTGCAGCCGGCGCAGCATTTTCAGGAGCGGCTGAAGCTGGATAAAATCGACGTGCGCGACTTTTACAACACGGCATTCATCGATCCGAAAGAATACGGCCTGTCTTACCTGGGGCCGCTGGCTGAAAAGAAACGCCAGGAAAAGTAATGCGCGCCGAAGCGGGTACACAGCGTCTGAGCGCACAGTTGGCCAAGGCAATCCTGCGCGTTTACAGGCCCTCGTCGAAGGTATTGCCCAAAATAGCGAAGCTCATTCAGGCGCACGATAAGTTTCTGCTGACCACGCACGTGGGCGCAGATGCCGACGGTCTCGGTAGCCAGGTCGGGCTTTACTACCTGCTCAAGGCGCTCAAAAAAGACGTGGTGATTCTCAACAACGAGAAGGTCCCCGAATACCTGGAGCAGCTGATTCCCGGCAAGCTCGTGCACTATATCGGTCGCCACGACCTGCCCGAAGAAAAGGCCGAGAAGATGATGCGCGACCGCTTTGTCTTCATTCTCGACTCTTCAGAGCCACAGCGCAGCGAACATGTGGGCGAAATGTTTATGCGGCTCAAGCGGCCATGGGCGAGTATCGACCACCACGTGCTGCCAGGGAAGAAAGAGTACTGCGTTGACCCGACGTATGCTGCCACCGCCGAGCTCGTGTGGGATCTCTACCAGTACCTGAAAAAGCCCGTCAGCAAACAGGCGGCGCTCGCGCTTTATACGGGGATGGTTGCCGATTCGGGTAACTTCCGCTATCCCAAGACATCGCTGCGCTCTCACCTGATGGGCGGGCATCTGCTTTCCTTTGGTATTCATTCAGATTTTGTTTACCGCGCGATATATGAAAGCAGTCCCATCGACCGGCTGAAGCTGAATGCGCGGTTGTACCCGAAGGTAGAACTCTTGCCTAATAAGGTGGTCTATCTACCGGTATTACAGAAAGATCGCGAGGGTCTTGAGCTGGGCGACAGCGGCACGGAAGGTATCGTCAATCAGCTGCTGGCGCACCGCGGTCTCAGGGCAGCGGCGCTGTTAACCGAGACAGAACACGGAGAGCTCAAAGGGTCGCTGCGTTCCGTCGGCGATGTCGATGTCGCCTCGGTCGCCAAAAAATTTGGCGGCGGCGGTCACAAGAACGCGGCTGGTCTCAAATTGCGTGAGCCGTTTGCAGATGCGCTGAAAAAAGTCGTGAATGAACTCGGCAAACTTTAATTCGCTTTTTTAGGGTAGGTTTAAACCTACCCCTAAAATAGCGTCACCGAATCAATTTCACAATCATTTCCAGCTTTTCTGCCGCTTCCATGACTTCCTGCACCTTGCTCTTGAAGATCACGAGCGCGGTGTCGGAAATTTCTTTCTTCACGATCTTTTTTCCGCGAATCTGGCCAAGCAACGCTTCGGTGAGGCGGGGGTCTGAGGTTTCGAGCAGCACGATGCTTTCTTCGATGATGACGATGGGCAGATCGCGGCTCCATTCTGTCAGATTAAAGTCGAGCGCCTGCGGTATGCCGCTGCGCGTCGTGCGCAGCAGGAGCGACTTGAAGCTCTCGATCGTGTTGCCAAGCATGACGCCGTTCTGCACCGATTCTTTCGTCAGCTGGAAGTTATAGACATTATCAAATTCCTTGAGGTCTGCAAAGGATTTGAGCAGATGCAGGTCATGCAGCGACATTTTCTCCGGGATGGCGACCAGAGAACCGTCGGCATTAAGAATAATTGCACCCTGCGCGCTTTCGGTTTCCAGCGGCTCATTGTGGAAGAAATGCCTGCCCAGCTTGCTGATGTTTACAAAACGCTTCGGGTAATCGACACGCAGCATGCCCATGAGGTACATGTAGATCATGGCAGAAACGATCATTGAGCGCTGCTCAAGGTAGGCGTTCTTGAAATTACTGACCTTGAAGCCCGGTATCATGATAACGCGCGAGCGAATCAGCTCTGCCAGCAGCACCTTAACGTACATACCGCCGTTGCTTTCGATGAGCTTTATGCACGTTTCAATCATCGGCATCTTGAAAAATGGCAGGTCGAGCGGCAGGAAAACTTCGTCGCCGACCATGCGCTTGTCAGCCGCTTCAAGAATACGGTTGAAGAGATCCCGCAGCAGTTCAGATGGTTCACGCTTGAGAAATTCTTCGTAATTCTCAATCAGAACTACGTTTTCGTCGCGCAGGTCAACGAGTTCAAAGAGCCGCAGCAGGGGCAGTATAATCTCGATCTGGTGCATCTGGCTCTTTTCAGAGAACAGGTTGATGTCAATATCAATGAGCGCCGCCTCAGAACGCTTCATGTCAGCCTGACGCAGTTTTTCCGATTGCGAAAGCGTAAGACCCTTGTTAGAGATGAAGAGCAGCAGTTTTTTTAAGTTCAGCAGAAAATCAAAGCCGTTCTCTATGGTGCGTTCGGTAAGCTCCTTAACGTCGCTGCGCACCGGAAACAAGGGATTTTTTTTCAGATAATTGAACAGCTCAACAGGTATGACGAGAATGCGGACAAAGCGTTCATCAATGAAGTACACGTCTTTCAATAGCTGGAAAGCATCGAGCCGGCGAATGGTTTTTTCCATCGGCAGCTTCTGCTCGTCCATGATGATGCGCGCGGCATTGATCTCGATGATTCCGCCGTTGGTGAATGCTTCGTCGAGCAGCACCATTTCGCCGTCGCTCAGAGTTTTGAGCGTCTTTTCGAGCGTTTCGTCTTTGTAGGCCTTTTCGGCGTATTCGCGGGGTTTCTTACCCTTGCCGCCGAGTATGGCAAGGTATTTGGGATCAAAACTCTCGGGGTCGGTCTGCTCGACTTCGCGCCGAATACTCACCTGAAATTTTTCGCCCCGCGAGTTACCATCCGTGGAAACCAGTTTTCTGAACTCATCGAAAGGTATGTACTTGTCGAGATTGTTGGTGATGCGCTCACGGTTCTTTTTCTGGTAGAGCAGCATGATGTGCTTTAATACCGCGAGTTCCTTTTCCACGTTGATGGGCTGCAGCTGGATTTTGCGGCTGGTCTCTCCGAGCGTCAGAACCTGCTTGTGATTGAGAATGACTGAATAGATTTTTACCTGCAATGGGGTCAGCTTTTCCAGAACGGTCTTCAGATGGTAGGGATCAAGAAAGGTTTTGAAGAGCAGCTGCACCAGCGCACGCTTATCTGCCGGCGGTTTGGTGACTGCCCAGACTTCTGCTACCCGAAGTAGCTGCTCTTTTTCCAGTTTTCCCAGCTCTTCAAGCAGCACAGCGGGCAAACTGCGGTAATTAGGACTGCCTGTAAAACGGTTTATGCTTTTCGGACTGCACCGACAGGAAAATAATCCTTGCCAGACCGTGGCGCAAGTACCTTTTGCTTCCAGAAAATGTGGCGCTCTTTTATACCCAATGCTTTTTCCATGGGTAATCTCAGTTTTGGCTTCTTCTCCATGATCATCGCCTCCCGCGCCACGGGTCACAACAGCGAAAACTTTTATTACTTTATTGCTGCGGGGCTCTGTATCATGATTGCAGCGGTCTTTGATGGTCTCGATGGCCCTCTCGCGAGGCTGTTCAAGTCGCAGAGCCAGTTGGGTGAGCAGCTGGATTCTCTCGCAGATCTGACCACGTTTGGTTTGGCCCCGGGGTTTCTTTTTTACAAGATGTACCTTTACGAAACCGTCATTGAAAAGGCGACTCTGGGTACGCCGTGGGATATCCCGGCGGGCATGGCAGTGGCCGTGATTTTTCCGCTTTGTGCCGCGTTTCGCCTCGCGCGCTTTAATGTGGCGCATGATTCAGGCTCATTTGTCGGACTGCCGTCGCCTGTAGCCGGACTTCTGATCGCATTTATTCCGCTCTATAACAACAATACGCAGTATATCTCGAAACCTGTGGCGCTGACGATCTTTGTTGCGGTTGCGATACTCATGATCAGTAATGTCCGGTACAGCAAGCCGCAATCCAAGCTACGCGCTGAATTTACCGTGCTCCGGGCGGTTGGTTTCGCCTTGATCGTAGGGCTGCTCATTTATCGCTTTGATCTTTACTACGTGGTCTTTGGCGTGGTGATTCTCTATGTTGTATCCGGGCTTTTTGCCATGGTGCTTCACCTGCTGCAGAAGCTGCGCTACAAGATTGTTTCCGGAGAATAACATGCAAAAGCTAACAGCAATCTTGCTCGTCGTCATTTTCTCCGGTGTACAATCCATGGCCGCGCAGGAAGAAACTGCGAAGCCTCAAGCCGAGGCGCCAGCTAACAAGGTTCCGAGCGATAAGGGCGACAAAGAGGACAAGAAGAAGGTAAAGAAAAAAAGCGCCATCCAGCTGGCAGAAGATAAAGAAGAGAGCCCGCCGCCTGAGAAAGATCCGGCTACTTATGAGTTGAGTAACCGTCGCCTGGTCGAAGACTACACGACACTCGACAAGGCGCCTTATGACCGGGGGGAACACATTTTCATCTCTGCGCTATTCGGTGGTATCGGCGGGGCGGTGGTGGGCGGCCTGGTCGGTTTTTCGCAGTACGACAAGAATGATACCTCGGCGTCGCAGAATGCCCTGTACCTTTACGGTGGCGCGGGCGCGGGTGCAGGGGCGATCCTGGGAATTGCGACGACCTTCTTCGAAACTGGGCGAATCGAACAGTTTGCCATAGGCAAATTTCTGCTCAAATATTCGTGGTATGGCGCCGTGGGCGGTGCCCTCTTAGGCGCGGGTGTGGGATTAATCCCGTACTCAAGCAGCAATGATTATGGCGATATTTTTCGCTATGGCGGTTACGGTGCAGGCGTCGGTTTTGTTGCCGGACTTGTCCTGTTTGCAATCGATTTGCCCGATCATCTCAAACTCTATACCTGGCGGCGCGAAGACCAAAACGTCATCGCTATGTCCCTGCGGTTCTAGCAGGCTCCTGAAAAAGGAGCCTGCTAATTGGCTGTTCAAAGACAGCCGTCCGGCAGACCCGGCTTAACGCCAGCTCTTGAGCAATGTGTCGAGCAGCGAAAGCGAGCGATCCATTTCGGCGAACATCGTCTGCACGAGCAGTGGTGCGAGCACCACGAGCACCATGAAGCCAATCACGATCTTCGCGGAAAATCCGATCACCAGCATATTCATTTGTGGAGCTGCCTTCGACATGATGCCGAGCGTTACGGATACCAAGAGCAGGCACCCCATGATGGGCAGCGCAATTTTGAGAGCCGAGATAAACATACCGCCCGAGAGCAGCGCGAAGTACTTGAAGAGATGGTTCTGCGCCACGCCCTGTTTTAAGAAAGAAAAACCCAGGTGAGGCACACGCTCGACCGAGAAGGCAAGAGCCTGTACGAGATAAGTGTGCGCGCCGCTGACAAAAAAGACAAAAAGCGCAATTAGGTTTTTGAGCGTGCCGATCACGGGTAAAGATACCTGTGACAAGGGATCGAGCACCTCGCTGATGCCGAAGCCCATCTGCACCGAAAAGAACTCCCCCGCCAGCTGGTAGGCGGCAAAGAGGAACTGCATGACGATACCGATGAATATGCCGATAGCGGCCTGCTCGAGCACAATCAGGAAGTAGGCGCTCTGCAGGTCGGCAATTAGCGATTCGGGTGTGTCAGCCACGGGTGTAATCAGCGCGGCAGAGATAAATGCCAGAGCAAAGCGCGAGAAGAAGGGCAGCGAGTCGCCCGAGTAGCCTGGCGCGACAGAGAACATCGCAAGAAAACGGGCAAAGACCAGGGTAAAGAGCTGGAACTGTCCGGTGAGAAATTCCACGTCAGTGTTTGCCGATGATGCGCATCAGCTCGCGCGTGTAGTCGGTCATGCTGTGGATCATCCACGAAGCAAAAAGCAGCAGCACCATGAGAACTGCCATCAGTTTGGGAACGAATGTCAGAGTCTGCTCCTGGATACTGGTTGTGGTCTGTATGATACTGATCACGAGGCCAACGACAAGCGATACGACGAGTGCGGGTGCGCTCAGCTTAATCGTGAGCCAGATAGCCTCGCGCAAAAGGCTGATTACCTCAACGTCGCTCACCAGCCAGATGCGACATAATAATATCAGGCTGTCAAGAAGATTGGAGCGAGTCGCCGCTAGCGGTATCGGCCGGGCGGGAGTTTTTATCGGGTTTGAAAATGAGCGCGAATTCGCCCTGTTTCCCCTTTGCCCACCCGGCTGCGGTACTGATACGCCCGAGGTGAAACTCTTCATGCGTCTTCGTGATCTCGCGGCCAATCAGTATCTCGCCGTCGCCGAAGATTTCCGCGATATCGGCGAGCGTCTTTTCGATCCGGTGCACTGACTCGAAAAGAGCGATCGCTCCCTCGAAGTCGAGGTACTTCTTGAGCTCATTTTGTCGGCGGCCCGATTTGGGCGAAAGAAAACCCAGGAACAGCAACGGGTCAACAGAAAAGGGCGTGACGCTCACCAGGGCTGTTAGTGCAGAGGGGCCCGGTACAGGAATGACGCGCACGTTGTGTTCAAAACAGAGCTTCAGGATGCGCGAGCCGGGGTCAGAAAGCCGGGGGGTTCCCGCATCGGAAATGAGCGCTCCGGTCTCACCCTGCCCAAGCAACTTGATGAGTCCTTCGGCGCTCGAGGTTTCGCTGAACGGATTGTGCACCAGCAGGCGCGCGTGCGTCGAGATTCCCGAGCGGCGAAAAAGATCGCGCGCTTTGCGAGTATCTTCGCAGGCGATGAAATCGGTATTTTCGAGTATGTAGCGCGCGCGTAGAGAGAGATCGTCGGCGTTGCCAATTGGCAGCGCTACCGAATAGAGTGCTCCCCGGACAAGCGGCGTGCGCCCATCGGGGGTCATGTTAATTGCCCTGCGCCTGGGCTACCTTTTGTTGCTTCCGCTTAGGAGCAAGGCGCTCGTATTCCACGAGAGCCTTCCAGGTTGCCGAGTAATCGTTACGCGCGTTCCAGACGACGTAGCCGTGACCCTGCGCATCGTCCACTGCAAATAGCTGTTTGAGTACATACTGCGGCAGTGTAAGACCCGATTGTTTGATTTTCATGCCGAATCCCTGTATATAGGGAATAATTCGTGTCTGTGGAATGCGCTCCTTCGAGCTCTGAACGCCTTCTTTGACGGTGCCGTACGGGTTCGCTATTTTTTCGGGGTCGCCGTAGTAGTGCGACGGATAAACCATAGGGTAGAGGTTATGTACATACTGCCCGAAGAGTTCTAGCTTCTGCCCGATATGGTCATTCTTATTTAAAGTAATGCGGCCGAAGACATCGGCGCCCAACTCGACACCGAGCGAGTCTGTGAGTTTGCGCGCGCGCGAAAGTACGGCGGCAATCTGGTCGTATTTGAATTTCAGCGGCAGGCGCTGCAGATGTTTTTCGTCGGCGTAGCGGATGTAGTCGAGCTGGATTTCCCTGAAGCCGGACTTCGCCGCGCGTTCAACCGATGCCATGATCTTATCGAGGTGCTTTGGATCAGGGTATTTTTGCTTCAGACCAAGATCAAAGCAGACAATACGCGCCACCGGATAAAATCCCGCTGATTTAACCATCGACATCTGGTCGGCTGAAAGTGGCTTACCCTGAGCGTCGATAACCAAAGTGTTGATGCCAAATTTTTTGCTCTGGCGCAGAAAGTACGCGAGTGACCTGGTGTTCACCGCCGTTGCATTGGTGAGATAAATACCTTTTATAAATTCCGGGCGTTTGATCGGAAACTGCGACCACGAAAGCTGGTATGCGCGCAGTTTCTGCAGAAAGCGCACAACACCCGTTTGATTCTCGTTTTCTTTGATTTCGGCCGAAGGTTTTTCCGGCTCAGTCGGCGCTGCATTCGCGAGCAGTACTGGTGCCGCTGCTGCCCCCTGAGGCTTGCTGACGACCACAGTTCCTGCCGGTGCTGCCGCTACCCGTGTGCAGGTCATACTGCTGTAGAGCGAGACCAATGCAAATACGAAGAGAAAGGGAAGTGACGTTTTGTTCATGGACTGATACTCTGGGATCTATCTATTTTCGGCAAGCAACACGCCGATGTTGATTGCCAGATCCGTCGCTTTTTGCAGCTGGCACAGGCGGACAAACCAAATGGTTAAGGCGCGTGACGCGCCGATGCGCATTCGCGCAATGCCGATTCAAGTGCCACCACGTGAAAAAAACACCGCGCTCGCGGGTTCTGCAGACGAGCGCCGCGAAGTAGTGCGGGGGATGTTCAACCGTATAGCCCCGACGTATGATATTCTCAACCGGATACTTTCCCTCGGCATTGACCGGCGCTGGCGCAGTAAAACGATCGAGCGCATGCGGATATCTGACCGGTCCATTGTGCTCGACCTGGCGTGCGGTACGGGCGACCTCATGGCAGAAGCGGCGCGCAGAAATGCCATGGCCATTTTCGGCATAGATCCTTCGAAAGAGATGCTGCTCAGGGCCCGGAGTAAACTGCGCTATGCGCTGACCCGTACGTATTATCTTGAATCCTTTGGCGAGGAGCTTCCACTCAAGGACGAACTTTGTACGCATGCAATGATTGCCTTCGGCATCCGCAATGTGCAGGAACGCAGCCGGGCCTTCGCGGAGCTGCACCGGGTTCTCAAACCCGGCGGTGTGCTCGCAGTGCTCGAGTTTACCCCCATGGACCGAAAGCTTGTCTCGTGGCTCTTCAACCTGTACTTTCAGAAAATACTCCCAATGATTGGCGGGCTAATTAGCCGTGACCGGCAGGCATACCAGTACTTGCCTGAATCGGTTGCCCGCTTTGTCACCTCTGAAGACCTGATAAAAGAGGCCGAAGGTATTGGTTTTTCGCATCGGGAGTCCAGGAAGTTCTTTTTTGGGGTCGCGACGGCCATACTCTTTGAAAAAGCATGAGATTCTTGAGGAAATTGGCTCAATTTCGGGGGCGGCCTGTCCTCTTGCAGAATCAATTCTCTAATTAGGGAATTTGTTAATTAGCGAAATAATAGTTTACATAACATCAAACGCTCCTGATTAGCCCCTACCGTATCACACGGAGGATAAATGCAACAAAAGTTAACGCAAAACCTCCGCCTGACAGTCATTCCGGCTCTGCTGGTATCTGCGGCGGGTATGCTCTATGCGCAGGAAAAGACTGCCGTCGAAACCAAGAAAGAGGCTAATCCAGCCAAGATAGAAGCCAGCCCGGCAGCTAAACCCGGAGCCGCTACGCCGGTGACCCCGGAAGGCAGCAAAGCTGCTTCGGCAGTGGCTACCCCCCCCGGGGAAAGAGCCGAGAAGAGTGACAAGCCCGAAATAGAAAAAAGCGAAAAGAACAAATTGCCCGTCGCGGTTTCTTACGGCGATAAGGGGCTTACATTTGACGCCGGGGAAAAATTTAACCTCGCGATGCAGCACCGCCTGCAGTTCCGTTATGCTTATCCGTTTGACCGTGATCCGCGGCAGCTGGCCGATCTCGATGCAGAGGGACACTCCTTCATGGTGCGCCGGGCGCGCTTCCGTTTGGGCGGTCATGCATTTACCAAGTGGCTCAAATACGGCTTCCAGTATGACTGGTCGCAGCCCGTATTGCGGGATTTTTACATTGATGTCGCGCGTTTTTCCTGGGCGACGCTGCGCGCAGGCCGCGCCAAGGTAATCTACAACGACGAGCGCGTAGCTTCTTCGGGTCGGCAGCAGATGGTAAACCGCTCCATCCTCAACGATGTCTTCACGGTGGATCGCCAGCAAGGATTGCAGCTCATGGGCCGGCTCTTTGACAATACACCGGCGGATCTCAACTACGTGGTGGGTGTGTTTGGTGGCCGCGGTGTTGGCGAGCGACTCAACGATGACGCCAACATGATGTATGCCGCACGCCTGCAGTGGAACGCAGTCGGCGATCCGATAGAGTTTAGCCAGAGCGATCACAAATACACGCAGCGCTGGCAGCTCAATATTGCAGTTGGTACAGCCACAAACAAAAGCAACTGCACTGCTTTTGAAACTGACGTGAAAAGCTGCAGGAAACTACCGGGCTCTAACTACCCTGAACTCAACCCTGAAACTGCACCGGGCTCACAGGCTGGTCTTTTCAAAATTGATCAGGCCGTGTTCGAAATTCGCTCGGTCTACAAAGGGTTGTATTTCAAGCACGAGTCACACGTGAAGCGAGTGAGCGACCAAAGTGTCACAGTCAATACCTGGCCGCGCGAAGCGGAGATGTGGGGAGCACTCGTGCAGCTCGGCTATTTTCCGCACGCGGCGCTCGATTTCGTGCCCTCAGAGCTCGAAGTGGCAGGCCGGTACGCCTGGGTTGATCCCAACATTGCAGTGAGCGGCAATGACCAGCAGGAATACTCGGGCATTCTCAACTGGTTTGCTAATGGCCACAACAACAAGATATCCTTTGAAGTAACCCACCATGTGCTGGGAAACCCGGCGGGCGGCTCTGTGTCTGAGCAGCGTTACCGCAGCCAGTGGGAGTTCACTTTCTAATGGATGCCATCCAGGCGCGCAGCGCCTGAATGGCACAATCATTGACGCGGTGTGTCAAACCCCGGTTTTTCCTGTAATTTATGTCTCCATCTGAGGTCAAAACCTCTTCCGTCAACTTTACCGACCGCCGTGAATGCAACTCTGTCAGCCCTGCTGACAGCGAGAAAGAGGTACTCGTCTGCGGCTGGGTTTACCGTTACCGCGACCAGGGCGGAGTTCTCTTTGTCGATCTGCGCGACCGCAGCGGGGTGGTGCAGGTTGTTTTTGACCTCGCCGTCGATGCCGAGCTCCTGAAACGCGCCGACTCGCTGCGCGCTGAAGACGTCATCGCCGTGAAGGGCAAGGTGCGCAAGCGCGCGGCGACCGCCGTGAACCCGAAACTTGCGACCGGCGAAATTGAAATCGTCGCCACCGGGCTTGAACTCCTGAGCAAAGCCAAGCCTTCCCCGATTCCGCTCGACGAGCATGACCAGGAAGCATCAGAAGAGCTTCGTCTCGAATACCGGTTTCTCGATTTGCGCCGCAAGGACATGCAGGAAGCGCTGCGTGTTCGTCACGAATTCATACGGGCGGTGAGAAATTACCTCGACGGCGAAGGCTTCTGGGAAATTGAAACTCCCATTCTGAACAAATCGACACCTGAAGGCGCGCGCGATTTTCTCGTGCCGAGCAGATTAAATCCTGGCGAGTTCTACGCGCTGCCGCAGTCGCCGCAGATCTTCAAGCAGCTGCTGATGGTTGCCGGGGCAGAACGCTATTACCAGATTGCGCGCTGCTTTCGTGACGAAGACCTGCGTCGCGACCGCCAGCCAGAATTCACCCAGATCGATATCGAAATGAGTTTCGTTGACAAAGAAATGGTCATGCGGCTCAACCAGAAGATGATTGCGCATGCCTGCAAACACGCTTTCGGCATCGAACTCGACGCCGAACCCGTGCGCATGACTTACCGCGATGCGATGGAATTTTACGGCAACGACAAACCCGATATCCGCTTCGACATGAAACTCACTGAATTGGGTACCTGGGCGGGTATGACTGAGTTTCAGGTTTTTCGTAAGGCAGCAGAAACCGGGCGACTGAAGGGTCTTTGCGTCCCCGGTGGAGCTTCGCTTTCGCGCAAAGATATCGACGATCTGACGCAGTGGGTGATGCAGGATTTCAAAGCCAAAGGCCTTGCCTGGGTGAAGGTCACTGAGAACGGTCTTGAATCACTGATTACCAAGTTTTTGCCAGAAGCGGCACAGCAGGAACTCCTCACGCGCACAGGAGCTAAGGCCGGCGATATTATCTTCTTCGCGGGCGACCGCGCTGATATCGTCTTTGCGACGCTCTCTGCGTTGCGGCTGCGCCTAGCCGAAAAATTGGGCATGATTCCCGACGTCTATAAGGCGCTTTGGGTGGTGGATTTTCCTCTGTTTGACTGGGACTATGAAGCCAATACCGTAATCAGCGTGCACCATCCGTTTACTTCACCCGTGCCCGAAGACGCGCACATTGTGCTCGAGGCTGCAAGAGCAGAGAATGTCACTCCTGAAATGCAGAAAGCGCTGCTCACCGTACGCTCCAACGCGTACGACTTCGTATTGAACGGCGTCGAGATCGGTGGGGGTAGTATCCGTATCCACGATTCGCAGCTGCAGCAGGCGATCTTTAGGTTGCTGAAGATATCAGACGAAGAGGCGAAAGGCCGGTTCGGTTTTCTGCTTAAGGGGCTTGAGTATGGAGCTCCACCGCACGGTGGTATTGCATTCGGCGTTGACCGAGTGCTCATGCTTGGCCTCAAGCGCAATTCAATTCGCGACGTGATGGCTTTTCCGAAGACGCAGAAGGGCACCTGCCTCATGTCCGGTGCGCCTTCGGTTGTGGATGAAAAACAGCTGCGCGAGCTTTACCTGAAATCTACGGCGAAAGCGAGATAAGAATCATGCTTACGAAGCAGCGTCTCGAAGAAATACTGCGCAAGTTACCAGAAGCCAGGGTTTTTGTGCTGGGCGACCTGATGTGGGATGAATACGTGCGCGGGGATGTGACGCGCATTTCTCCCGAAGCTCCCGTGCCCGTCTTGCTATCGGGCAGCGAAGACCGCACGCCGGGCGGAGCGGCCAACGTGCTCAAGAACCTGCGCGACCTTGGCTGCACGATGGGTATTCTGGGCATTGTTGGCGCTGATGAAAACGGCGTCGCGTTGCAGCATGAGTTGGAAAAATGGCGCCTCGGCGACGCGCTTAATCTCATTCGCATGGCCGATCGGCCCACTACGATTAAGACCCGGTTCATGGCGCGCAACCAGCAGCTCTTGCGGGTTGACCGCGAAAAGGCAGGCGCCATTGATGCTGCCACAGAAGAGCGCGTGCTTGCCGCCTTTGAAAAATCTATCGGTGGATTTCAGGCGCTTATAATCAGCGATTACGACAAAGGGCTTCTGACACCGCGGGTGATTTCGGAAGCTATCAAAATGGCGCATAAGCGCAAAGTCTTCGTCGCGGTTGACCCGCAGGTGAAGCACTTCAGGCAGTATCTCGAATGCGATATCATGACGCCCAATGAAAAAGAAGCGTCAGAAGGCATTGGCATGCCTTTTCCGCAGAGCGATGAGGATGTGCATGCGATTGCCGCGAAAATACGTGAGACGCTCCGTCTGCCGCATCTTTTGATCACCCGTTCGCAGCGCGGTATGGCATACTTCACCAGTGGAAAATCCGCTTACCTGCCTACTGTGGCGCGGGAAGTATTCGATGTCACCGGAGCCGGAGATACCGTGATCAGCGTTTACACTGCGGCGATTTGTGCCGGGGCAGACCACATTGAGGCGATGGTGCTCTCAAACCTTGCGGGCGGCATCGTTGTGGGTAAGCTCGGAACAGCCACTGTTACTATTGCAGAGCTATTGAGCGAACTTGACCGCCCGCTGCCGCAGCTCAGCGAAGTGGGTACTTAAAGTTGGCGCGCTCTGGCCGACAAACTGTTCTTTCTATTCGCAACGTGTGCAAAAGCTTTGGCGGCGTGCACGCGGTCAATGATCTCTCGCTTGAAGTTAAAGAGGGGGAGTTCGTGGCGTTGCTCGGACCAAATGGCGCAGGCAAGACCACGCTCCTTGAGATGATTGAGGGGCTGCAGACTCCGGACTCCGGAAGCATCGAAATCTGCGGTCTCAATTACGCGCAGCACGAACGGCAAATACGACAGATTCTGGGGTTGGCATTCCAGGAGACGCGCTTTCCGGAAAAGATACGCGTCGTTGAAGCCCTGCGATTGTTCGCTGCGTTTTACGGAGCCTCTTCTGCGCGCGCTGCAGAAATTCTCGAATTGGTTTCGCTGACGGAAAAGAAAAATGCTTATGTGAATAAGCTCTCTGGCGGTCAGCGGCAGAGACTCGCCCTCGGGATCGCCATCATCCAGAAGCCGAAGGTATTGCTACTCGACGAACCAACAACCGGCTTAGACCCGCATGCGCGGCGTGAGCTCTGGCAGATTCTGTCTGATCTCAAGCGCGCAGGTATGACACTGCTGCTGACGACGCATTACATGGAAGAAGCGGAAGAACTTTGCGAACGCATCGTCATCCAGTTCAGGGGGCGCATTCTCGCAGACGGCGCGCTCAAAGATCTGCTCGAAGCACATGCCAGCCATGAAATTATTGAGTTTCGGCTGAAAAGGGTTGCAGCACGAGAGCTGGCGGCACTCCGGAAAATGAAAAAGGTCTCATACCTGCATATCGACGAAGAAACTGGCAGCGGCGTAATGCACGTTGACGACGCTGCAAGTGTACTGCCCGATTTCATGCGCCGCGCGGGTCGGCACAATCTGGAATCTTTTGCTGCTCGACCGCTTACTCTGGACGATCTTTTTATCAAAATGACAGGCAGACATCTCGATGGTTAGCGCCCTGCGACAGCTGTATCTCATGCACCTGCGCGAGTTTTTCCGCGACTGGGAAATCATACTTTGGTCCGTGCTTTTACCGGTGGCAATGTCCTGGGTTTTGGGAGTAGCCTTTGTTCAGAAAAAGGTCACCACCCGGCAGGTGGCCGTCGTTGGCGACCTGCGGCAGAGTTCTGAACTGCGCGAAGTCATTAACGAAATCGAAAACCGCAACATTTCGCGTCCCAGGAAATCGAATGACCACAGTGTCTTCCGTTTTTACTTTACCGACCAGGAAAACGCTTTCAAGCTGCTCCGCAAGGGCAAGGTAGTCCTGTTCATCGAACTCTCTAACGAGGGCGTCGTACGCTTCCATCTGGATCCCGCAAATGAAAGCTCGTATCTTTCGTACCTTATCCTCTCGCGCCGACTAAGCCAGGAAAGGGTCGAGATGCAGCTCATGCCGGTCACAACGCACGGCAGTCGGTACATCGATTTTCTGATCCCAGGTCTCATTGCGCTGGGTATCATGAATTCCTGTCTCTGGGGAATTGGTTACGTGCTCATTGAGTATCGAATGAAAAAACTCATGCGGCGCATGATTGCGACGCCGGTAAGCCGTGCGACCATTCTCGCGTCATTTTTCCTTTCGCGGATGACGATAAATTTTGTCGAAGCGCTTCTGCTATTTCTCTTTGGCTATCTGTACTTTGGCTTTCGGCTGCAGGGCGATTTGGGCAGTCTTCTGTTGCTCTTTGTTTCCGGAAATATTGCGTTTGCCGGTCTGGCGTTCCTGCTTGCCTCGCGGGCAGAAAACACAAGAACGGGAAACGGGGTGATCAATGTTTTCTCCATTCCACTCATGCTGGCATCAGGCATATTTTTCAGTTATACCAATTTTCCAGAGGCCATACAGCCGCTGCTGCAATACTCGCCACTGGCGTTGCTCGCCGACGCGCTCAGAACCGTCTTTAATGCCTCAGGTGAATGGAGCGAGATACTGCTTCCCGTAGCTATCCTGAATGCGTTTGGCGTCTTTTGCTTTTCAATCAGCCTTAGGATTTTCCGATGGCATTGAATGTGCCCACCGCCTGAAAATGAGATGACCCGAAAGCTCCTCGAAGAGCTGGAGTCTTCGCAGAATGGCAGCTTTGAACTTACAGAAGAAAAGGGCAAGGCGGTTTTGCGTATCTTCAATCCGACAGGCAAGGGGCGACCTGTTCATCCGATCGATTTGAACAACCGCCTGCGCTCGATGCACATCGTTCCGGACAAAGATGTGTCTGTCGAAAAACTATTGCGCGCCACTCATGAAGGCAAACTTCCAGAGGGCGAGCCGCACGTAATCGGCGATTGGCCCAAAATTGCGCAGCGCAAGGATGCGGTGGCGGAGGTAGAGGTTTCACCGGATCACATGAGCGCGCACATCTTTATCCATCCGCCTGAGGGGGGAGGAAGGGGAATTACCGAGGAGCGCCTGAGGGCGCTCTTAAAGGAACACGGCGTCATTAAAGGCCTGCTCGACGATACATTGCGCGAGCTGGGCGTAAAACCTACCTACAAGCGAATGATTCTGGTTGCGCAGGGCAAGGAGCCTGTGCGGGGCAAAAACGGTTATATCCAGCCCCTTTTTGAAACTCTGGCACGGCCACGCGTTGACCCCAATGCGAAAAAGGTTGACCATAAGCAGGTCAACCTGATCAAATCAGCCAAGGCAGGCGAAGTGATCGCGGAAAAAATTGACCCCACTGTCGGTGAGGCCGGCTATACGGTGGGAGGCAAACTGCTGCCGGCTGAGCCCGGCGTGGTTGCGGAGTTTATCCCCGGAGCGAACGTCGAAATTTCGCCCGACGGTAAGAAGCTCATTTCAAAAATTGAAGGCCGGCCGGTTCTCGAAAGCAATGGCAAGATCCGCGTCGATGAAGTCGTCTACCTCAAGAATATCGATTATTCAACCGGCAACGTAGATTTTCCGGGTTCCGTCATTGTAGAAGAATCGGTTGCCGATGGCTTTAAGCTGCATGCGTCAGGCAGTATTATCCTGCAGTCAAGCGTGGGTGTTTGTGAAATTTCCGCAGGCAAAGATATCATCCTGTCGGCGGGGTTTATGGGCCGCGGCGAGGGAAAAATTACCTCGGAAGGTGACGTTTACGCGCGCTTCGTCGAGCAGGGTACCATTATTGCCAAGGGATCTATCTACATTTCCGAGGCGACGCTGCATTCACGTCTGATCGCCGGCGGCGCCATTGTCGTAAAAGGCGGACGGGGCGATATTACCGGTGGCGAGTTGTCAGCCGGCAAGTACGTACATTGCAACAAGTTGGGTGGAGCAGGCGAGACACGGACTGTGGTGACAGTAGGTATTGACCCATCGATACGCAGCACGATCGACGAAATGCAAGCGTCACTCAAAGAAAAAGAAGTTATGCTGGAAAAGATACGGGTCAGCCTGAACCGGCTGAACGATGCGATGAAAAAGCGCAAGCTCGATGCCAAAGAAGCAGAAACGCGCGAAAAACTGCTGATTGCAATGCGCAAGTACAAGGCACTTGTCGAGTCTGACCAGCGACAACTCGAGACCGCGCAAAATTCCTATCTTGCACATGACAGGGCATACGTGCTGGTAGAAAACCAGCTTTACCCGAATGTTGAGATCAATTTTGGCAAGGGAATGCTCTATCGCAGCGGAATACGGCCGGTGCAGGGCAGGCAGGCAATCTACGTCGGAGAAGACCGTACTGTGATCACTGCGCCCAGCTTACCTAAGTACCTGGAAAAGCAGCACGAAGAACACGGATGATTTCATCCTGTTCGTCGTCTGTGAGCGTGGGATAGAGCGGTAAAGACAGCGCACCGGCAAAATAGGCCCGAGTCTCGGGAAAATCCCCCGGCAAAAAATTGTACTTGCGCTTCGTATTGCTGAACTCAAAGACTGGAATAAAATGGACTGAATAGCCGATGCCGGCTTCCCCGAGCGCTTGCATCAGGTTTTCGCGTGTCACCGGTGCATCCGGCTTCACGGAAATGCAGAATAGATGCCAGGCATGATCGCTTTCAGTTGCGCCAGAGTCGATCTGCTGCACCCGGACGGGCAGATCTTTCAGCGCATTGCGGTAACGCGAGGCCAGGTACCGGCGGCGCTCGTGGTGCTCGGTTAATTTCGGTAGTTGGGCAAGGCCGATCGCAGCGTGTATATCCGTCAGGTTTGCCTTAAAACCCGTTTCCACTATATCATAGCGCCAGCTGCCGCCTGCATAGCGGTTCCAGGCGGCGCGGGACATGCCGTGCAGGCTGAGCGCCCTGATACGCTCGTCCTCTTCTTCACGGCAGACGATTGCGCCGCCTTCGGCCGTGGTCAGGTTTTTTGTCGCGTAAAAGCTGTAGCAAGTGTAATCTGCGTAGTGGTGCAAATTTCTGTCGTTCCACTTGGTTTCGAGCGCATGCGCGCTGTCGAGAATCAGCTTGAGTTGGTGTCTGTCGCAAAGCTCCCGCAGCGTTTCCATCGGCAGCGGGTTGCCGGCAAAAGGGACAGCGATAATGGCGCGTGTACGCGGAGTAATCAGCTTTTCAGCAGCATGAACATCCAGGTTCCAGGTTTCTCCATCAATATCGCAGAGAACCGGCTTAAGGTTCGCCAGTTCAACCGTCTCGAAAGTGGCGATGAACGTATTTGCCGGGACAATTACTTCGTCTCCCGGGGAAAACTTGCCCGCGGCGAGAGCGATCTGCAGCGCGGCGGTGCATGAAGATACAGGAATCAGCGTCCGGGCTCTCAGAAACTCCGCGAGCTGCGCGGAGAATTGCTGTACCAAAGGCCCGGTGGTTAGCCAACCATTGTCGAGCGCCTGCTGCAAAAACGGCGCTGCTTCGGCAAAGCTTACAGGCGCGCGGGCAAACGGAATGCGGTTCATGCCTGGCGGCGCTTCACCGCAACGCGCTCAGTCTTCTTGAACGCTATAGCAGGGTTGACGTGTTTCTCTGTCCCCTTGACTTCAAAGTGCAGGTGTGGACCGGTTGACGCTCCGGTGGAGCCGACGAGAGCGATCTTCTGTCCGCGCTTCACGTACTTGCCTTTCCTGGCGATCAATTTGCTTGCGTGGCCATAGACGGTGTACAGTCCATTTTTATGGCGTAAGATTACCATGTTGCCGTAGCTACCGCCGTCGCCAGAGAACACGACAACGCCATCAGCAGCGGCAAGAATCGGTGTGCCGGTTGCCGCGCCGATATCAATGCCTGTGTGGAATGCGCGGCTGCCCGTAATCGGGTGAACGCGCCAGCCAAAACCAGAGGTGAGGCGGTTTTTTGCCCGGATCGGCCAGGCAAAAACCTTCTGTTTGACGTACTGAATTTCAGGCAATGGTTTGGCCCCCGGTAGAAAAACTTCTTTGCCGGGAGGCAGGAGGTTGCCCGCGATACCGTTGGCGCGCTTCACCGCTTCGGGCGAGACCTTGTAGCGACGCGCTAGCTCTTCCAGGTTTTCCTTCTTTGCTGTCTTGTGGAAGACACCGGTTCGGTCGGGAATACGCAGATTGTCGCCCGGCTGTATTACCGCCTTTTCCTTGATCTTATTAGCGTTGACGATTGTTGCGATGCTGACATTGTACTTTTTCGCCAGACGCCAGATCGATTCGCCTGGCTTAACCTCGTGCTTTATGATCTGCACGCGCTCTGATTTTCTTGGCGGAACAGATTCTTTCTGAGCGGTTCGGACAGGGTTCGCCGGTTCTGCCGCAGTTTCAGATGTGGGGGTGTTTTCGAGTTTTTCCGGATCTTCTTCCGGTACTAGCTCATCGACGAGGCGCAAATCTTCTTCGCCGCGATCGGGGTTCTTACGAATTTCTTCAAAATAGCGCTCAAGCGCGGCATCGACGTCGGCGCTCTTCAGCTCCAGGTGGTCGGCAGTGTTGTTCAGAGTGACAGGCAATGCGCGTCCCGCGCGCTGCGACGTGAGTGGCCGCGCCGACAGGTGCGATTCGTCGCTGAAAAAGATGAAAACCATCAAAAGCAGCGAAAGCCCTGCAATGCCTAAGAGCAGTCTGTCGAGTACCCGCACTATCTTATTTTCGGCAACGTAACCGGGCTATTTAACCCCTGAGAGTAAATTGTATCCTGTTTGTCGCCGTACCAGCCGGCGCAACGCCGGCTCATGGTACATATTCTGGGCGGGGGCATCGCGGGCCTCATGCTCGCCGCAGAGCTGGAGCGGAGAGAAGTGTCCTGGCATGTCTGGGAGAAAGCACCGCAGCCGGGCGCCGAGGCCTCGGGCAAGAATGCGGGGATTATCCGCTCTTATGAAGCTGATCCGGTTCTGTCAAGACTCGCGAGAGCTTCTCTTGATTATTACCGGCTGCATGAGCCCTCTTACCAAAGTTGCGGCATAGCCTTTGCCCCGTGGGAGTTCGACTACCTGGCGCCCGAATACCCGAAGATAGGCCTGCTATCAGGTAAAGAAGGAATCTTGCTCACCGAAGATGGCTGCGTCGAGCCGATGGCTGTGCTTAAGCGGCTTGCGGGGGCTCACTACCGCCACGGTAAGATCAGCTACTCGACAATGGCGCAGGTTGAAATTGCCGGCAGCAAGACTCTCTGGCGCTTTGGCGACGCAGTGCCTGCGGCAGGCGACAGCATCGTCATCGCCTGCGGCGAAGGAGCTATTGCCTTTGACAACGCGCTTGAGCGCGGCCTGACGCTGGTGCCGCACCTGCGCACGCTTTACGAATACGAGAATACGCAGGGATACCGCGGCCCCGTACAGTGGGATGAAGAATCCGGCTGCTATTTCCGGGTTTCGGGCGACACGATTACGGCCACCGCAGGGGAACAGATTCCGGTTCCGCCGCGGGCTGAAGGGGTAGCCGACGACCGGCAGGCGGATGAAAACAGTCCCGCGGTGCTCGCGCGGCAGTTTCCCTTTTTGCAGCCCGCTCAGTTGCGCGCGTGGCGTACCTGCCGTCGTCTGATGCCGCTCGACAACCGGCCGTATTGCGGCAAAGATGTTGCGATCGATAATCTTTACTGGCTCACGGGGTTGGGTGGGCGCGGCATGTCTATCGCTCCCGCGCTGGCGCAGTTGCTTGCGGATCTCATAGCATTCGGCAAAAGCAATGAGCTGCTCGAAGCGCTGTCGCCTGCGCGCGTGCGGCAGGCCTAAAGCGGAATGCCCAGCAGACGGTGCCGTACGCCGTTTTCTGTTTCAGTGCGGATATAAAAAAAGGTCAGAACTGCCAGGCGCTTGTAGTTGGCTTCAGTTTCATAGTGCCAGAGCAGTTCCAGTAGCACTGCCTGGAACTGTCGCGTCCCGTCGTTTGATACGGTAAACACCGATAGCAAGGCGGGTAAGATCAGCATGCGCTCATCATCCGAAACTGAGTACCAGTAGGCGGGCAGCAGGTGGTGCCTGCGGTAAACGCCGTCGGGTGTTATCCGGTAGCCTGTAATGAGGGCAAAGTGCCAGCTTCACCGTCGGTTTCTGTCAGGCTGATGGGTGTAAAGGAGAGCTTGCGGTTATCGACCCGGCTTTCGAGCCAATAGTAAAGAAGTAGCAGGCGCCTGTTTTTGCCCGAAGATACTTTACTTGACGCCGGGGAAAACCGACAATGGAATGAGGATATCCATGCGTAAAACCACAGCATTTCTGATTCTTCTGGCGGCAGCGCCCTTTTCTTATGCGGAAAATGTCGCCGAAAAAGCCAAGTATAAGCGGGCTGAGGCTCTTGAGCAGATCGTCTATCTCGATGACCCGCTGCGCAATTTTGGCTCTGAAAAGCCCGAGCTCGTCAAACTCTACGACGAAGTGAAGCAGAAATACGCGGTGGCCTTAAGTTTCTTCTTCGAAGATAACTTTGTTGAGTCGTACAAACTTTTTCTGGATGTCCAGAATAATCTCGAAAAGTTGTACGAGCAGGTTTCGCTGTTCTACATCGACAGAACAAACCTCGTGCTGCAGCAGTCGGTAAAAGAAGCGACCGAGATTGAAATCCGCTTCAACCGGAAGGCCCCTTTTGCTACGCAAAAAATTGGCAAAGAGCGTGAAGCGGGTGTGAGGATTTCGCAGGACAAGAAGCAGACTGAGCTGGAAAAACGCCTCTATGACCCGAAAGATATCCATTACCTGTACGACAAGAAGGCGATGATTGATAACATAGACTACGGTTATATGCAGTTGGGCCAGGCCAAGGTTGCCCGGCAAAAGGCAATGGATCTGGAAAAGTGGCTGGAGAAGGGAAAACCCATGCCTCCTACGATGAAGAAAGAGCGCATCGATACCTACAAAGCAGTTATTGATCTCTGCCGGCAGGCTAAAGTAAACGGTATCATGGTCATGCAGCTCAACCGCATATTTGACAATTACGAACTGCAGACAAAATTCAAAGACAACTATTTCATGAAAGAAAAGAAGCTCGATCCGGTTTTTGACTTCGCCATTCCGGATGAGTACAAGAAAGACGCGAATGATTCGCGCAATCGCATCCATGACCACGAAGAGCGTATCAAGCTCAAGGGAGAAGATCCGGCAAAGATCGCGCAGGAAGACCGCAAACCTTTGCAGGGCAATAAACCGGCTGCTTCAGACAGCGGCAAAGCGAAATAGGTTTCTCCTTGCGGTCGCGTGACCGATTCGTGTGGTTACGCGCGGCTGCCAACCGGGCAGCCGACATTGCTGCTTTGATGACCAGATGACCGCCGGAGCTTTTTTACAACTTCGATTCACTTCCATTTCGCCGAGTAAGCTTGCCGATTTGGCTTACGCTCCGTTTCGTAACCAGTTTGCGGATAAGAATATCTCAGTAGAATTCAACATACCGTACGTGCTCCCCTCGCTCTACTGCGACGTTGCCAAGATAGCCTGGGTCATGACGATATTCTTCAGTAATGCGGTGCGCTACACGCCGCAGTGGGGCAAACTGGCAGTGAAGGGCAGCGATGAGCGCGGGAGCATCAGGCTTGCCGTGGAAAACTCCGGCTATGGCATACCTCCGGAACGTCTGGGGCAGATGTTTGAAGCGACGGAAAATCCGGAAGCGCCGGAATTCGGACGCGGTCTGGCCCTGCTGCTGGCGCGCGATATAGTCGAAGCGCACGGCGGCAAAATCGGAGTTTATACAGAACCAGGCGTTTTGACGGGTTTTTTTATCGAATTGCCGATAATCAGAGCAGAAGCGGAGTCTCCATGAAGCAAAAGACACTGACCATACACCTGTCTCGCATCCTCGTCGCCGGTGCGGTTCTATTTCTGGCCGGGCGCAATACAAGCGCGCAGATACCGGATGACCTGATACCGCGGCTACTTGCCGACTGCCCTGAATCCGTCGCAAAATCGTATTCTGCAACTGTACCAAGATTTGCGCGAGTCTTGCCCGAAAAGAAGGCCGATCCTGCAGCCACTCTTACAGCAGTTGTGCCGCGCGCCTGTTATCTCGAATTACAGGACTGGCAACTGCAGACAGCTCTGCAGTTGGGACACTACGGCCTTAGCCAGGGACTCAAGGCTTCGACAATTTCCGACCTCACGGAAGTCCTCAGTTGGCGCGCAATAGCGAAAGAAAGTTACGTGCGACTGGGGCATGTTTACGAGCGCATGCAGAAAGCTGGCGCATCGAATGAAGAGATTGGAGAGATATTTTTGCAGGCGCAGAATGCCGGCCTGCTGGCCGATCAGACTGAGGCATTTAGCGCCACTTATGCCAAAGCACGTTCTGTGGGCAAAGGTCATAACGATGCCCTGGCAATCGCGACAGAAGAACTGCCCCGCCTGCGCAAGGTAAGGGGTGAGCGCAATATCCAGCAGTACATGGCTGAGATATCGGGCGGTGCTGCTGCGCGCAGCGGCGGTGCCGTGCAGCCCCTCACGGGCGATGCACTGTGGGATACACTCGAGAGTACGATCAAAGCGGAACACGTAAAGCCGGTAGCGGGCGCTACGTCTGCAGCCGGCTGGAGCCTGCCAAGGCTGGAATCCTTCTTTGAAGAATGGAAGGGAACCCCTTACCGCTGGGGCGGGGTAACGCGCAAGGGCATCGACTGCTCGGGCTTTGTCCTCAAGGCGATAGAATCGCAGTTTCCGCAGAGCAAGTATCCGCGCAGCGCGCGTGATCTTGCTGCACAGGGCAGCGAGGTGTCCCGTGCAGATCTAAAGACCGGCGATCTGGTTTTCTTTGCAGCGTCAGATACGCCTGGACGCATTACGCATGTTGGCATCATCATCAAGGGGAGTTTATTCGCGCACGCATCTTCCAAGCGCGGAGTGACACTCTCGAACCTGGACGACAAGTACTACGCGCAGCGCTTCGTTACTGCCCGCCGCTTGTTCTGACAGCTACCGGGCACTCAGATGGAGATTGCGGGGCAAAGACTCTTCTTTCCCCCGAATTTCCGGTTTTTTCATCGCCTGCCGTCGCGGTTTGAGATTCTGGTCATAGCGCGGGGGGCCTCCAGGCAGGGCAGCACGGTCTTCGAAGTAGAAATTGCGGGGCAGAGACTTGCTTTGCCTTCGCGCGTAGCGCTTGTGCCTGGCAGGCGCTACGAACTGGAGAAAATTTCTGAACTGGAATTCCGGATTGTGCGTGAAAGCCCCGGCGCTGAGAAAGAGTCGCAACAGGCAGCCGGTGCGACTGATAAGAAAGAGGCTGCGACGCCGGAGAACCTAAGCGCACTGGTGAATGTCGCGTCGTTTTCGCTGAGTGAGCTTGCTATTTTGCGCCTTTTGGAAGAAGCAGGCGGATCGGTAACCAAACACCAGCAGAAATACCTTTTCGATTTTTCCGGTGAATTCGATTTGCGCGGCCTCATTCACTCGCACCGTGATGGCACCTATACGCTCTTTATATCCGGCAGGCTTGCTGCAGGCGGCTTTCCCGACGCATTGTCTTCTGAGCTTAGGTCGCTGGGTATTACTCGCATCAAGCTGCTCAACGAGTCCGTCTTTGACCGGCTTGCTGCAGGAGCAATTGACCTCAGCCTGTAGAAGAAGCGCTTTTACTAATTCCCGAGCCGGCTAAACAGCAGTACCGGCTTCGATGGCAAAAACAGAATCGTTTTCTATACGCAGGCGAAAGAGCGCTTTGTCGCGGGCAAAGCGTTCTGTGTCGGCGGGTGTTTTGCCTTCTTTATCAAGCATACGCGCGAGGAACAGCGTGCCATCGCTGCGACGGAATGCTCCGAGGGCAAACGGCACCTCAGTACCCGGATTGAATTTCACCATTACCGCCGCATAAAGTGTGAGTTGTTCACCCTCAGTTCCGGGGCGGCATTCTGCGACGATCTCAGGTTTTGCAACTTTCGCCGGCTCGGGTATTGCGGCTGCGCGTGAGAGCAGGGCTACGGAGTTAATCGTATCGATTCCGCCGTTTCCTCCAAAGAAGAAATTTTGGGCCTCCGGATTTTGCCGGGCATAATCGAGTATGTCCAGCAGGCCGCTGGCTGCAGAAAGTGAGATGGCTGCCTGTGTATTGAGAATTCCACCGCGCCGGTTAACAGGTATTCTTTTTGCGCCGTTTTGCAGATATCCATAGCGCAGAGTCTGCGCCGCCGCCCGGGCGCTTTGCCCGAAATAATCCGCTGCCTGGCGTACCAGCATGAGGGTGAAGCAGTCATAAATCCAAGCGTAGTCGATATCGCCCGGCGCAAGGCGTGCGCGTGCAAAAGCGCGTTCTGCGGCGAGCCCCGCCGGAGAATGGAAGCTCATCCGCTGCGTCAGGTATTTGGCGGCGCAGTTTGTCCCGACGCCCCGGATTGCCAGCGGCGGGTCAGGTGTGACTCCGGCATCGCGCAGCAGAGCGAGCATATTTTCACTCGCCACCAGGAACGCAGCCCCGTGGTCAGTCGCCACGGCGACCATCGGCGTCGCGTAGCAGCCCGCGAGATACCGTTTGAGCTCCCCCTCACGAATGCTCTTGCCGCAGACCGCAGCTCTGGGGTCGCTGATCGCTGCCTCTCGGTAGTGCATAGTTATAGCTTCAATATCTTCGACTGTTATTCCGTCTTCGAACATCATGCGGTCGGCCATGAGCGCATAGAGCGAAATCAGGTTTGTGTGCGTATGCAGTTCAGTGTGTTTATTCAGCAGCGCGTCGCTGACTTCTCTGTAATAGGCGACTCCTGTTGGGCCGCCACGCGGCACCTCAGCTCCTGCAATCAGCACTAACCGGTCGCCGTCGGCACAAAGTCGCTGCGCCAGATCGAGCGCTGCGGGAATACTGGCGCCGCCGAGATCGACGCAGTGAAGTTCGATACCAGACAAACCCAGCATGGAAGCCTTCTTGGCGACATCCATTGTATGGTGGCGTTCGTAGATCGAGGCCCCGACGCTGATAAAGTCGGTGATCAGCGGGCGCAGGTTCTTAAAGTCCGTTTCGTGCGCGGCGGCAAGATTATTTGCGGCGGTCGTGAGAAATAAACTGAGCTTTTCATCGAGTTCGAGTTTTCTGTAGCTTTGCGCATTTGCGAGTGCTGCCTCGATGTCGCTCTGGATAGCATCTGCCCCACCCACGAGCCAGGCAGTCATCATTTTACAAACTCCTGCAGAGCAACGGATAGCTGGCGCAACAGGTCGCCATACCAGACAGGACATTCAGGACATTTCCTGAACTGAGGATTGAGGCGATCGGTGTCGTGCGGGAAAATATACACTTGGGTATTCTCCTGTCCTGCTTTATACGCGAGCAGGAAAAGTTCTTCAATATTGCGGTCACCGATCACAACGCAGCCATAGCTTATCGCTCCGCCATGAACATTGATGCCGGTAGATACGTAACCGGGATCGCGCCCTTCGAGCATGAGCATGGCCTTATCAAAGTCGTTGGGATAGTTGACGTGCAGCGCCAGGTGGTACTCCTTGCTGGGAGCCATACCGTCGATGCCGTAGATACCTTCGGGAATCTGCAGATCGCCGTAATAGATCTTCGGGCCCTGTCGTCCGCTTGAGGCCGAGAAAGGCCAGGTCTTTACATATCGCCATTTTCCCTGGTTGTCTGGCAGCCAGAGTTCCACCCGGCGTTCTTCTTTAAATACAGCAAGTCTGACGGCGCGTGGCGGGTAGGGGACACGCGCCGCCTGCATGTCTTTTTCGAGCCGCTTAAGAATCGTCCTGGCATTCTTCTCGATAAACTGGCTGCCCGGTTGCGCGCCGGCCAGGTTGGTCCAAAAAACTGCAATAAGAAACAGAAGCGTGCGGGTACTCTTCGCCCGGGCGCTACTCGCTCTGTGAAACGGGTGCTGCATCGTTTGGCGCCGGTGCGGCTGGTACATCATTGCCGGTGTTTCGGCGGGGCCGACGGCGGCCGCGGCGACGGCGTTTTTTCGGAGCCTCTCCGTTTGCGGCAGTCGTATTATCCCGTGTCGGCTGCGTTCGCCGGGCATGGCGCACGGGATGGGCCTCTTGAGGTTCAGCGGAATTGTCATCGAGATCCAGGTTTTCCGTCGCATTCTTGCGTATGGATTCGTGCAGTTTATGCCTCAGGCCAATTTCCCAAAACAGCGCCCTTTGCAACGCGTCTTCGTCTTCGGCGGCGCGTGCAATAATCTTGTAAACGATGAATGCTTCCTGGAAAATCCGGCGCATCTGGAATTCCTTGACCCAGCCCTTGCGCTCTGTAACATTTCTGCGAAAGTTATTCTGCACGGAAAAGATCTGCATCATGGTTTCGAATTCGCGTTTGGTAAGACCAATGTCTTTTTGCAGAATTTGCAGCGGTTCGCGCAGCTTACGCTCCAGCGTTTTTTCATGATCCCGCACGTTATTGTTGATTATGCCGGCCAGTGAACCGGCAATCAGCAGAGCATAATAGACGTTCAGATTCACGTCTTCGTGCTCCTGGATCATCCGGTCGGCGATGCTCAGGCGGCGACCCAGTCCGGTTTCGAGAAAGCCGTATTCGTCCAGCTGAGGCGAAAGATTCTCGCCCTTAACGACTGCTGGCATCAGTGTTTCGAGCAGACCCGAATGGTTCAGCGCAGCGAAAATCTTAGCCGAATGGCCGCTGCGGAAGATTTTATTGTACTCTTCGTGCATGCGCGAGGCGGAAGCTTTGGGCAACAGGTGCTTGTGCTTCTGTATCGCACGGTATGTATGGACGTCGAGATCCAGACCGAGCAGCGCCGCGAACTTGACCGCACGGTACATCCGCACCGGATCTTCGGGAAAAGAGATGTCAGGGTTACCAATCACGCGCACAATGCGGTTCTGGATGTCTTCGAAGCCACCGGTGTAATCGACGATGGTTTCATTTTTCACGTCGTAGATCAGCGCATTGAGCGTGAAGTCCCTGCGCGCCGCGTCTTCTTTAAATGTTCCGAACTGGTTGTCCCGCTTCAGGTAGAGCTCGTCGGTCGTTTTAGCCGCAGCGCGGTTGGACGGTAGCGACCGTGCAGTAGAGACTTCGATTATTTTGCCGCCGCGAAATACCACATGCACGAGCCGAAAGCGACGGCCGATGATACGGCTGTTGGCAAACATACGGCGGAGCTCCTGCGGATGGGCGTCGGTAACGATGTCAAAATCTTTAGGCTTCCGGCCGAGCAGCAGGTCGCGGATGGAACCACCGACGATATAGGCGCGGCAGCCCATCTGCTGAATGCGCTGGACTACTTTGATGGCGTCTGGGTCGATCTGGCTGTTGCGAATGTTATGCTGGTCGCGGCTATATTGTCTGGGCTGCGGATAGCGCAGAATCTGGTCTGCGGTGAGCGACTTGCGTCGCTGAAAAAAACTCACGATCTTTTTTAACATGGAAAACGGTTTCCTTCTCTGTCGAGTATTCCCCAGCAAGTGAGGAAGCGGTATTCGGCACGGGGAAAAAAGCCAAAATCAGGGGCAATTCAAGGGTGCGAAGAGCGTATGCCTGATCACGAGGTGAATTTAACAGTCGGGACTTTTTGGCCGGCACCCGGGCAGATTCTCAATAGGGTGACAGGCTCTCAACCTTATTCCGGAAATGCCGTGATTGGGCGCGTGCGCGCAAGCGGCTTATTCACCGATGAGGGTAAAATGCCGGATGTCGCGCAGCGATCCTTGTTTTTTTTTCGCAAATACTGCCTTCACCCTGGCGCCGATATAGAGCCTGGTCTCGTCGTCAGGAACCTCGATGAAGTGCTGGAAGTTGTTATCGGCGCCGTCGAGCTTGAAAAAACCATAACCGTAGGGCACGGGTTTTTTCTCGCCCGTTTCGGGGTCGAGAAACTGGAAGCGAAGAATGGTATAGCTCACGATTTTGCCTTCGGAGGCAACGGGCACGAGCTCGGTCATCTCAGTGAAGCATGGCCCGCAGATCTGCCGGGGCGGCACATAGACTTTGCGGCACTTCGGGCAGCGAATACCGAGTATCTGTTCCCGGTCGCGCAATTCGGTCAGGAACTTGCTCCCCCAGGTGCCGACGCCGTAGTTATACGGCTGCGCGCCGTCGCCGGACGAAAGTATGAATTGCCCTTGTTTGTTTTCTTCGATCATGGTTTTTTCGCTCCAAAAAGCATCATATCTGTCCAGAAACAACCACCGAATCCGGTTGCCAGTGCAACCTTTGCATCGCTTACCTGGCGCGCTTCTGCGCGGTTTTGTATTTGCAATGTGGCTTCGGCCACGCGGATCAGAGCCGTCGCGCCAATCGGGTTACCGCAGATCGGCCCACCCGACGGATTGATCGGCAGTTTCCCCCCCATATCTGTGACTCCGTCCCAGACAAGTTTTGGTCCGTCGCCTTTCTTGCACAGGCCCAGCGATTCGATCCAGCTTAAGCCTGCGTAGGAGTACGGCAGATACATCTCGATTACGTCGAGCTGGTTGAGGGGATCGGTGATGCCCGTTTTGCCAAAGAGCTCCCTCGAAGCGCTTTCCATCGACTTGAGGCCGTCGAGACTGACATCGGTCGTGAACGCTGCATTGTGGCGAACAGAACTCCCCAGTACCCAGGCGGGTTTGTCGCAGATCTTTTCTGCAGTGTATTCGTCGGCGAAAATGACGGCACAGGCGCCGTCTGTACGCGGGCACATATCGAGCCAGTGCAGCGGGTCGGCAATAAGGGGGGAGCTCAAAACCTGCTTAATAGTTGTTTCTTTCTGTACATGCGCGTACGGGTTATTGGCGCCGTGTTTGCGGTCACGCACCACGACGCGCGCTGCGTCCTCTTTTTTGTGGTTATAGCGCGCGAGGTATGCCTGCGCTTCGACGGCGAGTCCGCCTATTGCGCCTGCGAAGACGAGGCGATCCCAGATCGGGTCGAAAGCGGTCGTAATCGCTGCGGTTGTGTCCGATTCTGTGTTTTTTTCCCAGCCAATTACGAGCAGCTTGGAGAACATACCGGAAGCCACCAAGTGGTAGCCGGCGATGGCGAGCGTTGTGCCTGTTGTACCGCCGGTGGTTAGCTTGATGACGGGCTTCATGACTCCGCCATTTGCCGGTACCGACCATGAATCGACGTAGTTGATACCTTCAAAGTGGTCCATGTTGCCGATGACGATGCCATCGATCTCGTCAATAGTGAGATCCGCTGCCTGAAGCGCACGCGTGACCGCCTCGGTGATCATTTCCTGGCCGTTGACGTCTGTCCGGCCGCCGCTATGGTAAGTCTGCCCCGAACCTACGACTGCTACTCTGCGTGCCATACTTAAACCTCTTTACCCAGAATCCAGACGCAGTGCGCCTGGGCGCATGGCCCGTTGATGCCGTGCGCCAAAGCCGTGTTAACTTTTTTTGCTACCTGGTGTTCGCCGGCATCGCCGCGAATCTGCAGGCAGGCTTCGATCATGCGGATTAATCCCGCGGCGATGACCGTGTGCGCAGAGAGAACTCCACCCGAGGCGTTGACCGGCAATTGCCCGCTTAATTGCGTTGCGCCGCTTTTCAGCAACTCAGCGCCTTTGCCTTCGGGGCAAAATCCGAGTCCTTCATACCACATGAGCTCCATATAGGTGAAAGCATCGTAAATTTCGGCAAGATCGATTTCATTGCCCGGATTTTTAATGCCCGATATTTCATACGCCTTCTTTGCCGCTGCCACGAGAGCAGGCGAGCGTGCGAGATCGCGCAAGCCGAGGTCATAAGCATCAGAACAGAATGCAGTCCCTTTGATGTAAACAGGTTTGGCTTTGCCGCCTTTGAGACTGCGCGTGAACTCATCGCCCGCAATAATGAGAGCCGCCGCCCCGTCAGAAATCGGAGAGACGTCGTAGAGCTTGAGCGGATCGGCCAGCTTGCGCGAGGCCATAACATCTGCCACGCTGATGTCTTTCGCTACCTGCGCTTTCGGATTCTTCAGCGCATTGCCGTGATTTTTGACCGATACATGAGCGAGGTCTTCTTCGCTGATCTGGAACGCATCCATGTAGGCGCGAGCCTGCAGGGCGGCAGACGTGATGTTGTCGAGGCCGAGCGGCCGGGTGTAGAAGGGTTCGAACATGCCGTTGGTAATCAGGTTGGTATCGCTTTCTGATCCCTTGCCATGGGCCACAATGAGCGTGTTCCTGTAAGAACCTGAAAGTATGCGCGAAAGACCGTAGTACGCGCCGAACGTGCCGTCGCCTTCGACGGTCGAGATATTCTTTTCATAGGCGCCGCAGGCATCCTGAATCGCCATGGATGAAATGGTGCGGCCATCCCAAAAGTCATTGGATACCGTGACGACATTATCAATATCGCTGATGTCAAGGCCCGCATCGTCAAGTGCCTGTGTCGTGACTTCGTAAACCATCTCGGCGAAGTTCTGCCGCGTGTTACTGCGTTGCTGCTTGTTGTAGGCAACGCCGATGATTGCAGATTTTTCCATAACTATGACCTTTGTGCAGACGCAGGATTTTTACGTCTTTACTGGCCCTCCACTGGTTTAAAATATTGGATGTCGAGAATATGTCCCACACGCTGTTCGCGGAAGACCGCCTCCACGCGCAGGCCGCGCCTGACCCTGGCGAAATCTACGTCGCCGAGAAAGTGTGGCAAGAGCTGCGTTGCGCCGTCGAGCTTGATGAGCGCGTAGATCTCGGGGCTGCCATCTGCTGCCGCACGTGAGCTATAGTGCCGGCGGGTAAAGGTTTGGACGGTGCCCGTGCCGGGTAATTCAACCCATTCAGTAATCGGCTCGAGCGTGTAGGGGGAGTTTAGTTTCGGTGGACAAAAGACCTGCCCGGTGTTCGGGCATTTGTTTCCCAATATTTTTTTTTCGTCGCGCAGCGCGCGCAGAAAGCGCGACCCGGTTTCACCGACAGACCAGCTATAGGGCACTTTTATTTTGCTCTGGTGGACAATGAGTTCAACGGTATCGCGCCAATCGCTCATGGAAGGAGGCTTAAGAAACAGGTGACAATTTGCCAAACAAAATCGTTGCAAAAGGCTGTGGCAAACGCTATAAAAAGGACTAAGGAGTCGATTATTGAGCGTGCCCGTTGTTTTCGGTAAAGAGTCTGTCATGTTGTTAGCAGGTTCCGGAAAAACTCCCGCACCGGCTGCAGACGCCGCGATTCGCGACGCGAATCGCTCGCAAAACGCCCCTCACCCCTCACCAAAGCATGGTGAGGGGTGAGAGGCTGTCCGCAGCCTTGTGCGGTTTCCGGAACCTGCTTCAGGCTCCTTTTTCAGGAGCCTGTTAGATAGAAGTTGACATTATATCGATGTATTTAGATATATCGATCTGTATGAAAACAGCTGAAACTCCCGCTGGCGCAGCCATCGGACAACTACCTTACAAAGTAGCGGACATCAACCTCGCGGATTTTGGCCGCAAGGAACTCGACATTGCAGAACACGAAATGCCAGGCCTCATGGCGCTGCGCAGGAAATACGGACCCGAAAAGCCGCTCAAGGGCGCAAAGATCATGGGTTCGCTGCATATGACAATCCAGACGGGAGTGCTCATTGAGACCCTCAAAGAACTCGGAGCCGACGTCCGTTGGTGCAGCTGTAACATCTTTTCGACCCAGGATCACGCGGCGGCAGCGATTGCCAAGAGCGGGACGCCTGTATTCGCCTGGAAAGGGGAAACCCTTGAGGAATACTGGTGGTGTACTGAAGAGGCGCTCACCTGGCCGGATGGTTCAGGCCCTGATCTGATCGTGGACGACGGCGGTGACGCAACGCTGCTGGTGCATCTGGGTACGCAGGCTGAAAAAGACCCTTCTATTCTCGAGCAAAAAACCGATAACAAGGAATTTCAAATCATCCTGAACCTGCTGAAAGATTCGCTGAAGCGCAGTCCCGGCAAGTGGACCAGGATCGGTAAGGCTATTCGCGGCGTGTCTGAAGAGACGACGACCGGCGTGAAGCGCCTGTACCAGATGCTCGAAAAGGGCGAGCTGCTGTTCCCGGCTATCAACGTCAACGACTCAGTCACCAAATCGAAATTCGACAACCTGTATGGTTGCCGTGAATCATTGGCCGATGGCATCAAGCGCGCGACGGATGTTATGCTCGCCGGTAAAGTTGCCGTGGTGGCAGGTTATGGCGACGTGGGCAAGGGCTCGGCGCAGTCGCTGCGCCAGTTTGGCTGCCGTGTCATTATCACCGAGATTGATCCCATTTGCGCGTTGCAGGCAGCGATGGAGGGCTATACCGTTACGACCATCGAAGAAGCTCTGCCGATCGCCGATATCTATGTGACTGCAACCGGTAACAAAGACATTATCACGATCGAGCACATGAAGAAGATGAAGGATCAGGCGATCGTCTGCAACATCGGGCACTTTGACAATGAGATTCAGGTCGAAGCTTTGGAGAATTTGCCGGGCGTTAAAAAGCTCAACATCAAACCACAGGTCGATAAGTACACTCTGCCCGGCGGCAACTCAATCTATCTGCTCGCCGAGGGCCGTCTGGTAAATCTGGGCTGTGGTACTGGTCATCCGTCATTCGTGATGAGTAACTCTTTCACCAACCAGACGCTTGCGCAGATCGACCTCTGGAAGAACCGCGACAGCTACCAGATTGGCGTTTACCGTCTGCCGAAGCACCTCGACGAAGAAGTAGCACGCCTGCACCTCGAGCGCATTGGTGTGAAACTTACTAAGCTCACGAAAGAACAGGCAGATTACATCGGCGTGGATGTCGCCGGTCCTTATAAGCCGGAACATTATCGCTACTAATTTTCCTTCGGAAAATTAGTAGCGAAGTCGGCGTCATCGCGCAGTATTTACGACGCTGCAAGCAGACGGAGCAGCTTTAGCGGCGAATTGGCATAGCTAATTCGCGAGGCTTGCGGCGCCGCTACGCGATAGTCGACCAGGTTTCTCCCTCAGAATTTCAGAGCAACGCCCACCATCGGGCGGAAAAAGGTCTGTGACAGAGTAAAATCCCCCGATAGAAAAATGTTCGGCTCGCGGATTTGTGCCCATAACCAGGCGACTTCGCAGGCCGCTTCAAAGTGCACAGTCTCGCCGAAGGGTAATTGCACGCCAATACTCGCTGAGTTGATGAACCCCCATTCTGCATAGCGGTGGTAGTAAAGAGAACTGACGCTACCGGCGCTGGTAAAGCCCTTATAAGAGGCTTCAATCGCGCCAAAACCGTAGGCCGCGCCTGAACCGGCTTCGACGAAAATCAAGTCTGCCAGGTAGTAGCGGTACCTGAGTTGCAGAGCGTTCCAGCCGAGCGCAACACGGTATGAACCTGTGTCGAAAGAGACTGGCAGTCCTGTCTCGGCGGATTTTGCCGCCAGGAAATTTGTGGTCTGTGTCGAATTGTCTGTAACTGTCTCCCGCAGGCCAAATGAGCTGTAGAGGCCGAATACTGCGCTCAAGATTCCGGGACCGAGTCTGTGGCCGATTCTGCCCGAAAAATCCACGAAACGGTTTTGCGCGTTGCTCACGTTAAAGGCATCGCTTGTGGTGAGCGTGCGGGAGGCGATCGAATAGCTGCCGGAAATGCCTGTTTCCCAGGAAGAGGCGCGCGCAGGTGCAGCAGAGAAAAGCAGCAAAATTAAGTTTATGCGGCAGGAAGTTTTCATTATATTGATGTTCGTGAAGCGCGTTTTATCCACCGGCCTGATTTTACTGAACCTGGCAACAGCAAATAGCGGGCAGCTTGCAGCGCAGAGCGCGCATAGCCGGCTGACGGATCCGGTACTGCTTAAGCGTTTCGATAGTCTTTCGCGCAAACTGATGTGCACCTGCGGCTGTAATATGCCGCTCAGAAACTGTAACCATACTGGCCATTGCAATGCCTGGCCACAGCGCGACGCGATCGACAAGCTGCTTCTGGCCGGCTACAGCGATGAGCAGATTTTGAACGGTTTTAAGAATGGTTTTGGCAAAAGCGCCGAAGCCGATGATTTTTTTGCGATGGCGCGCACCCCCGATTATAGTTATCTGGTAGCGCAATTTCGCGACGGCTTTGGCAGCCAGATTTTAAGCCTGCCGGAGAGTAATTACCTCGGCATCTTTTCGGTGCTCGGTTTTACACTATGCGTCGGTGTCGTGCTGCTATTTATTCGTGGACGGCGCAAAAAAGACGATACTGCAACGGTCAGGCTCCTGGATGAAAAACGGCGAGAAGAACTCTTGCGCCGCATATCGGCCGAAGAAAACTGATGCAGCGCTTACCGTTCGCGGCAGGATTCTTTATAAATTATCACCCACGGGCGTTCCTGAATACATTTAATGAAAGACCGGCTGTATTCGATAGTCAGTCGGACGTTTTCTCTTAAGACTTTGCTTTCTTTGTTGAATTTTCCCAGGCTGCCACGGTTGTTAGAGAGCGCCCTTTCCAGCGCTTCGAGATTCTGCGCCATTGCGGCGCTGTTGGCGACCATCTGTGTCAGACTTTGCTGCTGTGCAGTCAGTATCTCTTCGCTGTTGCGTGCAATAAGTGAAATATTCGACTTCAGACTCTCAAACTGCTCTGACACCGCAGTAAAATAGTTTCTCGCGCCCGAAAGCGTTGCCGCAAGGTCGTCGCGGTTTTCGTTTGCGACGGCGTGGATGTTGGATCTGAGCATTGCGGCCTTCGAAAAAATGAGCTCCGCCACTTCGCCCGCACTCTTGCCCTCGAACCAGCTCGAGAAAGAGAGCATCATTTGTTCAAGAGATGGCGGAGAAATGCCGCGGAAAACCTGACCCGGTTCGATGACTGGCTCATTGGGTTTGAGCTCCTGAAACTGGATATTGATGTATTTCTGTCCCATCAGATTATTGGAGAATATGGAAATCTGGGTGTCCTGCGTATTGGGCATTTTGCCGCGCAGCGAATTTTCCAGATAGAGCCGCACGTAGGTCTGCTGATCTTTCTGGAAGATATCCTGCACGTAACCGACCTGCCGGCCACCGGAGAGCAGCACTTTCGCGTTACGCGTGAGATTACTCAAAAAAGAGAAAGCTACGTCGATAGTGAAACCGGAGCGCGCGGTGTGGATCCTGGCGCCGATGATAGCCGACAGGATGATGACGAGAAACGCCAGCAATACAAAACTGCCGGCACGAATAGATGCGCGTCTGGTCGCGTCGAGCGGCAGCGCCATATCAGTTGCTCTTGTTGAGAAAGAGCGACGGATTTTCCTCGAGCTTTCTGAAAAGCTCGCGCGCATGGTATGCAGCCTCGTTCGCGTTCTTGTAGAGCTCTTCGTCCTGAATAAGTTTTCCGACCGATCCACGCCCCGAATTCACGCGCTGTGTGATGAGATTTAAGTCGCGCGAAATCTTCGACATATTTTCCAGCATGATCTGGATATCCTGCTTGTTCTGGTTCGAGATGTCGGTGAAATTCTTAGAAAGTATATTCAGCTTCTGCATGAGCGTATCGAGCTGAGCAGAGAGCGAAGTAAATGACTCGCGAGCCTGCCGTATCGTCTGCCGGATGTCGCCTCGGTTTTCGTTCACGATGCCATTGAGATTGGCAAGAAACGTTTCGGTTTCTTTCATGATCTCCGCGAGAACCTGGCCGCCGTTCTTACCGTCGAACCAGCTCGAAAATGCCATCATCATCTGGTCGATAGAAGGCGGGTCAACTCCCACCCATTCGTCGCCATCCTGGAAGAAAGTGTCGTCTGGCTTTGCATCTGGCACCGTAATATTGATGTATTTCTGTCCCATGAGCCCGGTCGTATAGATGGCAAAGACCGTTTCGGCGCGCTTGGGAATTTTATTGCGCAAATCCTTGCGCAGCGAGATCTGCACATAGGTGCGCAGGTCTTTCTCGTAGATGTTTTCTACGTACCCCACAGGCAATCCCCCCGAGATACGTACGGGCGCTCCGGTCGAAAGATTGTTCAAAAAGCGAAAACGCAGGCTTAACCGTAAGCCATCCCCCGAAACCTGCCAGCGTCCGAGAATAGCCAGAAGTGCTATAAACGTTGCGAGCGAGATGAATGTCATGAGGCCGACCGCTATACGTATGCGCTTTTCTTTGTCCATGGTACTACAGAATCGGTATCGGCCCTTTCGCCGAACCTTCTACAAATTGCCGAATCACAGGGTCATCCGATTTTTTGAAGTCATCGGGCGTGCCCACGAGCCGAAACATGCCATCATAGAGCATCGCGACCCGGTGCGCAGTGCGAAAGACGCTCGCCATATCGTGCGAGATCACGATCGAGGTGACGCCAATTTTTGCATTGAGGGATTTTATAAGATCGTCAACCGCGGCTCCGAGAATGGGGTCAACCCCCGTTGTGGGTTCGTCGTAGAGCACAATTTCGGGATCGAGCGCAATCGCGCGCGCAAGACCTACGCGCTTCTGCATTCCCCCTGAGAGCGCCGAGGGATTGAGGTGCTCGATGCCGCGTAATCCCACGAGCTCCAGCTTTTCTCTGACGAGCCTCTGGATTTCGGCTTCGGTCATCTTGGTAAAACGCCGCGGAGCAAAGGCCACATTCTCGAAAACCGACATCGAGTCGAAGAGGGCGGCCATCTGGAAGAGAACACCCATCTTGCGGCGGAGCGCATTGAGTTCTTTGTCGCTAAGCGCGTGTACGTCGAGTCCGTCGACGATTACCCGGCCGGCATCGGGCTTGAGGAGCCCGGTGATGTTTTTGAGTGTGACAGATTTGCCGGAGCCGCTCTTGCCAATAATGTAGATAATTTCCCCGCGCAGGATATCGAGCGAAACACCGCGCAGTACGTGTTTTGCTCCGAAACTTTTGCTAATATTCTCGAGCCGGACGTGTACGTCTGCCATCAGAGACCAAATAACTGAAAAAGGTAGGTAATAAAATAATCGGAGACGATAATCATCATGAAAGAAAAAACCACCGCCTGGATGGTAGCCTGTCCCACACCTTCAGCTCCGCCACGCGCGCGAAAGCCGGAGAAGCAGGAAATCAATGCAATCTCGGCTCCGAAGAAAAACGTCTTGCCGACGCCTGAAATCAGATCTTTGGTGCGAACCAGCGTCCGCGCCGACTCAAAATACAGGTTGTAAGAGATATCAAGACTCATGTTCGAGATCAGCGCGCCGCCAAAAACACCGACCACTATCGCCATGACAGTGATCATCGGAATGCACAACAGGGCAGCGAGAAAGCGTGGTACTGACAGGTAGTGGATTGGGTTGGTCGCCAGGGTCGAGAGTGCGTCGATCTGTTCAGTAACTTTCATTGTGCCGACTTCGGCCGCAATCGAGGAACCGACGCGTCCCGCGAGCAATACTGCGGTCAGCACCGGGGCGAGTTCACGCACCATCGCGAGCGAAATACCGCCCCCCATGAAGGCTGAAATTCCCTGTATCTGCTGTTCCATCGGGCCGCCGAGCTGCAGCGCCATCACCATGCCGACAAAGAACGAACTTACGACCCCCACGGGAATCGACTTCACGCCGATTTCGCCCATCTGGTAGAGCAGGTTACGAAAATCAAAGGGTGGCACGAAACAGTAGCGGAACGTCTGGCCGGCGAAAATGGCAAATGCGCCAACCGACTCAAGCAGTGAAAAAACGCCTTCGCCGATGCTGTCAAAAATCGGGATGAATTTGCTCTTGAGTCTTTTCATTCCACCGTCGTCTCGACGTGATCCAAAAGCCAGTCTCTATTCTTGCGAGCTATCGTCGAGAGACAATACGCACACTCTTCGCTGTCTGTTTCGGGGAGCGGGGCGCCGCACGAGGGGCAACCCGGGTCGGCAAAACCCGTATGGCTATCCTGTTCAGGATGCGGGATAAGCGTTAGTATGGAACGCCGGTGGCGCACCAGGCCTTTGGCGCTGTCTGCTGCCGACCATTTTACCAGGACCTGGGCAGATTTGGGGGAGCTATCGCCCTCTACCGATTGAGTGTCCACTGCGCCTACGGCGATGTCATGGAGTAACTGTTTTGCCACCGGCTGATGAAGATAACCATCTGTCGCATCGCGGCGAATGAAGTTGGCATCACCAGTTAAGCGCGCCATAATGTCCCGCCAGAAAACATACGAGGCGCGGTCTTCCAGCCGGTCAGGACTGAGTCCGCCCGCGAGCTCCTGGTTACCCCGGTAGCCCCTATATTCGCTTTCCTGCGTGATTTCTGCGAGCACCCAGTCAAACTCGCCCGACCCCATAACCGCGCCGCAACTCTTGCACTTGTTGGTTTCGCCTTCCGGCGGAAACGGTGTACCACAGTGGCTACAATTTGCCAGCGGCTGTTCCCCGTCCGAGCGGGCATTTGACCGGCGCATGAATGAGTAAAATTCGACAAAGGAGTTCAAAGGCGCGCGCTCAGCTGCCTTCTGTGCTTCCGCCTCGGAAACGTTTACCGGAACCCAGGCGTCGCGGGCTTCGGCCTCGAGCCGGACGGTCAAACAGTCGAACTCCCCCGAGCGGTTGTGCGTGAGCACATAGAAGTTCTTAATCCGGAAGTCTGCCATGACGTTTCGGCGCTGCTCGATTTCGCGCATGATCGTAAGCTGCAGGCGAAAGCGGTTATAGACACCCTGCGAGAGGAAACGCCGGCAATCGCGCATGTCGCCTGCGCTCCAGCTGTGCTGGATGCGCGTGGCTATTTCACGGCCACGGCGGCAGAAGGCGGCGATATCAAACTCCGGGTCCTCAAGCCTGATGAATCTCAGGATCTCGTCTTCGCGCATCTTCTGTTCTGCCTCGCGCCTGCGTGCAAGTTTGGCCTCTTTGCGGCGGCGTGTGAACGTAACGAACAAGATGACGGCGATAACCGACAGCAAAAGGAAGAGTAGTGTAATCGTCCAGAAGGCCCAGGCCGGTTTATCGCCAAAATGCCAGAAATGATAGAGTTCGTAGCCAAGTTGCTTGGTGGTAGCAGGTTCGCCGATTGTAACCCCTGCAAGATACACCCGAAGGACGACTTCTGTATTCACGACAGGTTCCAGCAGGTTTACCACGAGGCGCCTGCCTTGCTGCTGAGATTCGGAAAGTAGCGTCCGGGTAATCTCGCACCGAGATGAGTAAGTCCAGTTGCCCTTGCACTGCAGAACTTCTGCCAGCGCGGGTTTTTCGCCGGGTAGTTCAATAGTCAGCGGGGCATAACTCGTATACGTGGCACCTTCCACGGACGCGTAATGGCCTGCTTTGGTTATCCTTTGCGCCCGGTGAATGTGCCCGAGCGGAAACTGGAGGTACGTGGCTGTCCTGGATTTGTCAGGATACAGTACCCGGTAACTCGCCGGCCGGGAGACGTCCCTGGGCTCCAGGTATGCATCCGCATAGTCAAATCTGACGTTGCCTGTGCTGGTGTTATCGGTGAAACCTATGAAACTGTCGTCGGTATTCAGCACGGGCATGACCCAGTCGCCCGTGGCATCCAGGGCGCGCCATCTTGCCTCGACGGACGAATCTGTGAAAAGTGCTGCCTCCACAACTGCTGTTCCGAAACGCTTAACGACAGATTGCGGCTCAGGCGTTTCAGCCTTCGCCCCGATGATGACGAGGCGCGGGTTATGCAATTTGACGAGCGAGGCCAGAATCGCCGGACCGCCATCTCCTTTGGCACTGCCAATAATCTTGCCACCGAGAGATTCGTCGAAGAGCCAGGCGGTCGCACCAACAGGCAGGTTGCGTATTCTGACAGACCCCAGGCCTGCTTTCTTGAGGCCAAAATGAAAATTCCACCAACCCTTTTCGCTTTCAAAGTAGACGCGGTCAGCCTGGAAGGTTATGGCCGCTGAAATCGGCTGGCCAGCAATTGCGGTGGACTTGAAGCCGAGCATGTATGAGCTTTTTTCGGGGTGCGTGGTCAGGTCACCGCTGACCACCGGACCCGGAAGTATCCGTTGTGTCTGCTGCATGCCAGTTAGCCTTCGGTAGTAAAGGTGCTTCGGATTCTTATCAAACGGGTTAAATTTCAATGATTCACGCACTTCAAGGCGACCGCTTTCGAGCAGACTGATTTCGGCGGCGTATGCTTCGACCTCGTCTATCGGCAACTGGCGGTATTCGGGCTCACGGTACGAAGAGCTCGAACCGCTGCCGTAAGTACGGGAAGAAGACGATGACCGGTAGGATGAGGAGCTTGAAGAGGACGAAGAGCGGTACGACGATGAACTCGAGGATGACCGGCTTGACGATGAACTTGACGAACGGGAGGAGCTGCTACTCGACGAGCGGTAGCTGCCCCCGCCGCCGGCCCGGGCGAAAAGCTCCGCCGTTAAAAAGAAAAGAATTATCCAAAGCGATAATCGACGCACGGGCAATAGTCGATAGCGTACCGTTGCCGTAAAGGCAGTTAACTCAGCTCATAGATCAGCCGCACAAAACTGCTCAATGCCGCTGCTGCCGGTCTTCGCCCTGGCAGCAAAATTCAATCGTGCTGTGGTAAATCCCCTGCGCTTCGGCAAGCTGCCTAATCTGCTGCTTGATCTTGCGCAAAGCAATAAAACTTAAGTTTTTCGGGACGATCACCTGCATCGTCAGCACGTGGTTTTGTCCATCGAGCGTCCAGAGGTGCAAATCGTCGAGGTCTTTGACATGTTTCAGCACGCGTACAGCCGATTCAAACTCGGGCAGCTGCACATGACCGGGCACCTCCATCAGCAAGATACGCACCACGCCGCGCAGGTTTTTGTACACATTAAAGAGGATAAATAGCGAAATGCCGAGTGACACCAGCGGGTCGAGAAACGGCACTTTAAAAAAGATCATCACGATACTGCTGGTCAAAACAGCAACCCAGCCCAGCACATCTTCGAGCAGGTGCAGATAGACAGCACGTTCGTTGTGCGATTCTCCTTTTCTCACGCGCAGAGCTGCATAGCCGTTTACCAGTACACCCAAAAGCGCCAGATAGAGCATGCCCTGCGCATTGGTCTCTTCGGGCTTTAGCAGCCGCTCGACCGATTCGCGTATCACCAGTGCCACGCCAATGAGCAAAACCGACGAAACGACGAGAGCTCCCAACAAAGAGAAGCGCCGGTAGCCGTAGGAGTAATATGCGTCACGCGGCTTACCCGAAATTTTCTGCAGGTACCAGGCGACGCCGAGTGAAAAGGCATCGCCGAAGTCGTGCAAAGCATCAGATAATATGGCGACGCTATTGGTGTAAATACCGCCGACGAGTTCAAGTACCGCGAAGCCCAGGTTGATGAGCAGCGCGACCAGCAGGTTGCGCGAGGCGTGGTCATGGCGATGCCCGTGCCCGTGGTCATGACCCTGGCCCATCAGTTACCGCACACCCGCGCGCAGACCTCAAGCCGGCCAGTGCTGCCTTTCGGCCATCTGCTGCTCACTGCGCGCTGGAAGAAGTCTCCCATGACGATGTCTTTCAGAGATTTTTTCAGGCCGTCAATGAATCCTGAAGCTTCCAGATCGGGAAACTCGGTGGCAAACTGCCGCGTCTCTGCGTTCTCGGGGTTGTGCAACATGCCGGCGAGCCAGCAGCAGGGCAAAATATAACCCCGCGCCGAAATGTAGAGGCTCTTGCTCTGTGCCACCTGGCAGCGGATTTCGCGTTCGGCCAGGAAACCGGTATAACTCTGCTGCCTCGCCGCGGCGCTGCTCAGCTGTTCGGCGACCGGGTGGCGGTGCTCGGTAAGTGCAGGCGGTGCAAGTTCAGACTCGACGGCGCCGCTGCGGTGCCGGACGGGTACAGGGCTATCGGCGCTGACCTGCTCGCGTTTGAGAAAGCGCGCGGTGCGTTTGACATTGAACGAGGCAAAACCCATTTGCTCTGCCAGTGCGCGCGCAGACTCAACCTGGTGCTCGTTGTGTGCGAAAACGATGAAATCCCACTCGGCTCGGCCACGTGCTGCAATGAAGGCCTGTGCATTCACCAAAATCTTCTGCCAGTCGGTGTTGCGGCGATAGATGTGGTTGGTATCTTCAAGCCCGTCAATCGCAAAGCGCGCATAACCGTTCTGGCCGATGACTGCCGCAAGCTCTGCCCACCAGGCGCCGTCACGCAGGCTGCCATTCGAGTGAACGCCAATCTGTAGGTTGTGGGAGCTTTCTCTTAGGTAGCGGACGATGCCGAGAGTGTCGGTTGCCGCCGCGGCGTCACCGTAGTTGCCACACAGGTAGACTTTCTTCAGTTGCTGCAAGAATTCAGGCCTGAGTAGCGATTGCACCTGGCCGAGCGATAGCTCCGCCATGGTCAGGCGCGGGTTTAAGACGCCACCTTCGATGCGCCGCGGGCACTGCGGGCAGGCAGCGTTGCAGCGCTCTGTGACTTCGAGGTGAACTTGCTTGATTTCTGAAAAGGTGTACATCGGTGTGACTGACCACGTTGCCCGCCAGACCAGGTGCGGCAATCATTAGGATCGTCCAATTGGGTCACCCTGAGCTTGTCGAAGGGCGACCCGGTGCCGGCTCTCTCTTGCGGACGCGTTGAAATTTGGCCCGGTGTATGTCATGATTCGACAGGCTCACCATGACGTACAGCTTCTGCTGTTTCTGCTTTACACCGGCTTTTTTTCTGCAAAATCAGGGGGATGTCCCTCGCACCCGAGCAATACTACCAGAAGTTTCTGCAATCCCCCTTAAGCGCCGCCGAAAAAGCCGAGCTCGAAAAAAACAAGGAACAGCTCATCGCGGAGCGCGCGTTTGACGGCGAACCGGCCTTCGGCACCGGCGGCATGCGCGCGATTGTTGGGCTTGGCACCAACCGGCTCAATGTCCAGAATATTGCGCGGCTTAACCTCGCCGTTGCAGAGTACTTTAAGAAGAGCAAAGATTCGCCACTCCTCGCGATGGGCTATGATTCGCGGCTGAGCTCGCCTGCGTTTAGCCGCTTAAGCTACCACATTTTGACGGGGCAGGGCTTGCGCGTCAAAGTCTTTCGCCGGCCGACGCCGACGCCGATGCTCTCTTTTGCAGTGCGCGAATTGGGCGCCGACTGCGGTGTGGTACTCACCGCTTCGCACAACCCGCCGCAGTACAACGGCTACAAGGCATATGGCGCGGACGGCGGGCAAATCATTTCGCCGGTCGATAAAGACATCCAGAAACTTTTTCTCGCGACCGGCTTCGAAAAATTACCGGCAAACCTCCACGAGTTGGCAGAAAAGCCGATTCCCGAAGCAGATCTCATGGAAGAGGAGATCTACCAGGCTTATATTGCGCGGCTGAAAAAAGAGGTCTTCTATCAAAACAAAGAGAAGCATACGCGCATTCTTTATTCACCGCTGCACGGCACGGGCGGATGGCTCTTCGAGCGCGCGTTCAAAGAGCTGGGGTACAATAGTTTTTCAGTGCTGCCTGAACAAACCGAGCCCGATGGCAATTTTCCCACGGTGAAATCGCCCAACCCCGAAGAACCGGCGGCTTTTGAGCGGCTGCTGAATGCGGCAAATGGTGCGACAGAAAAACCGGATCTGCTCATAGCAACCGACCCCGACGCCGACCGCGTGGGAGCGATGCTTAAGACGACAAATGGCTACCATTTTCTGACCGGTAACCAGATTGGCTCGCTGCTGCTGGAAAGTATCGCGCGCAAAAAAACGAAGTCTTTAGCGAAACCTTACATCTGCAAGACCATCGTCACGACAGAACTGCAGCGCCTGATCGCAGACAGTTATGGCATTCAGACGATTGAGACACTGACCGGTTTCAAATACATCGCCGAGCAGATTGCCAAAGATTCCGAAAACTATCTCTTTGGCGGCGAAGAGAGTTTCGGCTATCTGCCGATCCACTGGGTGCGTGACAAGGATTCGCTCTCCTCCGCGCTGGCGCTCGCGGAACTAGCCGAAGATGAAAACCTGGTGACAGCGCTCGATGCGCTCTATATCCGCCATGGTCTCTTTCACGAGCTTCTGCATAGTATCGACCTGAGCAAAAACCCTGCACTCTTGCCTGAAACCCTCGGGAAGCTCACCGACCCTAAGGCCTTTGCGGCGAAGGTCGATTTCGGCCGCGAGGTCGTGGACATTCTCGACCTGCGCAAGGGTGCAGCAGAACCGACGACGCAGGCCTGCCGTGAACTGAAGCAGCAGCTCGGTGAGGCGGATGTTATCCAGTTCTGGTTAAAAGACTTCTCGCGGCTGACAATCCGCCCTTCTGGCACTGAACCCAAGATCAAGGCATACTTAAGCCTCATGAGTAAAGAGAAGCCGACGGCGGCCTCGCTTGAGGCAGACAAGGTGGCGCTCAAAGCCGAAGCAGAAGCGATTCTGAAGAAGTTCTTAACCGCACTGGGAGTCTGAGCGTCATTCATACTCCCGGTGCATCAATACGGTTTCTTCAGGCCGGGAAACATCGGGAAGTGCTTCGTGTTCAAGGTAACGAGTTGAAGTTGGTGTGTGACTGCCGTTGCTGCGATCGCGGCGTCGCTGATATTAACCGCATGGGATTTTCGGAACTTTTGCAGATAGTCGCCCGCTAATTCGGCAGTCGCAGCGTCAAAGGGCAGGATACGATAGCTCTCCACTAAAGCCTTGACCTTTTCACGTTGCTGTGGCGAGCGAATACCAGCAAATATCTCACTCACAGTTATGGCAGAAATTGCGGTATCTTTAGGCAGCCCCTTGCCCAACTGTACCGCGTCAGGCAGACCACGGAGCTGATCGATCAGTATGTTTGTGTCAACCAAGATCTTCAATGCGGCGGTTCCAGGATTTTCTTAAGGCATCAAAATCGAAATCATTGTCTTTCCAGGTGCCCGCAACCTCATCCAGTATCTGCGCCCTGGTCTTTTTGTTGCTCAGTTTTTCAAGATGAGCGTCAATCGCCTCGCGGATAATCTCGCTGCGCTTTTTCTTTGTCTTGCGGCTGAGCGCAGTAAGGGCCTTGTGCTCGTTCTGCGTCAGGTAAACCTGCGTGCGTTTCATGGCCATGGCAACATATATGTCGGTGTATACATCGTGTCAATCGGGTTGGGTATTTTTCTTTGATTAATAACCACGGCGCCACGGGGAACACGGCGCTGTTTAAGCGTGAGACTTGGGTGCTGGCAATCGCTTGAAAGACCGCACAGTTGTATGCTTTTTCATGACCTCGCCGTGCCCGCCGTGTCGCCGTGGTTTCTCTTCTTAACTTCGCACTTAAACGCCTGCAAAAAACTTGCCGGCATGTCGAATATCTATATATTAGGAGCATGGTTCGACCCTTTGACAAGCTCAGGGTAGACGGTTCGGTTCGCAAGTACATCCGAACTATGCCAGATTTGCTGATAGCTTTGTCGGTCGAACTATACCTATTGCCTCGACTATAATGTGCCATAGATCGGTTAGTCTAAGCAACCGAACCCTATGGCATCGCGGTGCAGCAAGCGCCAACTGAATACCAACTTGGAGGCAATATGAAACCTGAAATCGTCAAAAAATACCAACCCTACCGGCCATTGGAGCTTAAAGACCGCACATGGCCAGATAAATCCATAACCTCGGCACCGCGCTTCTGCAGCGTCGATTTGCGCGACGGCAACCAGGCGCTCGTTTATCCAATGGAAATTCCCGAGAAGGCAGAGCTCTTCAACCTGCTCGTCGCTATCGGCTTCAAAGAGATCGAAGTCGGCTTTCCGGCGGCGGCCGATGTGGAGTACAACTTCTTACGTTACCTCGTTGACAACATGCTCGTGCCGAATGACGTCACGGTGCAAATTCTTACGCAGGCGCGTGAGCATCTGATTCGTAAGAGTTTCGACGCATTAGCCGGAGTGCACCGGGCGATCGTTCACATGTATAACTCCACCTCGACTCTGCAGCGCGACGTCGTCTTCGGCATGAGCCGCGAGCAGATCAAAAAACTGGCAGTCGATGGGGTAAAACTGGTTAAACAGCTTGCAATCGAGTACCACAAGAAGACTGGCACGATCTTTGACCTCGAATATTCGCCCGAGAGTTTTACCGGTACTGAAGTTGATTTCGCCGTGGAAATCTGCGCGGCGGTCATGGATGTCTGGGAACCAACAGAGCAGAGCAAGGTCATTCTGAATTTGCCGAGTACGGTTGAGATGACGACACCTAACCTCTATGCCGACCAGATCGAATATTTCGTGCGGAATATTCCACGCCGCGATTTGGCCGTTATCAGTCTGCACACGCACAACGATCGCGGCTGTGGCGTTGCGGCTACTGAATTGGGCCTCATGGCCGGCGCCGATCGCGTGGAAGGTACGCTTTTCGGCAACGGGGAGCGCACCGGCAACTGCGATCTTGTCACTGTGGCGCTCAATATGCTGACGCAAGGTGTGAACCCGCAGTTGGATTTTTCGGACATCAACCGCGTGGCCGAAGTCTATGAGCGCACCACGCGCATGGATATCCACAAGCGTCACCCATATGTCGGCGAATTGGTCTTCACTGCATTCTCGGGTTCGCACCAGGATGCCATCAACAAGGGGTTGGCACGGCGCAAGCAGGCAGCGTTGAAGGGCGATCCGGGGCCCTGGGCGGTGCCTTACCTGCCGATTGATCCGCACGATATTGGCCGCACGTATGAGTCGATCATTCGCATCAACTCTCAGTCGGGTAAGGGCGGCGTCGCTTACGTCATGGAGCACGACTTCGGTTGTCGCCTGCCTAAGACGATGCACCCCGAATTCGCGCGCGTTGTGCAGGTGATTGCCGAAAAGCAAGGTGGCGAGGTAATGCCGTCTGAAATCTACGCGGCGTTTGAGAATGAATATCTGAAGCGCAAATCGCCTTTGGAACTCATGGGCATTACGGCAATTGAAGAAAAGCCTGACACAGGGGAGGTCAATCTCAGGCTCAGGGTTCACTCCGACAAAACGGGCTTTCTGGCATCTGGAAGCGGTGAATACGAGGGCAGGGGAAACGGCCCGCTCGATGCGGCGCGCAATGCCATACAGTCTGCAACTGGCGGCAAGACGCAGTTCCAGATCAAGAACTACAGCGAGCATTCGCTCGGCGAGGGATCTGATGCGCGGGCGATTGCCTACATCCAGATCGAGCGCGAAGACAAAGCGACCTTCTACGGCGTGGGCATAAGCCCCAATATTTCGCGCGCTTCGATCGAAGCGCTCCTTTCTGCTGTCAACCGCGCGTTCGCTTAGGGCGCCTTACGGGTTTTGGGCTAATGGGCGCGCTGGCTTGCGGAGTTTCCGGCGCGCGCGTAGCCAGAATTTCCGGCGCCGGAAAAGCAGGCGCCGATTCACGCAGGAAAAATAGAGCATAGAACACCGGCAGCAGAAAGAGCGTCAGAAAAGCCGACGAGAAAATTCCCCAGACCATGACCGTGGCGATGGGCCGCTGTACGTCTGAGCCAATACCCGTGGCGAGCGATGCCGGCAAGAGCCCGAGAAAAGCCACGAGCGCGGTCATGATGACCGGACGCAGGCGGAGCTTTGCTCCTTCTATGATTGCATCGATTTGCTTTAGGCCTTCGTGCTCCAGCTGCGTAATATAGCTCAGCATCAGTATGGCATGCATCGTTGCAATACCGAAGAGAGTGGTGAGTCCCACGGCGGCAGAAACGCTGAAGTGCATGCCTCGGACAGCCAGCGCGATGAGGCTACCCGACATGGCAAAGGGGACTGTCAACAGGACCAGCGTTGCTTTTGCGCCCGAGCGAAAAATGATGAGCATCAGCAGGAAAATCAATACAATGGTGAGCGGTATGAGCAGCGCAAAATGCGCGCGCGCGCGAGCGAGGTTTTCAAACATACCGAGCCATTCCACCGTATAACCCGCCGGTACTTCGATCTCCCGCTCGAACCTTGCCTGTGCATCAGAGACGAAATCGCCCTGTGAACGGTTGCGGATGTCGCAGCGAACTGTTATACGGCGCATGTTCTTTGCGCGGGCGATGAGCGTCTCGCCGTCGATGACGCGAATATTGGCCACCTGGCCTAAAGGTACTGCCTCGCCCTGCTCGTTGAATACGGGTAAGAGGCTAATATCCTGCGGAGATTTTCTCTGCGACGGTTCGAACTTCACCAGAATATCGAAACGGCGCTCGCCTTCATATATTTGGCTGACTGGCAATCCGCCGATTGCGGTATTGACCACGTCATTGACGGCTTGCGCGGAGAGTCTGTAGCGGGCGAGCTTTTCCTTGTCGATTTTTATCTGCAGCTGCGGTTGCGGGCCTTCCTGTTCAATGTTGACATTTTCGCTGCCCGGTATTCTGCTTAGCAGAGCGACTGTGGCTCGTGCAGTCTTGCGCAGGATTTCCATATCGGGGCCCATAATGTCGATTGCCAGGTTCGCAGAAGTGCCGTTGGTATCTTCGGTTACGCTGTCCATGATTGGCTGCGTAATGTTGAGCCTCAGTGTCGGAAAGCGCTGTTGCAGTTTTTTCCTGATCGCGGCTTCGAGCTCCAGTTTTGTCCTGAACTGCTTCCACTGCGAACGTGGTTTTACCCCAATCATGAATTCAATGCGGTTCATCGGGAAGGGATCGTTGCCTAAGTCGTTGCGGCCGGTCTGCGAACTGACGAAAGAGACTTCCGGAAACTCGCCCACCAGACTGCGGATTTCTGCTGCAAATTCATTCGTTTCGCTGAGTGAACTTCCCTCGGGAAAGTTGGCGCGCATCCAGAAATTGCCTTCATCGAGATAGGGAAGAAATTCGGTGCCGAGATTGGGAGAGATGAATACTATCACTGCCGTAAAGAAGGCAAGAAAAGCGACCACTGTACGTTTACGCTTTTCGATAAGGAGCGGCAGCGCGCGGGCATAGAAAGACTGCACTCTCGCAAATATCTTGCCTTCATGTTTTTGCGTGATTGCGCCACGCCGACCGTAGGCCGTGCGGGTGAACGCCGGAACCATATAGAGCGCGAAGAGTAGCGCGCCCAAAAGTGCGAAGCAGAGCGTAATGGCCATGGGCCGAAAAAGGAGCCCTTCAATGCTGCCGAGAGACAACAGTGGAATGTAGGCGATGATGACGAGGGCCATCGAGTAGAGCATCGGTTTTTGCACCTCGACGGCGGATTGGAGTATCGAATGGCTGAAGTCATCGCCTGGCAGCCGGTGGGAGCTTCGGCGTATGATGTTTTCCGCTACGATCACCGCGCCGTCCACGACGATGCCGAAATCGATGGCGCCTACGGAAAGCAGGCTAATTGGGATATTCCAAAGATACATGAGAAAGAGAGCAAAAAGCAGCGACGCGGGTATGGTCGCTGCGACGATGAGCGCCATGCGGACGTCCTTGAGGAAAAGGATGAGCGTCACAACGACGAGCAGAATGCCCAGTAATGTATTCTCTGAAACGGTAAAGATCGTTTCATGGATTAACTGCGTGCGATCGTAAAAAGGTTTGATGCGAATCTGCTGCGGCAGGATGGTGTTGTTCAGCTCATTTACTGCTTCGTTGATACGCTTGAGCACCTGTGAGGGATTTTCTCCGCGGCGCAGGCGAACAATGCCTTCGACGCCGTCGGAGTTTTGATCCTTACCGAAGACGCCCGTGCGCGGCAAATGGTCCACAACTACTTTGCCGATGTCGGAAACAAAGATGTCGGTGCCGAATGCGTTCTTGACGAAAATCTTTTCCAGCTCGCGGTAATCAAAAATCTGCCCCAGCCCGCGCACGATGAGCGCGGTTGAGCCGCGCTCGATAACGCTGCCGCCTCCTGCAGAGTTGTTTTGCTGCACCGCATCGACGACCTCCTGCAGCTTTACGCCGTAGCGCAAGAGCTTTTGCATATCGACATGGATTGCGTACTGCTTGCCCATACCGCCGAAGTTAGCGACCTCGACGACGCCGGGCACCTGCATCAGCCGCGGAATGATGACCCAGTCATTGTAGGTGCGCAGCTCCATCGGGTCGTGTTTTTCGGTATTAACCAGTTCGTAGCGGTAAATCTCGCCATAGGCAGTAGCAAGGCTGCCCATCCCTGGCTTTACGCCATCGGCAAGGTCAAGCTCCCCCAGTTTTTGGTACACCTGCTCGCGGGCAAAATAGTCAGAATAGCCGTCGCGAAAAAGAATCTGTACCAGCGATAAGCCAAAGATCGTGCGCGAGCGGATGACCTCAATGCCGGGTATGCCGAGCATCTGTCGCTCAACGGGGATTGTCACCTGTCTTTCGACTTCCTCAGCGGCACGGCCGGGGAGTTCAGTGATGAGCTGTACCTGAACTCCTGAAATATCCGGGTACGCGTCGATGTTGAGTTTGGTCAAAGCGAATATGCCGAGACCGCCCAATGTGGCTGCGATCAGCATAGAAATCAGCGGGTTTTTGACAGCCAGGCCGACGCTGCGCTCGAGATATGCCATAATGAAAACCTGGTCCTTCCTTACGCGATCATCTGTGCAGCAGGTCGGGAATAAAATTCTTTAGCAGAATCGAGCCCTTAGCCAGAACTTTTTCTCCCGCTCGAAGACCAGTCACCGAAATTGTCTTTTCGTCTTCGTCGAAAACGCTCACCATGCGCAGTTTGAACTCCCCTCGGGCTTGTTCGGTAAAGACATAGTCTTTATCGCCGAGGTGCAAAAGCGAGCGCTTCGGTATCGACACGGGTCTTTCGCTTAAGGTCGGAAAAATCAAGCGGCAATTAGCACCCGGATACCAGTCTTTGCCCTGCGCAATTTCAAAGACGATCACGCGCATTTGCGGGTCGTCTGCATCGGGCAAAACCTTACGGATGACGGCGCGCGAGGCGGAGGTGAGCAATCCGTAGCGCATTACCTCTGCCGGAGCGCCCGCGCGGATTGCATATTCTGCCGGAATTTCCGAAATGCCAAAAGCCTTGCCGACTGTCCAGTCAAATCGTTTTAAGCCGAGCTGTTGGCTGTATTTTTCATCGAGGTGCAACGGGTGCGGCCTTCCGCCGGTTGCGACGGAACCGGGCTCAATCAGTAGTATGATCTGTCCCACGTTTGAGAGGCGATGCTCTCCTTTAGGGAGCGCCTTCGCTTCTTCTATGATAAGCGAATCGAGGAATACATCCGAATCGTAAAAGCGAATGATACCATTTTTTTCCAGGCCGTAGTGGATCTCGGGCGTGCGGTCTTTCGGCCGCAAAAGACGCGGCAGCAGAATTCCCGCTAAAAGCAGCGCAGTGATAATGACAGCGGAAAATACTATTCTGCTTTTTACTCTACTTGTCAGCACTGTCTTTCTCACTGTCGGTATTGCTGCCGTCATTGGCCATCGCAGCAGCGGCTTCGAGTTCGATCAACGCGCGGCGAAGTTCTGCCCCCGCCTCGTTGTAGCCGCTAAGGGTAGCAAAATACGCGTCGTACGCGTCAAAGTATTCGAGCAGGTTAACTCCCCCTGTGCCGAATAGCCTTTGCTGCGCATCTTTTACGCGCTGTGCGCGTCTGAGAGATACGCGCTCGTACTCGGCAAGATTGGCGCGCATCGACTGCATCCTGTGCCAGGCCTTAATGACTTCGTTTTCCACTTCGCGCTCGAGCGCGCGAGCTGCAATCTCCGCTTGCTGGATCTGCGCCTCGGCTTTTTTGAGGTTACCCTGTTTGCGGTCGATAACGGGCAATGGGATTTTGACTCCGAAACCGAAAGAGTACTCCCCTGGCAGACTGCTACCTGTTGTGACGCTGCCGTCGGCCTCCACTGTGTCTGGTGGAGCCAGAACGCCGAGCTGCCGCGTGAGACCCAGGCTAAACTCCACGTCGTCCCATCTTTCCGCTGCGGCGAGGTCCTTTTGCGCTCGAGCAAGCCCAATTGCGAGCGAAGCAACCTTCAGGTCGGGCCTGCGCTCACGCGCGGCAGTAAGCAGAGATACCAGACTTTGCGGATTGAAGGTCATTCCTGAACGCAGACTTCCTTGCGGAATGAGTTCGTCTGTGCCGGAATAGCCGCACAGCACGCGCAGTTCGACAAGTCCTGCGGTGTACTGCGCCTCAGCTGCGCGCTCTTCGAAGGCTGCATTCTCGACAGCCAGGCGTGTGCGATCGAGCAGCAGCGGCTGTACATTGCGTCCGCTTATGCCGATGCGATTCTCGAGAATGCGCACAAGCCCCTGCATTGCATTCTTCTTTTGGCGAATGAGAGAAAGTCGGTCGCGCAGGTATAAGGCCGTGACAAAGGCGAGCCGGGCATCGCGCACGGTCGTGCGGATTTTATCTGTGTAAGTAGCCATTGCCAGCTCGATTGCGACATCGGCGGCGCGGGCGGCTTGTCGCCGCTTGCCGTTCAGGTCTAAGGGTAAGGCCAGTTCGAGGTCTATCTGGCGCGGGCCGGCTGAGGTTGTCTGGTCATATTCTCTGCGGAATGGGTTTAACGTGGAGGATAATCCAATTGAAGGGTTTGCCCACAGCGCTGCCTGGATGCGCTCTGCCTTGGCCAGATCGATGTTGAATTTTTCTGCCAACAGGCGCAGATTTTTCTCTCTGACAAGCTCGAGCAGTCTTTCTTCGGTTAACTGCTCGGCAGATAGGTGCTGCAGGCACGGAATTAGAATCAGTGCCGCCGCAAACGCGAGATAGGAGAAAATCCGCTTTATGGCCATGGATGATCGCTGTTGGCTTCGGACGGATTCTATTGCATTGTTAATTTGCAGAGTATAAAAATAATGCCTGATTGTCATAAGGGCGACGGCTGTTCTCTGCTGCGGTGCGCTGTCGAAAATGAACATCGGATATCTTTGCACGGCTATGTCGCAGAATTCTTGCCGAGAGCCTCGCACCGAATTCTTCTGACTTTAATGTCTATTCGACAATCTGCGCAAAGTTGCTGAGTTTCCCGCAGAGCTTCGCGCTGCTATCAGCGAACAAAAGGAGGAGGCTCTTCATATCTATCACAGTAACTCATAGCTGTGCGCCAAACCTCCTAAATACAGATGTTTATTGTTCTTCCGTGGCCTTCGTCTCCATTCTCAGCTGCTTTGTGCAGACGATGAAGAGAGACTGACCGGCAAATCTCAATAGCGCAATGGGAGCGTCAATCACTGCAGCAGAAACCAAATACGCACAGGCTCTATCTACCAATACCACGTCACCGACGCTGCGTAGCGGCCGTTGCTGATCGTCGGCGAAACGAAGAAGCCGAGCGCCCGTTTCTTGTGGCGGTATTCATCGACTTCGTCTTCTGAGACGCCGTTCTGCCGGCGTTCGTATTCCGCGCGGAAATTCTTGCCCGTGATGTAGCCAATCGTCGTACCGATGATAGCTCCCGCTACGACCTCTGACGTCCAGTGGTAGTCACCCTCAATCATGCCCACGCCGATCGCCGCCGCTATCGGGTAACCCAGCCACGGAATCCAGGGATGCTCGGGATAGTAGGCGTGCTGCGAGGCGACGAAGGCGAAGGCGCTCGAGGTGTGACCCGACGGGTACGAATGGCGAAAGCGAAAATGGTCGATGCGTTCTTCAAGACTTGGAAAAAAGTCATCGGCGCGTTCGTTTTCGCCCGGCCGGTGCCTGCCTGTAATCACCTTGAGCGTGCCGACATAACCGCCATTCAAGAGGACTGCCTGCGTTGCTGCGGCGCCCGCTCCGGTGAAGCGGCGGTGATCCTGCCAGAGACCGATCAGGTAGCCGGAGACGCCGAGCACAAAGGTTGTCGCATCGCCGAGGCGCAGCATCGCAAAGGCAAAGGGTTGCCCCAGGGGATCATTCTTTTCGAAATAGGTCTGTATGTCGCGGTCGAGCGGCGTCTTCACCATCGCGACCGTGGTGGCAAAGGCGCCGAGGTGAAAGTAGGTGGATGTACCCCAGAAGCAGTCTTTGACATTCTTGCCGAGGATACTGAAAGGATGTAGCGCCTCGGGCTTTTCGTATTTTGCGAATCTA
>CAYOZO010000003.1:0-68945 GCA_964408405.1 uncultured Turneriella sp.
GAAATCGCTCGCAAAACGCCCCTCACCATGCCATGGTGAGGGGCTGTCTGCAGCTTAAGCTCGGTTTCAACATCCTGTTTCAGGGCTGTTTGTCAACAGCCTGCTATTGAAAAAAATAACCCCGGTAAACAGCAAATGTTCCAAACGCCACCGATGCATAGATCTTGAGCAGCCACGGCTCGCGCTTGCGGATCAGCCAGTCGATAAGACCAGTGAGCATAGCTACGATGCAAAGGGTCAAGCCTGCATTCAGATAATCGAAGTTATAGTTGAACGCCGCATAGGTGCACGAGCTGATCAGCGCAATGTCAAAAAGATCCGCCTTGCGTGCCGCATGCCGGTAATAGCCGAAATTCGCTTTCGTATTGCCGTACCACTTCTTCAGCGCCGGCCATATGGCGCGTATGAGGCGCATGATTCTGCGGAATGGATTCCGGTCGTTTACCACAATACGCTCCGCAGTGCCCATGAATTCGGTCATGATGCCATAGTTGCCGCCAATCAGCGCCAGAATAGGCGTGTCGGGAAGCGAGCTGAAGTCCTTGCGGTACACGCTCAGTATGTCCGTGAGGTCAATGAGCGCACCGGTCCGCAGATCTTTTTCGCGCAAAATTGTCCCGTGGCGTATAATGCTCTCGTAGTGCTCCCCGCGCAGCGTTTTCACCTCTAACCTGACCTGGCCCGTCGTGCGGTTTGCTTCGACCTTGATCTGGTCATAGTGGATGGTTACCGTCGAATAGATTTCAGGGTAGTCCCAGGACGGATTTTTCATGTTCTTCCACTTGTACCGCATAGACAAATATCGGCCGATCTTTGGATACGACATAATAGTTTTAACCGGCCGGCAGCCCGATGCGGCTTGCCGGCGCGTTTCGGCTGAAAATTCCCACCTGTGCTGAAATACTTCTCCCTATGGTTTGCACTGTTTCTCACATACCATGCATTCGTGCTGGTTTCTGCCGGAACGGGTGAACTGAGCCTGTTTGCCTTAATTGAGGCAATGCTGGCCGACCTCGCCTGGACAATCTTGCTTGGGGTCATCTTCGCCTGGGCGGCGGCGCGAGGCTTGCGCTGGACGGTGCGTGCCGGCTATTTCCTGCTTACGCTCATCCTGGTAGTGAGCTTCGGCTTTGCCCGGCTGTACCAGCGCCCTTTTGCATTTACTTTTGTCAGGCTTGACACGGGTACGATCTGGAAAGAGAATTTCATTTCAGGGCTCTACGAACTGGGTCTTCCCCATGTGGCGCTCGCAGTCCTCTTGAGTCTTCTTTTGTTCTGGCAATCGCGCTGCCGCGTGAACCTGGGCCGAAGCGCCTGGCTTATCGGAGTTTCTTCGGTGACGGCGCTTACACTCCTGCACCTGCTCTTTCCTGGCGAAGCCCAGCTGGTCGCAAATCCGCTTTCGGCTTCTCTCGGACGAAGAACAGAGAGAGCGGCACGGGCAAGCGTTGATGTGGCGCAAGATGACGTAATACCCTCGCTGAATTCAGCGGAAGCAGGGCAGATGCTGCCTCGCGTGCGCGTTAAGCGTGCCGCAGGGCGCAACGTCATACTGTATTATCTCGAATCGACCCCGTTCTCGGTCATCGGCAAGCGGGTACAGGATAAAGAAGTCACGCCAAATCTTAACCGGCTGAGCGAACGCTCCCTCTTTTTTACGCGCCACTATGCCAATTTTCCGCTCAGCATCAATGCCTTCTACAATTCGTTCTGTAGCGCTTATGCATTGCCCGACGGGGCCTGGATTTCGCTTGCGCTGCCCGATTTCCAGGTGCCATGCTTAAGCGAGGTGTTGGGTCGCGAGGGTTACCGCGCGGCGGCGCTGCACGCAGGGTACCTGGGCTATGCTAAACAAAAGCGCTTTCTGCAACATCGCGGATTCAGTCTGATGCTGGACGCAGAAACGCTCAAGAAGCCGCCCTATGAGAAGGGTATGGGGCCGTGGGGCGCTGCGGACGAACGCGCCATGATACAACCGCTCATAGAGTTTGCGAACCGCGAAAAAAATCCCTTTCTCGCTCTGCTTTTCGCCTTCGCGCCGCACCATCCTTACAATATGCCGGAAGGTTTTGCGGAAGCATTCTCTCCGCAGCAAGGAATGAAAAAGTCGCAGGTGCGCTATCTCAATTCACTGCACTTTGCCGATCAGGCATTCGGTGAAATTCTCGCGGCGCTTGAATCGAGGGGTATCTTGCGCGACTCGATACTCGTGGTTTTTGGCGACCACGGTGAGGCCTTCTACGAACACCCCGGTAACTACAACCACCCGTTCTTTCTGTACGAAGAAAATATCCATGTGCCGCTGATGATCTACTATGACGGAGTTCAGCCGCAGCGGGTTACGCGTGTTACCTCGCACGTTGACATACTGCCGACCGTCCTCGATCTTTTGGGCAAGGCAAAGCTAATAAACCCGCTGCATGTCGGACAATCGATGCTGCGCGGCGGAGCGCCGAGCCTTGCGCACGTGCAGGCCTATTGGCAGGAAGAATACTCGGGAATCGTCGATCACAGGTATAAATTCATCCGCAAAGAAACGGGAGAAATTGAGCTTTTTGACCTCTCAAAAGATCCCGCAGAGCAGACAAATCTGGCCGCGCGGGAGAGTGAACTTGTGGCTCGCTACGAAGCCTTGACAGCTCGTGCCTTCGCTCAGAAAAAACTGTACTACCAGCGATACGCCGGCTATGAGCTGACGCGGTTTAACCCGGCAAGCCAGGACCGATAATTGCGCCGCGAGGGTGCTATCTCACGGAGCCCGCGCCGGGTTTTTGCGGCCTGCAAGCCAGACCGGGCCGCCGCTCTTTTTTTTGTTCGACCAGCGAATCTCAGCCAACCGCGCGGTCAGATCATCTCTCGTCAGCATAACGGCAGGAGAAACCTCGCGAGTCTTCAGCTTTGCGGTGTATTCTGCGTACCACGCGGCTTCATCCCCTGTCAGGTATTTCGTGGTATCGAGTAGCCGGAGTTTCTGCTGCATCTGCTTTTCCAGCGCGCGCTGCAGAGGCAGCGCCGCACCTTCGGCGTTCTTGCCGGTTTTGAGCCTTCCGGCTTTTATCGCAGCCTCAAGACGTGCGTGCGCATCGCGCGGCTCCTCCTGCCACGAGGTATAGAGGAGTACGTCAGCGCCGGCGAGAATTGCCGTAACGGGTCGGTCGAGAGTCTTGAAGTTCTCTCTTACGGCATTCATCTCCATCGCATCGGTAAAGACCATGCCCGAAAAGCCCAGCTCACCGCGCAAAGTACCTGAAAGCCAGCGTTCGGAAAGCGTTGCCGGATGATCAGGGTCAATTTGCGGGTAAAGGATGTGCGCGGTCATGACTGCCTGCGCACCGCTACGGATTGATTCGCGGAAGGGTACCAGTTCCAGGGCTCTGAGCTCATCGAGTGGTTTGTCAATGACCGGAAGCGCCCAGTGGCTGTCGGTCTGAGTGTCGCCGTGGCCTGGAAAATGTTTGATTACCGGCAGCGCTCCGCCTTCGCGCATTGCCTGCCGCGCGCCCTGCTCAAACGGCAGCGCACAGCCGAGCACCGCCTCGAGGCTCATGCCAAACGAGCGTAAGCCTATCACCGGGTTTTGCGGATTGTTGTTGATGTCGACAATGGGCGCGAAGAAAACATTGATACCGAGCGCGCCCAGGTCACGGCTCACGTAATATCCCGTCGCGCGGCAGAGTTCACGATCGCCTGTGGCTCCGAGGTCCATGGCCGGTGGCGTCTGCAGCACGCCGTCGCGTACGCGCCTGACATAACCACCTTCCTGGTCGGTTGAAATGAGAAAAGGAGGTAACCCCAGTTCTTTTGCGAACGCCTGCAAATCCGTGGTGAGCTTTTTGATCTGCCAGGCGTCCTGCAGGTTAAAACCGAAAAAGATGATTCCTCCTGGTTTGACGGCAGTGATCGCCTTGCGCGCCTCTTCCGTTAGCTCGGTTCCCGGAATCGCGATGTGGATCGGCTGCCCTGCGCGGCGATCTTCATCGAGCGCAGCGATGGCTTCTGCGATGACCTTTTGTGTGAGCGCTGCGTACTTGCGGGGCAGGTAGATGCGATCGTACACTGCATAGGCGCCGCCGATGGTTGCCAGTAGGATGAGCGCTGCTATCGCCAGATTTTTATTTTTGCGCATGAAAAATTTCCTCTCTTTTCAGAAGCGACAGCAATTTTTTGTCACGGCTCCATATCATGGCGCGTGAATCCCGTGCCGCGCAGACGAGCGCAAGATCGATGAGCCCCACACCCCGGGAATGCGCTTTCTCCTTGTAAGAGAGATTGCCGGCGGTCACGAAAAGATCTGTGGCGCGTATTTGCGGCAGCGCCTGGTAGTAGTCATTGAGCACCTTGACCTCGCGGTTATCCCTGGCCCCCTGCAGTAACTCACCGAACACGAGGTCGAGCGCCAACACGTTGCCCAGTTCGAGGTGGTGCCTTAGTACCGGCAAAAATGGGTTGCGGCCGCGAAAAAATTCAATCCAGACTGAGGTGTCCGGCAGTATCATCGACGGCGCCGCTCATTCAGGCGGCGCACTGACGATGCGCTAAAGCTGTCGGCAAAGTGCAGGGGATTTTGTTCGAGTTCTGCGTTTAACCGACGCAGTTTCTGGATACGCAACCAATCATTGAGCGCGATCACGAGCGATTCCGTGATGTTTTTTCCGCCAGAGAAAGTGCGCACATCGCGTATGAGCTCGTCTTCCATAAGCGCAGTGACCTTCATACGAATAAGTATACGATTTGGCATCGTATAGTAAACCATTTTTTGGTTATGAGTGTGCCTTAGCAGGATGTTGAAGAAATCTCGTGCTCGCTGCAGACGCTTAGCTCAAGTCGCGAGTCAGCGACCGCGATTTCCACGCGGTTTCGCAAAAACCGCTCTGGCAATCGCTCGCAAAACGCTACGCGACTTGGTCGCCCAAGTCGCTCTGCTGTCTGCAGCTTAAGCTCGGTTTCAACATCCTGCTTTATGGCTGTTTTTCAACAGCCTGTTAGAGGCCATCCGTAGCCGGCCTTGATGTTAAGTTCCAAACTTGTCGGTCACAGCGCCTTCTGAGGCAGAACGTACCTGGTGGTGATACTTTGCCAGGATGCCCCGGTTGTAGCGGGGTTTTGGCTGCTTCCAGGCCTTCCTGCGTTTTGCGAGTTCTTTCCCGTCCACCAGCAGGTTGATCTCGTTCTTCTGTGCATCGATGACAATTTCGTCGCCGTTTTTGACCAGGGCGATCGGCCCTCCGTCGAATGCTTCGGGCGTGATATGCCCCACGACAAAGCCGTGCGTTCCACCGGAAAAACGGCCGTCGGTGATGAGCGCCACATCTTTGCCCAAACCTTTGCCCATAACTGCCGAGGTGGGAGAGAGCATCTCGCGCATTCCCGGGCCGCCGCGCGGACCTTCATAACGGATCACGATGACATCGCCTTTTTTGATCTTACCACCCAGGATCGCCGGCAGGCAGTCTTCTTCGCGGTTAAAGACTTTGGCCTTGCCTTTGAAATAGAGTCCTTCTTTGCCGGAAATCTTTGCCACGGAGCCCTGAGGAGCCAGATTACCATAGCAGACTACGAGGTGGCTATCTTTTTTGATGGGGTTATCAAACGAACGCACAATGTCCTGATTGGCAGGATACGGTTTTACATCCCTGAGATTTTCCGCCAAGGTCTTGCCGGTCACGGTTAGGGCATCGCCGTGCAGTAGCTTACGGTCGAGCAGCATCTTCATAAGGGGCAGCGTACCGCCGATCTCAATCAAGCGGCTCATAGCGTATTTCCCGCTCGGTTTGAGATCTGCCAGTACCGGCACTTTCCTGCCGATGCGAGTGAAGTCTTCGAGGCTGATCCTGATTCCTGCCGTATGCGCTATTGCGATCAAATGCAGCACTGCATTCGTCGATCCACCAAGCGCTATTACCATGGTGATGGCGTTCTCAAAAGCCTTTTTGGTCAGTATGTCGCTCGGCCGAATGCCCAGCTCGAGCATATTCAGAACCGCTTCGCCGGCGCGTCGGCAATCGTCCTTTTTTTCAGCAGAAATAGCATTCTGCGCGCTGCTGTTGGGCAGGCTAAGGCCCATGGCTTCAATGGCTGAAGCCATGGTGTTGGCTGTGTACATGCCACCGCACGAACCAGCCCCCGGAATCGCCTTCTCTTCGATCTCTTTGAGTCCTGCGTCGTCGAGACGGCCGTTCGCATGAGCTCCCACGCCCTCGAATACCGATACGATATCGAGATCACGCCCGTCAGAGTGCTTGCCAGGCATGATGGTTCCGCCATAGACAAATACTGCGGGCCGGTTCAGACGCGCGATGGCCATCACGCAGCCAGGCATATTCTTGTCGCAGCCGCCGATCGCGACGAAGCCATCAAAACCCTGCGCGCCCACGACTGTCTCGATAGAGTCGGCAATCACCTCGCGCGAGACAAGCGAGTACTTCATGCCTTCGGTCCCCATGGAGATCCCGTCAGAAACGGTGATGGTGTTGAACTGCACCGCCTTGCCGCCGGCTGCGTTCACACCCTTTTCCGCCTCATTCGCCAAGACGTTGATATGCATGTTGCAGGGAGTGACCATTGACCAGGTGCTGGCAATGCCCACGACGGGCTTTCTGAAATCTGCGTCGCCGAAGCCTACCGCGCGCAACATCGCGCGCGACGGCGTGCGATCAACACCATCGACTACCTGCGCCGAGAATCTGCGTTTATCCAATTTTGTTTTTTGTGCACCTTTAGCCATTGACTCAGCCTCTTACGCCTTATTCAGGCAGGTATTCCTGCGGTGTACTTCTTTTCGTGCGCTGCAATCTCCGCGTCGAATTGTAGAGTCCAGCCAATGTCGTCGAGTCCCTGCAAGAGCTTCTGCCGCAGTGGTTCGGCCAGATCAAAAGTAATGCTCTCGGAGTTAAAGCTGATGGTCTTATGCTCGAGATTGACGGTAAGTTCGGTTTTGGGCTCGCTTTTGACTGCCTGGAATAATTTCTCCACTTCTGCTGGTGGCAGAGCAACAGGCAGAATACCATTTTGGAAGCAGTTGTTGTAAAAGATATCAGCGAACGAAGGCGCGATGATTACCTGAAAGCCGTAATCGAGGAGCGCCCATGGCGCGTGTTCGCGAGACGATCCGCAGCCGAAGTTATCCCGCGCCAGCAGTATCCGGGCGCCCTTGTACTGCGGGAAATTCAAAACGAATTCCGGATTTTCCGACCCGTCATCTTTGTAGCGCCAGTCGTTAAACAGAAACTGTCCGAATCCGGTACGCTCGACGCGCTTCAGAAAATTTTTGGGGATAATCTGGTCCGTGTCGACGTTGGGCATGTCGAGCGGGCAGGCGATTGATTTGACTGTGCTGAATTTTTCCATGGTATATCTCCTTCAGGTAGCCTGGCGTCAGGCGCTCACCTCGTTGCGGGCGTCGACAAAATGCCCGTGAATTGCCGCCAGCGCAGCCATAGCGGGCGAAACCAGGTAGGTGCGGCCGCCTTTGCCCTGGCGGCCTTCAAAGTTGCGGTTTGAGGTAGAAGCGCAGCGTTCGCCCGGTTCGAGCACGTCGTCGTTCATCGCAAGGCACATCGAGCAGCCCGGTTCGCGCCATTCAAAGCCAGCGCTCGTGAAGATACGGTGCAGGCCTTCTTTTTCTGCCTGGTCTTTCACGCGGTGGCTGCCGGGAACGACCATCGCCAGCTTGATCGAAGGCGCCACCTTGCGGTTCTTGATCACCTTTGCCGCTTCGCGCAGATCTTCGATGCGCGAGTTGGTGCACGAGCCGATGAAGACCTTGTCGATTTTTATATTCTCTATCTTTTCCCCTTCGGCAAGATCCATATATTCGAGCGCCTTTTTGAATCCCACGCGCTCCACTTCATCCTTTGCCTCTGCGAGCCGGGGCACCGCAGAGGTAATATCCGTCACCATTCCGGGAGAAGTCCCCCACGTTACCTGCGGGGCGAGCTTGTTGCAGTCGATTTCGACCTCAGCGTCGAATTTTGCGCCGGCATCGGTCCTGAGCGTGCGCCAGTAAGAGACTGCCTTATCCCAATCTGCACCCTGCGGCGCGTATTGGCGACCTTTCAAATATTCAAAGGTTTTCTCATCCGGCGCAACCATGCCTGCGCGGGCTCCGGCCTCTATGGACATGTTGCAGATGGTCATTCTGCCTTCCATGGAGAGATTTTCAATGGCCTCGCCGGCATATTCGATTACAAAGCCGGTAGCGCCCGCAGTGCCAATCTTGCCGATGAGTGCGAGTACCATATCCTTGGCATAAACGCCTGGTTGCAGTTTGCCTTTGAAGTTGACCCGCATGGTTTTCGGGCGCGACTGCACGAGGCACTGCGTTGCCAGTACGTGCTCGACCTCAGAGGTGCCGATGCCAAATGCGAGCGCTCCAAAGGCGCCGTGTGTCGAGGTGTGCGAATCGCCGCAGACGACGGTCTTGCCGGGTAAGGTGAGGCCCAGTTCCGGTCCAATGACGTGGACTACGCCCTGGTTATAGCTCGAGAGATCAAAGCACGGAATACCAAATTCGTCGCAGTTGCGTTTCAGGTATTCCATCTGTTTGGCGCTGATCGGGTCTTTCACGGGTTTATCGCGATCCTTCGTGGGCACATTGTGGTCCATGGTGGCAAAGGTCAGGTCAGGTCGGCGCACCCGGCGCTTGTTGAGGCGCAGTCCGTCGAAGGCCTGCGGGCTTGTGACTTCGTGTATGAGATGCAGGTCGATGTAGATCAGGTTCTTGTTCTCGGCTCTTGCGGGTGCCTTGGGGTTCGACCAGATGTCGATGACATGGTTATCCCAGACTTTTTCAAACAGCGTTTTTGCCATAACAGTATCATAACATAGAATTTACATAAGTCAAATAAATAATTGATATACTATCCATAATAAAAAGTAATGCATGGTGTGCGGGGGAGTTACCCCGGTTACGATGGAAATCCGACAGTTGAAATACTTTCTCGAAGTCAGGCGCACGGGAAGCATCTCGCTCGCAGCGCAGAACCTCTCGCTCACGCAGCCCGCGCTCTCGCAGCAGATCCAGTTGCTCGAGCGCGAGCTGGGTGCGAGACTGTTCGAACGCTCGCGCCGCGGCATGCAGCCCACTGCGGCTGCTGATACGCTGGCATTGCGCGCAGAAGCTCTGCTCGCGGGTTTTAACGAACTTAAAGCAGCAGTAAACCCCCGCCTTCAGCCGCAGCGCATTTCCTTTGCCGTAGGCGAAACTCTCGCGACCCATTTTGTACCGGGCCTGATGGCGGCGCTCAAAACGCAATTTTCCGGCGTGCGCTTTCGCGTCATTGAAAGCAACCTGACGGAGATGCGCGCAGCTCTGCGCGAAGACCAGGTCGATTTTGCCCTCTCCCCGGAGCCGATCGTTGAGCGGCATTACAGTAACCGTTACCTGCTTCAGGATGAAATCGTGCCGGTTGTAAACCGCGCCGATCCCATCGCGCAGCGGCGGCCAGATTGGGAAAAGCTGCGGTTACGCGAATGGATTCTCTTTCATCCGGGTTCTGCAATCCGCAAAATCAGCGACCGCATCTTTGCCGATGTCGAGAAACGTTTCACGCCAAAAGTCAGTATGGAGCTGCGCAGCCTTGCCGGTGCAGTGCAATGCCTCGAAGCAGGGTTGGGCGTGGGGTTTATTTCGGATCTCTCGCTGACTGAGCGTTTGACTGCTCTGCGCTTGCCCATGCTCACAAGGCGGCGGAGATTCTATCTTACGCACAAATTGCGCCATGAGAGCGTGTTGCCGGTTGCTGAGGCCATTCTGCGCTTTGCGGGTCAGGGGCAGAGCCCTGCAAAACCGGGACTCCTCTCTTAGCACCGGAATTTTTCAACAGCCTGTTGGGGAGTATGCCTCGCCCGCTGGCCTTCTGCCGGGCCTCATGCGCCAATTTGCCGGAGCGATTTTTCGTGTTTTTGCATGGATTAGCGCACAGACTCTTCACATTTCAGGAATTCTCTTACAAAAAACTTGACGCTGATAAGCCAAAATCGTACCTTCGGCCAATGCCAAAAAGCCCCTTTTCCGCAAAAGAACTTGCCGAGTTCAAAGAGCTCCTGCTTGCGAAGAAAGCCCATCTGATTAAAGAAATCCAGGGAAAAGAGGAAGAACTTACCTCAACTGAAAAAGAAGAAGTAGGCGATCTTGCTGACCTTGCGACCGAACTCATTGAGCGTGAGCTCAATATGTCGATTTCTGAATCTGATCGTGCGCGCCTTGAGGAAATTGATGCAGCGCTCGAACGCATCAAAGACAAAACGTACGGTATCTGTGTCGATACGGGCGAAGTCATCAACAAGGCCCGCCTGAAGGCGGTGCCTGAGGCGTTGCGCACGCTTGCCGCGCAGGAAGCTTACGACCGCGCGCAAAGGAAACGCAAGGCCATAAGCCGCGTGCCGGATCTCGACTAGTTGCGCGTCGATCTTTATCCTGAGTTCATCGACGTACTGCGCTCAGCCGGCAAGCTGATCGCCAGCAGGAACTTCTTCCTCTGGCAGGGAAGTCACGAAGCCGATCCCCTGGCATACGATCTTTCCTTTCGGCCAGTGATTGCCGAAAAGATCGTCGAACGGGCGTTGGATAAAAATGCATGCGTACTGTGTGCCAGAAGAATTTCTTACAAAAAAGGCCAGTTTGAGGCGATTAAGCCCATTGAACCCTATCTGTTTCTCGTGCACAATGACGTATTAGGCCCCCGCGCCGCCTTCTACAACAAGCCTGAAGAAAATACCCTTTTTGAAAAGATGATCGAGGGAGTTTTGGGGTTTCCGGCCAGCAATCTGCTGGTGCGCGAGATTCTGCGCTGCAATTTTAGCAAAGAGGATGCCGGAGATGCGACTGCGGTAGCTAACTGTTCTACCCATCTGCGGCACGACATCGAACGGGCAGCTATTCGCGGCATAATGCTTGTGGGGCAGGCAGCGAGTTTTGTTTTTCGCGATAAGGCCGAGCTCGCAGAAAAGCAGGGGAAGATTTTTGAATGGCATGGCGTGAAAACCATGGTGATGCCAGGGCCCAACCGACTGGTTTATATGCGCGAAAAGGGATTTCCGCGTGAGCAAATCGACGCCGAGCGGAGAAAGATTTTCGATCTTCTGAAAATGTTTAAGGAAAAAATTATCGGGGCTCAAGCATAGAGTCCGTCAGACCCTCTGCTTGAGCCCCGATACAAGGGAGATTCGGAACCCTTACGGGTATCCGAACTTCCCGGGCGGAATTAACCGCCTTGCTCTTCTGAAGAGGCTTCTTCTTCAGCTTTTTTGGCTTTTTTCTTCTTCTTGGCTTTTTTCTTCTTGGCCTTCTTACCTTTTTTGCCTTTCTTAGCTGGTTTTGCCGCTTCTTCTTTCGCCGGCTCTTCAGCCGCTGGCTCTGCGTCTTGTGCTACTACTACGCCACCAACGAGTGTGAATGCGAGCAGTAATGCCAATAGTTTTTTCAGCATCATGTTCTCCTAAGTACTGGTGTCTGCGATCTAAGGCGATTTGCCCATGGAGCGCACGGCTCAGTGGCAACCTCCTTTCACGCGTCAACGATAATACGTTGACAGGCAGGATAATCGGACAATTTTGACGGCAAATCCGCGGGCCTTAACCGACTGCTTCTTTAACGGTAGCCTAAGTTTGGCGTTGCGCGGGGGAAACTTTTTCAGAGTGTCAGGATGTACGTGGAACCGCTCAAAGGGCTGATGATACGCAGGGCGCGCTGAGAGTAAAATCGGGAGTCAAGAATTCAATGAATATCTATGTCGGAAACCTGGCGTATAACGCCACTGAAGATGACCTGCGTTCAGCGTTTGGAGCCTTTGGTCAGGTGACTTCGGTTAAGATCGTTCGCGATCGCGAGACCGGACGCTCGCGGGGTTTTGCCTTTGTCGAGATGGAAGACGGCGAGGGCGCCCAGACTGCAGTTACGCAGATGAACGGCCGTGATCTCAATGGGCGTAACCTCGTGGTAAATGAGGCTCGTCCGCGTGAACAAGGTGGCGGCGGTCGTGGCGGTTACGGCGGCGGCAATCGCGGCGGCTACGGTGGCGGTGGCGGTGGCGGTGGTGGTCGCAGTGGCTATGGCGGCGGTCGTGGTGGCCGTGGGGGCAGCAATTTTCGCCGTAACCAGGGCGAAGAAGAAACCTGGTAGCCACCTTAACAGCAACCTAATTGCCAAGGGGGACATGATCCCCCTTTTTATTTTAACGTGAACTCAAGCCCGGAGCAGCTCCCCAGAATCCAGCGTCTCGATGAGAACCTGGTGGCGCAAATTGCCGCCGGTGAAGTTATCGAGTCGCCGGCAGCAATTATCAAAGAACTGGTAGAAAATTCGCTCGATGCGGGAGCAACGGAGATCGACATCCGGATTGCAGGAGATGGTTTTTCCGAGCTGCAGGTGCGCGACAATGGCCATGGCATTCATCCTGATGATCTGCCATTGGCTGTGGAAAGTTTTGCGACTAGTAAGATACGTTCGATCGAGGAGCTTCTGGCCGCAGAATCCATGGGCTTTCGCGGCGAAGCGCTCGGTTCGATTGCTTCTGTCAGCCGCCTGCGCATCGAATCGCGGTGGCGATTTGCGGCGCACGCCATGGCGATATCTGTTGCAGAAGGCGAAAAGCACCTGGAGCCAGCGGCCATTGAGCGTGGAACGAGGGTCATTGTCCGCGATCTCTTCTATAATGTACCGGTGCGCCGCGATTATTTCAACAATGCAGCAAAAATCCGCCGCCAGATAGCAGAGACGATTACGGGGCTGACCGCAGCGCATCCGGAAATTGCATTCCGTTACATGCTGAATGAAGAAGAACCGGTTGAACTTGTTCCCCGCAGCGCGCTCATCGATCGCCTGCGCGATATCTGGGGCGACAAGATCGGCGATGACCTGCTGCCGCTCTTCTACGAGGCAAACGGGATTAGTCTCGAAGGCTACATCTCGCGCTTCTATTTCTACCGCAGCCATGCGGGGGATATGCGATTCTGGGTAAACCGGCGGCAGGTGCAATATAAGCCGCTCACCATGCTATTGCGCCACGCGTATGGTGAACTGATGCCGAAGGGCAGGTTTCCCTTTGCCGTTCTGTTTCTCAGGATAGCCGCGCGAGACGTAGATGCCAACGTGCATCCACAGAAGCGCGAGGTACGCTTTCGCCATGAACTTGCTGTACAGCAGTTCTTGCGCGAGGCCTTCACGAAAACAATTTCTGCCGAAGGCGGAGTTTCTGCGTCTTCGATGATCCGGCTGCCGCAGGCGCGGCCGGAATCCGCTACAATCACTTCTGCCACTGTATCGACGGCGGCAGAAAATATGCGCCTCTTTGACAGTAAGATTGCTCTGCAAATTACCGGGCATTCGCCTGCGCCGGCAATTCCCGAAAATCTGATTTTCCACTCGCGCCTCTTTAACACTTTTGTTCTGGCTTCGAACGACGAGGGAATTTTTCTGATCGACCAGCATACCGCTCATGAGCGCATCAACTATGAGCGGTTCCTTGAGCTGCTTGCGGCCAGAAAAGAGATTTCGCAGCGTCTGGTGGCGCCCATTCCTGTTTCTGCAGCGCTGTTTGAGCGCATGAGGCTCAGGCACAAAGAAAGCTCGCTTGGCTCTTTAGGGTTTCTGCTCGAGGATCTCGGGCCTGCGGGGCATGCCTTACGCGCAGTGCCCGGCTATATTCTGCCCGGAGAAGAGCTGGCTGCGCTCGAGGCAGCCTTGCGTCTCCTGGAGAACTCCCATCTGACAGAAGCCAGCGACTTGTTTGACCAGCTGGCAAAAGATCTCTCGTGCCGCCATGCTATTCGTAAGGGAGAAAGCGCTTCGATGCCGGATTTTCGCGATCTGGTAGAGAGGCTGCGCAAATGCAAAAATCCCATGCGCTGCCCGCACGGCCGGCCGACGCTGGTAAAAATCGACGAGCGTGAAATCTTTGCCTTCTTTAAACGCCAGGCAGGCCATTAGGCTCTTCGTTCGAGGGGCGTGATCTTACTCTGGCGATGTTTATATCCTGCGGCGGATGTAGCGCAGGAATATTTCATTCTTTCGCTTTTCTGCGGATTGCAGACGAAACTTCTGCAACGGCAGTGGCAGCCTGCTGACAATGGAACGGTCTGTTGTCGTGCCGCCCCAGGCAATCGGCAGTATGGTCAGGTAGAATTCGTCAACGAGCCCGTGCTCAAAGAACAGGCCGTTCAGGCTCGGACCGCCCTCGAGCAGCAGCCGCTCATAGCCTCGCTCGCGCAGCGATTGGACAATATCTTTTACCTCGTTGTGCTGATAAATTTGCCAGTCTTGGCCAATATCGCTCCACAACTCGTCCAGCGCCGGTATCTGATGCGCTGCGCTCAGCCAAAGTTCGCCAGGTGTAGCAGCATACTTTGCCGCGTTGAGACCTTTGCGCAGCGGTCGGGGCGACTGCATCACAATGACCGGTCGCGGATGCTTCGCGTGAGGTTTAGTCCTTACCCGCAAATCCATATTATCGTGCTCGAGGGTCTTACGGGATACGATAAGGCACTGTGCCCATTCGCGCAGCCTGTCCATACGCCGCCGGTCTTCGCTGCTGCCGTAGTTCCACGCTTCGGTTGGGTGTGCAACATGGCCATCGATCGTCATGGCCATGTTAAGTTTAAGCAGGGATTTCAGAAGTATTGCGCGCGGCGGATATCCGCCTTGATATTGAAGATGGCAAGCATTGCGCCTGCCATGCCGAAGAGGAAATACGTGGCAAACGTTATGGCAATGAGCGGGATATAAGTGCCGCTGCTGAAAGATGCGAACAGAAGATCACCCGGAACCTCGCCAAAGATCTGCGCGAGGAGGCTCGCCGGTATCAGACCGCCCAGGATACTCCCCAGAAAGTAGATATATTTTGCCAGAACCTTGCCGAACGGATTATAGCCCATGACCAATAGCAGGCTGTAGAGCAGAGTTGAGGCAATAGTGCTGAGTATTGCAAATTTGGCAGTCAGCCAGGCAGACGTAAAAATTCCCGGAACTTCTTTCTTGTACAGGTAGAGATTTTTGATGATATTATAGGCCCCGCGTCCCTGAAAAAAGAAGAACAAATAGTTGAGGTACGGAATATGCAAAAACAGACTGGTAGGGCCGGAGTTTTTCTGGATACGGATCTCTTCGCCGACGTCGAGCATGGGGACGAGTCAGTCGTGCGGCCTGACTGTCAATGAATTATCGCTTGGGTTGCGGTAGCTATGAGCCTGTGCGGTATGCAGCCTGTTGGTCTTGATGGCTCAGTTGCCGCTTTCCTCTCAAGCTGAGAGCGCGATGACAACGCCGTGCAGATCTTCCTGTCGCGGGACGTAGCCGTAAAAGAGCAGATATCGCTGGGTGCCGAGTTGAAAGGTGTGCTGACCGCCGCCAGACTGTGCCGGGTTGCGGGCAAAAAAGAATTCCAGGTAGGTCAAGATGTCTGAAGGCACGTCGGGAGTGCCGGACTGCGCCACAGAGACCTTTTGCGTCCTGCGGTCATAGCGGATGAGGTACGGTGAAAGCAGCGATACAAGACTTGCGAGCGTCGCATGTGTCTCTTCAGCCTTGCGCAGCAAAACGTTGATAGCTCTGAGGTCTTCGCTCACGGTAATCAGCAGCCTGCGTCCGGTGCTGCGCAATTCGAGAGGAATACGGTAGGTCCGAAAATGCCAGGTCAGTCCGGTTTGGTGCACGAGGTTTTCGTCCGGTTCAATGTGGTAGGTGACACTCCGGAGCACGTCCTGGTCAAGGCGCGACAGAGCAGCAGCACAGTTCTCCGAAAATGTGGTTTGGTTGGAATGCCGGTAACCAGGTTTCAGATCAAAGGTCAGCGCGGCAGCGCTGTTATAGAAGACGTAATCCAGCGTGATGCCGTCTTTTATGATGATCGGCAACGGAATGCTGTTCAGCGTGTTGGAGTAGAATTCATTCTCCAGGAGACGCTTTTTCTCTGCAGTCGTGAATTGCTGCCGAAGGTAATAGACACAGCTAAAGGCCCCCATGGCGACAGAGATCTTGAGCATCTCGGCCACGAACTCGCGCTCTGCAGGCAATAAGGGGCTGGGTGCTGCGGGGAGGTAGCGCAGAGTCAGTGAAAACGCAACTGGTAAGAGACTCAGGACAGCCATGGAAAGCCGGTATTTCTCGCCAAACATGACCCAGGGCAAAAGGGCGATGATCCAGAGCTTGAGTTCGTTTACCTGCGTGAATCCAATGAGCCAGCACATCCAGAGCACAACGCCGTAAACGCTTAAGACCATCACCAGACTGCTCAGGTAGTCGCGGCCCTTGTAGCGCAGATAGACAGAGAACAGCGCGGTTACCGGATAGACCGAATAGTAGAGCAGTAGTCGGGCATCGTTAACGAGTAAAAGAAACGTTGGTACTGCCAGGAAAACCAGCAGGAGAAGTGAGAAGCTCACCCGGGCGGGTACGGTCTCAAACCAGTGCTGGGGGCGTATCTCGGAGAGAAAGATGCGCGCGTCCGAGGGCATGCTGCGGGCTAGTATGTTTTGTCTGCTTCTACGGCAAGTCCTACTTTCGAGGCTCCGGCGGCCTTGATCTTGTCGAGTACTGTGAGCACTTTGCGGTAGGGATGATCGCCTTCTGCGCGCACAATCACAGCCAGATCGGGATACGTATCTTTGGCGGCTTTCACCTGGTCGTAAATATCATCGAGACTCATGACTGGCTTATCCTGCACAAACAGATCGCCCGTCTTCTTGATGGTCACCGTCAGCCGGTGCGGTTCGGTCTTCACTGCTGCAGCATTCACTTTGGGTAGAGCGACCGGAATAGTCTTGTAGCGCGTGAATTCGGCGGTGACCATCAGTATGATCACCAGCACGAGCATGATGTCAACCAGCGGCGTGACGTTGATGTCGCTGATCGGGCCTGAGCCGTTACCCTTGGTCGAGCCTGCCATATTACTTGTTGAGGCGAATCGCGCGCAGTAGGGTGCAGATTTCTTCAGACTGCGAAATCTTGTCCTGCACGACACGCGAGAGAGCGTTGTAGGCTATGACGACCGGAATCGCTACGCCGAGCCCCATGGCTGTAGCGATCAATGCTTCCGAGATGCCACGCATCACAACTGCGGGGCCTGAATCACCCATTTCGGCGAGATCACGAAAGGCTTTCATGATACCGAGAACGGTACCGAGCAGACCAATAAATGGCGTGTTGTTGCCGAGCGTGGAGAGTATCACAAGCCGTTTCTCGAGACCGCGACGTTCGGCGATCAGCGCAGACTCAGCGTATTCCTTCATCGCGTGATCGCCTTTGTCCCAACCCTTGAGCGAAACCGCTGCGACGCGGCCTTCGAGTCCATACCTGGTTTCTGCCGCCTCAGCCGCGATTTTATCGATGCTGTCCCCCCTGTGCAGGGCTTCTGTCAGATACTGCACAAGGGCAGCGCTGTCGCCACGCGCTTTGCGCAGCACGTAAATCCGTTCGAGGACCACGAACAGCGCCAGGTTGAAGATGAAGATCATTACCCAGACAGTGGGGTCAGAGCCGAAATGCCAGCGACCTGCCTCGGCGAGCATACTGCTTCCGGATGCCTGTGTTGGCTCGGCAGCTGCCGCAGGCGCCGACGAAGCTGGAGTTGCTGCCGGAGCGTTTTGCTGGGCGCCGATGAACCAGCTACCCGAGAGAGCCAGAAGAGCCGCAAAAAGGAATAACCGCATACGCATAAGGCACAAAAGAAGAGTCTGAGGTGGCGTAAAGTTGTACTCCAGTAAACTATTAGACGCTCTGAAACAAAGTTCCGATAGTACTAATATGCGTCTGCGCGTTCTTACGATACTGCTATTGGTCACGGCTATTTTTGCCGAGGTGAAAATTACCCCGCTGGGTAACGGGGTAAACTCCCGTTACGACGAGCTGGCCCCGGTGCTTGCTCCCGACGGAAATACGATATTCTTCTGCCGCGAAGGCCACCCGGACAATGTGGGAGTGCGGACGATTGTCGATGGCGCAAGCGCCTTGCGCGACGACCAGGATATCTGGATGAGCAGCAGAAAACCTGATGGTTCATGGTCGGAGGCGCAGCATATTTCGGCTCCTTTTAATTCGCGGACGTATGACTTTCCCGTGGGCACTTCTGCAGACGGCAAGACGCTCTACATCGGCAATGTTTACTCGAAAGACGGCACGGTCTCTCCTGGAGTTTCCAAAACCCGCCTCAGAGGGGGCAAATGGTCGTTTCCCGAACCTCTGCGTATCCAGAATTTCTATAACGAAGCCAACCTTGTAAACTATTCGCTCTCGGCCGACGAGCGCACGCTGATTCTCAACCTGCAGCGCAAAGACACCGTGGGCCGCATGGACCTCTACGTGAGTTTCTTGCAGCCAGACGATTCCTGGTCCGAGCCTATGAATCTTGGCAAGGAAATCAATTCCGCTTTCATGGAGGTCACTCCCTTTCTGGCTTCGGATAACAAGACGATCTACTTTGCCTCGAACCGTCCGGGCGGCGTAGGACAGTTCGACATGTACATGTCGCGCCGACAAGACAATACCTGGACGCACTGGACAGAGCCAGTAAACCTTGGACCCAATATCAATACGACGGGTAATGATATTAATTATGTGATAGCTCCCACAGGCGACTACGCAATCTTTTCATCGGATACGCCCGGCAAGGGCAAAGATCTCTATCGGATATCGCTGCCAGAGGAGCTGCGCCCGGAAAAATCTGTGTTGGTTTATGGCAAGGTCGTCGGCAAGGACGGTAAGGGCGTGCAGGGTAGGGTGGTGTTTGAGCGTTTGAGCGACGGGGCTCTGCTGGCGCGCACCGAGACAAATGAAGACGGGGATTTCAAAATGAATCTGCCCCTAGGCGAGGTTTATGGCATTCATGCAGAATCGGGTGGCTACCTGCCGCAGAGCACGACTATCGACCTGCAAAAAGGATTTAGCAAAGAGCACCCGATTGAACTCAACATGACCCAGCTTGCGCCGGGCGCAAAGATGCCGATCAACAACATCTTTTTCCGCAAGGGCTCGTACCAATTGTCCAAAGAGTCCTACGCAGAGCTCAACCGTCTGACCAAGCTTTTGAAGGGGTATCCGGGGCTCAAGGTCGAAATTGGCGGGCACACCGACGATACGGGCGACGACCGCAGCAATATGGAACTCTCGAAAAACCGCGCCCGCGCAGTGATGGATTATCTCATCGAAAAGGGGTTGCCGCGCAGCTCGATAAAAGCCGTGGGTTATGGCGAATCACGACCGATTGCGTCGAACAACACGCCGGAAGGAAAAAGAAAGAACCGCCGTGTCGAACTGACGATTTTGTCTATTGACAAGAAGTAATTTTTTGGGGTGAAACCCCACAAAATTGTTATTTAGAGGCTTTTTTCTCGATAAATTTGACGTGCTTGCGGATCTTTGGGTCGTATTTCATGACCTCGAGCTTGCCACCCTGCGCCTTTTTGTTGCGGGTAGTGGTGTAGAAGAAGCCCGTGCCAGCTGTCGATTCGAGTTTGACGATTTCGCGCATAGGGCACGGGCTCCGATTCATACAGGCTGTAAACCGCAATTGGATTTGCATTCAGGAGCCTGTGCGCCAACTTGCCGGAGCGATCTTCCTTTGAGTTACCGCACAGGCTCTTACCACAGCGCCCAAATAACGCCAAACTTCTTCAAGTTTACCGGTCGGTCTGGCCGAAGATTATGAACAGAAACCTCCTCCCAGTGGAGGTTTAGCGGACTTGGGGCAAAAACCCCGGGCTCGTGCGTCTTCTCACCCGCTTGCTCTGAAAGAAACAAATCCGGCAGGGCAGGCGGGTTTTTTATTTGATTTCTGTTGGACGGCGCAGCGGTCGATCAGAAATCCATCTCTATGATTAACTCGAACCACATTAAACGTGGCATGGCGCTTAAGGTTGACGGCGACATTGTCGTTATCCAGAGCTTTGAGCACCACAAACCCGGCAAGGGCGCGGCGATCGTGCGCGTGCGCGTCAAGTCACTGAGCAAAGGCACAACGGTTGAGCGCACCTGGCGTTCGGGCGAGATGCTCGAAGACGTCGAATTAGAAAAGCGAAACGCGACTTTTAATTATGAAGATGGTGACCAGCTGGTCTTCATGGACAGCGAAACCTATGACCAGATTCATGTCGATAAGAGAGATCTCGAAGACATCCTGCAGTTCATTACCGATGGCATGGAGTTCCAGATTCTGCTCTACGAAGGCAAGCCGGTGAGCGTGATTCCGCCCAACTTTATTGTTGCCAGGGTGGAATACGCTGAAGAGGGCCTGAAGGGAGATACAGCCACGACAGCTTACAAAGAGGTTACGGTAGAAGGGGGCGGCAAGATCCAGACTCCGCTCTTTGTAAAAACAGGCGATTTCATCAAAATCGACCTGCGCGACCTGTCGTACGTTGAGCGGGTAAACCAGAAATAAGAATCGTAGCTCAACAGTTCCGAAGCAGAAGGTCAGAAAAACCGCTATGGATGATCTCGCCGCTGGCTTCGAGCTCTTTCGCGGCGGGCATTTCGCAGAGGCGCGCTCGATGGCGCAAAGACTTATCGAGCGCCGCCCTGAACTGTTCTGGGCCCACTACCTCAGTGCAATTTCCAGTGCGTTTGCCCGCGAAATTGGCGAATTTGAGTCGAGTCTCACTGCCCTGGAACGCATGCCGCAAGGCGAAGGGGGCAAGGTCTATGTGCACTACCTGCAGGCCTGGCATGCGCTGCTGGCGAGAGACACGGAAAAGGCTCTTTGGCACTACCTGCAGATTGCCGACGAGACTGAGGGATGGCTTGCGCGCGCGCTCATAAAGAAATTTCGCAAACAGCAGGAAATCGCTAACCCGGTTTACCACGCAGCCGATTACATTGTGCTACCTGCCAGCCTGCCGCCGCAGCCGAAGAAGCCGGCGCAGAATGCGACTGCAGAGACGAATGCGTCTGGCTGGCTATATGAATCCAGGGTAAAGAAAAAACTCCCCAAGATTCGACTCGCAACTTTTTCCTGGGCCCGTCTGTCTGTTGCGCTGCTCATGGCAGCTGGGGGAGCTTCTGCTTTCCTGTTATACAGCCGCTACAAGAATCAAACCGCGCGACCGGAAATTCCCCCCCTGCAGGTCGCAGACTCCGCCGCAGTGATGCCTGTGGGTAAGGGCGCTCGCGTGCTTTACACCTACCGCTCGCGTGACGCGATCATCAGCGACTTTGAAAAGGCAAAGCGACTGCTGGCTGAGAAGAAAGTAAACCAAAGCAGGTTTATTCTGCAGCGTTTGATCGAATCCAATGCCGATTTTCAAAGTCGCGAAAAGGCGCGCATTTTTCTGAATTTCATACCAGACCTGCCATTTGCTGAATTCAACGATAATATCCTTCTGCGCGATATTTTTGCCGATACCCGGGCGCGCACCGGCAGCCTGATTCTGCTTGCGGGTGAGTTGCGCGACGCCTCTACGCGTGCGGGCGCCACAACATATCATCTGATGGTACGCGAAGGCGAGCGTGAATATCTTGTGCAGGCCTTTCGTGATGGCAATCTACCGGAAGAAAAGCTGGAGACTTCAGGGAAGAAGTCGCACATACAGATTTATGGGCGCTTTCGGGGCCTCATAGGTGAACAGAAGACTGTTTATCTTGAGGCTTTGCGCGTCTGGCGATAGTTGGTCCGGCTTCTTGGTGCCCTGCCCGCGTTTAAATGGAGCAAATGATGCAGTGTGTAAATTAGTGACAAATTTGTCATTATTTTGCAACTCTTCGTAGCGCTAGCGCTTCTAATCATCGATGAAACTAGCTTTTAAGCGGCCGCCCGTCGGCCGAACCCAATGGGTATCTATCGCGTTTCTAAGCCTATCTCCGGTCATTGGCTTTGGTGCGCTCGCGTATTTTTTGCATACCGGAACACTGTCGTCTGCGACAGTCACACTCGCAGTAGTGATTGCGACCATCGCGGGCATGGGCACAACCGCAGGCTACCACCGCCTGTTTTCGCACCGCTCGTACGAGGCGGCTCTGCCCGTGCGCGTTTTTATGCTGCTGATCGGGCTGCTCGGCCTGCAGGGCTCGGCGCTCGAATGGTCGCTCGACCACCGTACGCACCACAAGTTTGTCGACCGCGACAAAGACCCGTACAGTATAACGAAAGGTTTCTGGTTTGCACACATGCTCTGGATCTTCAAAACCCGCCCGCGCGACTGGCGGCCATCGCACAACGCTGATCTTTTTCGCGACAAGTTCGTCTTCTGGCAGCACCGTTATTTCATGCCGCTGGCAGTACTCACCAACTTTGTTCTGCCGGCAGCTATTGCCGGTCTGTTCTGGGGCGACCTGTGGGGGGGATTGCTCATTGCAGGGTTCTTAAGACTCGTCTTCACGCATCACTCTACATTCTTTATCAATTCACTCTGCCATATTGCGGGTTTTCAGCCTTACAGCAATAAGCATACAGCGCGCGACAACTGGATTACCGCGTTCTTTACCTGGGGCGAAGGTTACCACAACTTTCACCACGAGTTTGCGAACGACTACCGCAACGGCGTACGCTGGTACCAGTACGACCCTGGCAAATGGCTGATCTGGCTGATGTCGCAGCTTCACCTCGCGTGGAATCTCAAGCGTGTGCCCGACACCACGATCAGGCAGCGCCGCATGCAGATGCAGAAGGGCGAGCTGCTCTCGAAACTGGAAAAATGGGGTTGGACCGAGGAGCGCAAGCAGGCTTTCCAGTTACAGCTCGATGAGACTCTTACCGCGTTCAGGCGTCGGGTGGCCGTTATGAATGAAATCCGCAGTCGCCTGAAAAGCGATGCGGTAAGTGCAACGCAGCTCCGCGTTGCGCTGATGCAGGATCGCTATGAGCGCCTGCAGGATGCAGTTGCAGAGACTGCTATCAAGTGGAAACTACTGCGCCGCCGTGCGCGTGCTTAAATGGGCTGAAGATCACGCACGGCCAGTGGCCGTGCCCGTGCCTAGCCGGTTGCAAAACCGGCTGGGGGCTTAACCCCCAACAAAAGCCGCGATCTTGGTGAGCGCGGCTTCGATTTCTTTGCGCGCTGTAGCGTACGAGCAGCGGATAAAACCTTCCCCCGAATCGCCAAATGCAGTACCGGGGACGACTGCCACATTCTGCGCCTCGAGAAGTTCGGTTGCGAACTGCATCGAATTCTTGCCGGTGGAGCGAATGTCCGGAAAAACGTAAAAGGCGCCCTGCGGCATGAAGCACTTGAGGCCCATATCGTTGAACCCTTTGACAATCAAATCACGGCGCAGGCGGTATTCGTCGCGCATTCTGTCGCGTTCGGTAAGCGCGTACTTGAGCGCCGTCTCCGCGGCAATCTGGCCCAGCGTGGGGGCACACAGCATCGAGTACTGGTGTATCTTGGTCATCGACTTGATGAGGTTCTCGTCGCCGCAGGCATAACCAATGCGCCAGCCAGTCATGGCAAAAGCCTTCGAGAAGCCACCGAGCAAGAGCGTGCGCTCTTTCATGCCGGGCAGGTTAGGGAAAGGAACATGCTCTCCTTCATAGTGGAGTTCGCCATAGATCTCGTCAGAAACGACGATCAGGTTCTTCTCTTCTGCCAGCTGCGCAATGCGTCTGAGCTCTTCTGCGCCAATCGAGGCGCCGGTGGGATTCGAGGGATAGTTGAGGAAAAGGATTTTACTTAGGATACCGCCAGCATCCACGACGTTACGGATGTTTTCTGCCTTAAGAGAAAAATCATTCTCTGCAGTGGCCAGTACCTTCTGCGGTACGCCGCCAGCCAGGCGGATCATGGGATCATACGAGACGTAACACGGTTCGGGGTAGAGCACGCCGTCGCCGGGGTTTAAGAGCGCGCGGAAGGCCAGATCTACTCCCTGCGAGACACCCACCGTGATCAGAATTTCTTTTTCCGGGTTGTAAGAGAGGTTATACTCTTTTTCGAGATAACGCGCGATTTCACGGCGCAGCGAGAGAAGGCCCGAATTGCCCGTGTAGTGTGTGTAGCCGTCGCGCAGAGCCTGTATCGAATGGTCGATGACAACCTGCGGTGTGACAAAATCGGGTTCGCCGACGCCCAGCGAGATACAGTCTTTGCGTGTCGCGACTATATCGAAAAACTGCCGGATACCCGATGGTTTCAGGGTTTGCACGACGGACGAAAGTTTTTCAGACCATTCGATCATGGAAATTTAGTCGCCTGCCGGAACCTGGCAGACGGCTGTGGGTTTATCGCAGAAGCGCCTCGACGCCCGGCAGCTTCTTGCCCTCAAGGTACTCGAGCGTTGCGCCGCCACCCGTGGAGACATGAGTCATTTTGTCTGCAAGGCCTGCCTGGGTCAGCGCAAAGATAGAATCTCCGCCACCGACAATGGTAGAGCCTTTCACCTTTGCCATCGCTTTGGCTATGGCAAGAGTGCCGGCCGAGAACTTTTTCATTTCAAATACGCCCATCGGTCCGTTCCAGAGCACGGTCTTTGCCTTCTTGATCACTTTGGCATAGTGATCGGCCGTTTTCGGGCCGATGTCCATACCCATGAAGCCCTCAGGAATCGATTTTTTGACCGTTTTGATCTTACCTTTCTCGCTAAACTCGGAAGAAACGATATGGTCTTCGGGCAAGAGCAACTCCCGCTTGTTGTATGCGGCTTTGTCAACAATCTGGAATGCCTGGCTGAGATAATCTTTCTCGATCATCGAGCTGCCGACCTCGATGAGGCGCGATTTCAGGAACGTGTAAGCCATCGCTCCGCCGATGAGAATACTGTCGGCCTTGGTTATAAGGTTTTCCAGAACCGCGAGTTTGCTCGAAACTTTTGATCCGCCAATCACCGCCACGAACGGCCGAGGCGGATCCGTTACCAGTTTTTCCAGGATATCTATTTCTTTTTTCAGCAGCAGGCCGGCAAACCCGGGAAGCAATTTGGCGCACTCGTAGATGGAGGCATGCGCCCGGTGCGCGGCGCCAAAGGCATCGTTTACGTAAATGTCCGCCAGTTTGCAGAGTTTTCTGGCGAATTCGTTGCGGACTTTTTCGTCTTTTGAGGTCTCTTCGTCGTAATAGCGTATATTTTCGAGCACCAGAACTTCGCCGCTCGTAAGCTTACCAGCGAGTTCTTCTGCCACAGGACCAACCGCTTCGCTGGCAAAGTGCACGGTGCGCCCGGGAAGCAGGGTTCCGAGGTGTGCGGCGACATTTTTCAGGGATAGCGCAGGGTCGCCTTTTTTTTCGGGGCGGCCGAGATGCGAAATAATGATCACCGATGCACCTCGGTTTATGAGCAGCTCGATCGTCGGCAGGCTTTTCACCATACGGGTGTCGTCGCTGATCGCGCCCGTCGCCTTATCCAGAGGTACGTTAAAATCGACGCGCAGAAGGACTTTCTTGCCGCTAACTTCGGCCTGTTCAATGGAGGGTAATCCCATGCAGCTGAAACCTAGATTTTCGCCGCGGGGTAAATCATTTATGTGACCAGGAATATAGGAGCAGCTTTTTTTACTCTGCCCAGGACCCACAAATGGCCGATTCTAAAAGGAAGCATGGCTGAGGTGCACGACAAAGGCAGATCACGCAAGGCGCTGGGACTGCTTTTTGAACAGGCGCTCGAGGCCGAAAAACGGGGCGACCTGCGCACCGCACTGGAGAAATACAAGATGGCTCTGCAAATCGACCAGAACTTCTTCGATGCCTGGCTCAATGCCGGCGCAATCTACACCCGGCAGGGACGCTCCGACAAGGCAATCGTCTGCTACCAGCGGGCGCTCGTTTCCAAAAACGATGTGCGGGCGCACTACAACCTTGCGGTAGAGTTCTATAAGCGCGAAGACTTTGCCGGCGCGGAGAAGGCACTACGATCTGTGCTTAAGCTCGACTCGCGCTACCTGAACGCGCACCTGCTGCTGGGCTATGTGTTTGGCAAGACCGGCCGCAACGACAAATCGGAAATTTCGATCCGCAACGCGCTCAAGATCGACCCGCAGAATGTGCAGGCACAAACGGCGCTGGCATTGCTCTATTTTCACACCGGCCGGCACGAGCTGGCGCAGCGGCAGATACAACTCTTGCTGAATAAGAATCCGGAAGACAAGGTGCTGCTGGGTCTTTCTGCGAAAATTTCGCTTGCCGGCGATGACCTGCGCGCAGCGAGCGCGGGATTTAAAAAAGTTGCGTCTCGTGACCCGCAGCTCAAGTCTTTCTATGAAGCGTTGCGCAGCGATGTGCCGCAGGAAAAGAAGCAACATATCCGCGCGAAACGAGAGCGTGTCGAAAAGCAGGAAAAAAAATCGGCCAGGGACATGCTGGATCTTTCGCTGCTGCAGTTTTTTGACGGCGACCCGCAGCAGGCATTTTCGACCCTCGAGAAGCTGACTGCTGCGCTGGAAAGCCGGAAGCAGCGCAAACACTGAGTGAAGTTCTCCAAAGGTTAGACCGGCAGAACGCTCGACAATCTGTCGTGCCAGTTAAGCCTAAGCGGAATGCGCAATAGCTCTCTCTCGCTCAAGCGTAGGCAATACCAAAAGAGCATCATTTCGCTGCTGAACATTGAAGAAGCCATCGCGCGCGTGCAGGAGCTGATCGACGAAATTTTTACCGACACGCATTCGATCGTCCTCTACTGGAATGACGCGGCAGGCGCGTTCATTCCTGTTAAAGAGGCCGACCGCACGGAAGAACTGAAATTCCGCATCTTTGACGATTTCATGCTCTGGTTGGGCGAGCAGGATCGTATCTTTAGCCGGCATGACTTCACGCACGGACGCAAGTTCGCTCACATCCGTGACGCGGCGCTGGGATTCATAAAAACTACCGGAGCAGAAATTCTGGTTCCCTTTAATCTGAATAAGTCTGTACTGGCATTGCTCTACCTCGTAGGCCGTGAAGGCGGGCGTAAGTACACCAAGAAGGAACTCCGTTTTCTGCTGGAGATACGCGATATCACGACAGTTTCGCTGTCGAATGCCGCGCTCTATGAGAGACTGCACGCGATGCTCTTTCACCTCGAGGAGAAGGTAAAGGAACGCACGAGCGAACTTGCCAACGCGCAGGCGCAGCTGATCCAGCAGGAAAAGATGGCAAGCCTCGGAGTCATGGTGGCCGGAATCGCGCACGAAATCAATACGCCAACCTCGGTGGTAAGCGGCGCAGCTGAAAACCTCAACAACAACCTGCAGCATATTATCACGCAGATCGTCAATGACGCGATACCACCCGAACCCATGCGCAGGTTGCTCATGCAGGCACAGCGCGTGCGGGATATCAAGACCGGCGAGCCGCTCTCGGCGATTGCCAAGTTGCGCGCCGGGCGGGAGCTTGTGCCGCAGCTCACCGCGCCTGGAATCATAGACGAAGACGAGGCGCTCGCGCGCGCCGACCTGCTCATGGATCTCGGACTTAACCGGGACGAGGAGGTCATTCGACTCACGGCGCATTCTTCACCGGCAGAGTTCCAGATCTTTCGCGCCGTGGTAAATATCGACAAGAATCTGCGCAATATGCGCTTCGCGCTCTCTTCCATTCTAAGTATCGTTAAGGCGCTAAAGCATTATTCGCATCGCGATCAGGCCGAAGCGGAGAACATCGATGTACGCGAGGGAGTGGAGAATACGCTGACGGTCTTTCATAACCAGCTCAAGCACGGTATCCTGGTTAACCGGCACTATGAACAGGTGAGTAAAATTACCTGCAATCCTGGCGAACTGAATCAGATCTATAGCAACCTGCTCGTCAATTCTGTGCATGCAATGAAAGGGAAAGGCACGATTGATATCTTCATTCGCGAGCGGTCTATCGATGGAGTTCTCGATACAAAAAACGTGCACGATGACAAAAAGGTTGAGGCGCTCCTCGGTGATAAACCGCAAAACAGGTACGTTCTGATCACGTTGCAGGATTCCGGACCTGGTATACCGGCTGAATACCAATCTAAGATTTTTGATCCCTTCTTCACGACTAAGGCGCCGGGCGAAGGCACGGGTCTTGGTCTTGGAATCATTCGCAATGTGGTGCTCAAGCACAATGGCCTGCTGGCTTTTTCGAGTGAGCCCGGTTGTACGCGCTTTACCATTGCCCTGCCTGTTGAGCATGTCTCGCCGGGCGATACCCAAAAGGCTGCATTGGACACGTGAGCCGGCAAGGTTTTGGGCATTAACCGGCTTCGAGTACCGATTTCATGCGTTCCACGCCCACGCGGTTCACAAAATCGCCGAACCTTTCGCCAGCGTTACCTTCTTTTGCCCAGAAGGCAAAGGCCTTGTCCAGATAGGCTGGCAAATCCTGCATTTGTATTTTTTGCAGGACTGCTTCGCCTACGCGTGTACCGACGTAACTGCCGCCCATAAAGACGGCGTATTTTCCGCCGTTTTGCTGTCCGACGATGCCGATTTCAGCCGAGTACGGCCGGGCGCAACCGTTGGGGCAGCCGGTCATGCGCACGAGCGGCGCACGATCCATGAGGCCATATTTTTCCACGACGCGATTGATGTCGCGTATTACGTGAGGAAAGTAGCGTTCGCCTTCGGTCAGCGCGAGCGCGCAGGTTGGCAGCGCAACGCAGGCGAGCGCACGCCGGTAGAGCGGGTTCGGGCGGTTGGTATTGATGCCGTGAGCGCGGAAAATGTGCACGAGTTCGTGCCGTTGTTTTTCGTCCAGATCGAGAAAAAGCAGGTCCTGGTCGGGAGTTACTTGAAGAGAGCATTTCGTCCGAGCAACTACCAGCTGTATGGCTGTTTTGAGGCGATAGCCTGGAAGATCGCGTATGCGTCCGTTCATGATGTAGAGCCCAAAATTATATTTCCCGTCGGCCTTTCTGATAAAACCGTGGTGTTCGGGTATTTTCCAGGGGGGCAGCGGGCGCACAGTGTTGAGTTTTACACCGGAGCGCTTTTCGACTTCTGTACGAAACCAGTCAACACCACGGTCTGCCAGAACATACTTGAGGCGGGCGTGCTTACGGTTCGTGCGGTCACCCCAGTCGCGGTGCGCCGTAACAATGGCGGTAGCGACCGGCAATAACGCGTCCACAGGGATCCAGCCCAAAAGGTCAGCGGTACGCGGAAAGGTTTCGGGCTTATTGTGCGTCATGCCCGCGCCACCCCCGGCAAACACGAAGAAACCGTCGATCTTGCCCTGCGAATGAGTCGCGGCAAAACCCATGTCATTAGCATAGATGTCCACGCCGTTTTCGCCGGCCAGGCACACAGCAATCTTGAATTTGCGAGGCAGATAGGTCTTACCGTAAATGCGCTCCTGCCTCACCGGGTTCTGCTGTACATCGTCCAGCCAGATTTCTACGTATGCGGTTGTTTCAAATTTGAAATAGTCAGAGAGCTGTTGCGAAAAAAAACTCAGCTGGTTATAGAGGGGATTTCCGGTTATATTGAGCGCTTCGGTGACGTTGCGTACTACATCCCCGCAGGCTCCCATGCTGGTGAGCCCCACACGGTGGATTTCCTGTATCACGGTCTTGAGATCTTCTTTGAGCAGGCCATGCAGCTGTACGGATTGCCGGGTCGTGAGGCGAATCGCTCCGCCCCCGTAGCGCTCGCCCAGATAATCCCAGGCAAGGTACTGTTCGGCTGTAAGCCTGCCGCCGGGTATTCGGCCACGCAGCATGAAGGTATGGCGCTTATCGGGTTCGCTTTCGGCCGTGGTTGCGTCGGCCTTCTTATCCCTGTCCTTTTGCTGGTAAAGGCCATGGAATTTTAGCAGCTGCTTTTCTTCCTCTTCAAACTTGTCGGTCCCGTTGACGAGATCACGCGCAATGTTTCCGCGTAAAAAATCGGAAGATTCCTTGATTACTTCGACTTCCGACAGTTCATTGCTCTGCGTGCTCATGGTTTCGGCTCCTTATTGCTGCGAAAAAACTTTTGTTCAATATCGCGGACAATGTTTGCTATGACGGATTTTTTTTCAACTACGGACTGTAAAGCGATGGCGCGTTTTCTTAAGTCAAAGACTCGTTTCCAGTCTTCGTCGAGTTCAGGAGGCAAAAGTTCTTCGAGATGCCGGCGCAGTATTGCGCTTAAACCTGCAAAGCGTCCCTGAGTAGAAACTGCTACGGCGACAGGGCCGCGGTCAATGAGCGCGTTGGTGAAAAAGTCGCATCGTGACGGATCGTCGGCGCTATTGATGAGGATTTTCTTTTGCCGGCAGAGCTGGAAAATCTGTTCCGCCACTTCCTCGTCGTCGACGGCACTAAACACAATAAACTTTCCTTCGATATCCTGTGGGGTAAAAAGCCGCTCGTGAATCGTTACCTTGGCCTGCGTGTCTGCCGCTAAAGCCTCAAGAAAGTCAGGCATGAATTCACGCGCTACGATAGTCAGCCGGCAGGCAGTGCGTCGCAGTTGTGCGTATTTTTCCAGGGCAGCCTTTCCGCCGCCGACAAGCAGAATTTCGCGACCGTCGAGATCAAAGCTGAACGGCAGCAGCATATTCTGCCTCTACAAAGAAGGCATCCTCTCTGAGCGACTCGCCTATGAGCAGTATGCCCGGCCCGTTGGTCCTGCGTTTGAAGCTGCCCGCCGCAGCATCCGCGATACTGCCGCGCGTAATTATCCGCTCCTGCAAGCCTGCGTTTTCTACGAGAACACAGGGTTTGTGCGCATCGACGCCGTGCGCGATGAGCAGCCGCGCAATTTCGCCGGCGCGACCCGCCCCCATGTAGAAAACCAGAGTGCCGGGAAATATCGCCATGCTCGCGGCATATTTTTTCACATCTTCGGAGTGGCCGTCGGTGATCCAGATATGGCGATTACTGCCGCGCGTCGTAAGCGGTCGCCCAAGGTCCGCAGCTGCCGTGAGCATAGCAGTCACCCCGGGTATGATCCGTGTATTAATGCCGAGACTGTTCAGCGCTTCAAGTTCAGCGGCAAGATGCGCAAAGATGGCCGGATCGCCCCCCTTTAGGCGCAGTACCTTGCGGCCCGCCATAGCGTGTTCAATCATTGCAGCAATTATCATCGTCTGCGTGTAAGCATGGTTGCCGCAGCGCTTACCGACGAAAATCGCCTTTGCGTTCGCGGGAAACTCCGCGATGACGGAGTCGCCAATGAGCGCGTCATAAAGTATTACGTCAGCGTCATGGATCGCGCTTAGCGCTGCGATTGTCAGGTACTCCAACTCGCCGGGACCTGCGCCGGCTATGGTAACCGAGCCTTTCATTCTGCGATGCCCTGGTTCATGACAGCGCAGGCGGTCATATTGGTCTGTGAATCGACGAGGATTCCCGCGCCGGTCGTCCAGTTGTCGGAGTAGTTATCAAACACAACGGGTTGAGCCGTCTTTAGGTTGACTTCTGCAATTTCATTCAGGGCCACGCTGCCATCCGCGGCGGCAAATTTTAGGGTATGGATGTCGAGTTTGCTCTCGATCGATTTTATCATTGCCTTCACCTTGCGGGTGCCCGTCTGCAGATAGTAGACGTAGTTGAGTTTCAACGGTGTTGTATCGAGGTGCGTGAGATATACCCTGAACAGCGAACCCTTCGGCGTCTCTTCGCCGGCATGCGTGAAGATATCGCCGCGGCTGATGTCGATGTCCCGATCGAGCTCTACTACTGCCGAATCATCGGCATAGATCTCTTCCGTAGGTTTGCCCGAGTAGTGTAGTGCCGTAATGGTTGCTTCTTCGCCCGAAGGTTCAACCCGAATCTTCTCTCCCTTGCGCAGTAAACCGGAACGCAGGACACCGGCAAAGCCGCGGAAGTCGTGCAGATCGGTGGATTGTGGCCGCAGGACGTACTGCACCGTGAATCTTGTACCTTCAGCATTTTTACGGTGCACCTCGCTCTCTTCGAGAGTCGTTAGCAGAGGCTTGCCCTTGTACCACGGCATGGCTTTCGATGGGTTCACAATATTGTCACCCTTGAGCGCCGAGATTGGGATCAGCGTTGTCTGCTTGAAAGAAAGCTCTGCAGACATCTTTTTGAAATCGGCCTCAATTGCGGCAAAACGCTCTGCGCTATAACCCACGAGATCCATCTTGTTGACGCAGACCACCAGGTGCGGCACGCGCAACAGGTGCGAGATAAAACTGTGTCTGCGCGTCTGCTCGAGAATGCCCTGCCTCGCATCAATCAGTATGATCGCTGTATCGGCGAGCGAGGCTCCCGTCACCATGTTGCGTGTGTACTGTACGTGCCCGGGCGTATCGGCGATGATGAATTTGCGTTTGGGAGTAGAGAAGTATTTGTAGGCAACATCGATCGTAATTCCCTGCTCGCGCTCTGCCTTAAGCCCATCGGTGAGCAGCGCGAGGTTAAGCTCGCCGTCGCCAACGCGGTCTTTCGACTCGATATGGTCGAGGTGCTCCCGGAAGATGGATTTAGAGTCGTAGAGCAGGCGACCGATCAGGGTCGATTTGCCATCGTCAACCGAACCGCAGGTAAAAACGCGTATGAGATCCATGGTTTGACTCCGCCCGCCTGCCATCAAAAATACCCGCCCTTCTTGCGCTCTTCCATCGCTGCTTCTGAGCGTTTGTCGTCGAGGCGCGCGCCGCGCTCAGCGCTGCGCGTTGTCATGATTTCATGGATAATCGCGTCTATGTCGGAGGCTTCTGATTCCATGGCCGCGGTACAGGTCATGTCGCCGACGGTGCGAAAGCGCACGCGCCGCTTTTCGATCTTGTCTGCCGCATCGACGGCAACGAAGCGCGAAACCGGAAAGATTTGCCCCATGAAGGGAATAATTTCGCGCTCATGCGAAAAATAGATCGAGGGAAGCTCAACGTTCTCGCGCTTCAAATACAACCAGACATCGAGTTCTGTCCAGTTGGAAAGCGGAAACACCCGCACGTTTTCCCCGTGGTGAATGCTGCCGTTATATACATGCCAGAGCTCAGGCCGCTGGTTCTTGGGATCCCAGCCGCCAAACTCATCACGGACCGAGAAGATTCGCTCTTTAGCGCGGGCCTTTTCTTCGTCGCGGCGCGCGCCGCCGATGCAGCAGTCGAAACGGTGTTCGGCGATGGCCTCGAGCAATGTCACTGCCTGAATGGCGTTCCGGCTGGGGAATTTACCCTTCTCCTCGGCAGCGGTGCCGCGGCGTATGCTGTCTTCGACGCTCGCCACAATCAGGCGTTCGCCCAGCCTTTTTACCATGGTGTCGCGATACTCAATCACTTCATCGAAATTATGTCCGGTATCGACGTGCAGCAGCGGAAACGGAAACTTCGCAGGCCGGAATGCCTTCTCGGCGAGTTTTACCAGCGCAATCGAATCTTTACCGCCGGAGAAAAGCAGAGCAGGACGCTCAAATTGTCCGGCCACCTCGCGCAGAATCATGACTGCCTCGGATTCGAGGTAGTCGAGATGCGTCCTCACATTTGCCATTAGTGGGAGCTCCCCTGTGCTGTTGCCGGCGCATGGACATGCAGCCCGCATTCTTTCTTATCCGGGTCTTCCCACCACCAGCGACCGGAGCGTATGCTCTCGCCGGGTCTTACCGCGCGCGTACACGGTTCGCAACCGATCGACAGGAAGCCTTTGTCCTGCAGACGGTTATAGGGCACATTGTGTTGATCGATAAAAGCCCTCAGTCGCGCGTCATCCCATTCCAAAAGTGGATGGTATTTTACCACGTGGTTTGCTTCGTCGAGTTCTACCGACGGCAGATGACCGCGTTCGGCCGAGTGCGCCCTGCGTATGCCGGTGATCCAGAGCTGTGCACCCTTGAGCGCACGGCGCAGTGGCTCAACCTTGCGGATGCGACAACACTCCTGGCGGTTCTCTATGCTGGTATAGAAGCTAAAAGCGCCTTTCTCTTTCATCAGGCGTTCAACAGCCAAAAAGTCGGGAAAATAGACTTCGGGTTCTATGCCGTAGCGTTCGCGGGTAGCCTCCAGCGTGCGGTACGTTTCGGGAAAGTGCCGACCGGTATCGAGCGTGAAGATGCGCACGGGTAGTTTCTCTTCGGCGATGATGTGCGTGATAGCCTGGTCTTCGAGCGAAAGAGACGAAGAAAATACAATCTTAAGATCCGGAAACTGTGTAGTCAGATTGCGGATGACTTCGGATAGCGAGTCCGTCGCCGCGACTTGTGTAAGCGCCTCCAGGAGTTTATCAAGGTTCGTCATATTGAACTTTTGTCCAATATACAAATAAAAAAGCCCGCGACAACACTTTTCGTATTGTGCGGGCCCGAAAAGAAGAGATTACTTCTTCTTTTTTGCAGGAGCTTTTGCCGGAGCTGGAGCCGCTGCAGGTGCAGGCGCAGGCGCTGCCACTTCAGCCTTCGGGGCTTCTGCAGGAGCTTCTGCTTTTTTTTCTTCTGTGGATGAGCAAGCTACGAAAGAGATTGCTGCAGCCAGCAGAGCGATTGCTGTCAGTTTTTTCATCGAGTCTTCCTTGGAGAAATTTATCCTTGCGGACTCGTCAGTTGGTATCGGCTAAACGGGGTGTAAATAAATCTTGAACTATTGTTCTCTGTTCTAACCGGGGCAGGAACTACCAGTTATCGCGTAGTCGTCGCAGCGCGGCAAAGACCGTAAGTCCGCCTGCAGCCGTGAGGTCTTTTCCCGTTAGCTCACCCACGCGCCGTCTCAATGACCTGCTCTCTGTGCGCAGAAAAGGGTTGTATTCCCTTTCCTGCCGAAGGGTCGTCATGTGCTGCATTTCATCGCTTTCCGCATTGAGCCGGTTGCGCAGATCGCGCGCCCGCCGATTATCGGGTTCGACATGCAGGGCAAAATCCAGATTGCGTCGGGCATAATAATGTCCGGGAAAGAGCAGTAAGTCAGGATTGAGCGCTGTTAATCGCTCGTGGAGCGATGCGTAGTGATCTTCAATGTTAGCTCCCGCGCTGCGGCAGTGTCCGCAACCAGCATGGAACAGGCAATCGCCCGTGAAGAGCAGACCATCTGTTTCGATCACGGCATGGCCCGGTGTATGGCCGGGCGTATAGTGCCACTTGAAACTAAGTTCCTTGCTGAGCCTAAGCTCCGCCTTGTCGGAAAGACCTTCTATGCGGGCAGAGGCGACGGCGGCCGCACAGCTGTGGGAGCTATAAACGGGTACACTGAACTTTTTCTGCAAACGGCCGGCTTCACCTGCGTGGTCAGGATGCTCGTGCGTAACAAGAATCGCCTGGATGCGCAGGGAAAGCCTGCGAACCAGAGATTCGATCTCGCCGGTATCCAGCGGGTCGATCAACACAGCGTTGCGCTCATGGTCGCAGACGATGTACTGGTAATTGGCGAGAGGATTCAGTGCCTGCCAGCGCAGGATTTCCATAGCTGAAGGTCAGTGCAATTTACGCGGGAAGTCAATCCTAATTCCGGATTCCGAAGCCTTTCTTGAGGTAGCGCAGGCAAATTGCATAGAGTAGCGCATTGCCAGCAAGCAAAAACGCCACCGCGTACCACCAGGGTAACTCCGCATATCCGAGAAAAGCATAACGCAGCGCGTTTACCATGTGCAGTACGGGATTGGCTGCCGAAATCCTCTGCCAGAATTCCGGTAAGGCTGAGAGCGGGTAAAAAATTCCGCCCAGATACGTAAGCGGAGTCAGCACGAATGTCGGGATAAAGCTGATATCGTCGAATTTCTTGGCGTACATCGCATTCAGGAGTCCGGCCAGCGAAAAGAAGCCGGAGGTGAGCAGCAGCAGCACAATTACCAGCAGCGGGTTCTGTGCTTTGAGTTCCACGCCAGGGGCGATAAGTACCACGAGCGCCACGCACAGGGCCACCAGCGCCCCCCGGATAATGCCGCCGAAGGTGAAACCGAGCACGATCAGCCAGTCCGGAATGGGTGAAACGAGTATCTCTTCGATATTCTTCTGGAACTTGGCGCTGAAAAAGGAGCTCGAGACGTTGCCGTAAGAGTTGGTGATTACCGCCATCAGTATCAGCCCCGGAACAATGAAGCTAGCGTAGCTGTCGCCACCCATCGTACCGATGCGTTTGCCGATGAAGCTACCAAAAATCAGCAGATAGAGCGTAACGTTCATGACCGGCGGCAGCAGCGTCTGCGACCATATTCGCACAATGCGTATGTACTCCTTGCGAAGTATGGTGTAGAATCCGATGAGGTCAGCGCGTTTCATGCTTTACCCGCTTTTCCGGTCAGCTCAAGAAAGAGCTGTTCGAGCCGGTTGGTTTTTTCGCGCACGCTGCGAATGGCAATCTTCCTGGCGCTCAAGTCAGCAAAAAGTGCGTTCATCGGCTGCTTGCGGCTGACAGTGATTTCGAGCGTAGAGTCGTCGATCCGCACTGGCTGAAAGTGCCTGAGGCGGGGCGCCTGCGCAAGAGGTTTCAACAGTTCAATAACGTAGGTCTGCTGGTTGAGCCTTGAGAGTAGCTTCTTCATGGCCGTGTGAGCAATAATTTGCCCGTGGTCGATGATCGCAATATTCCGGCAGAGGTTTTCTGCTTCTTCGAGGTAGTGCGTGGTGAGTATGATGGTTGTGCCGGAGGCGTTGAGCTCGGTAAGGAAATTCCAGATCAGTTTGCGCAGTTCAATATCCACACCGGCTGTGGGTTCATCGAGAATCAGTATTGCCGGTTCATGGATGAGAGCGCGCGCAATCATGAGCCGTCGCTTCATGCCGCCTGACAGCATGCGTGTGGGGGTGTGCGCTTTATCCATGATCCCCAGCTGCGTGAGGTATTTCTCCGCCCGGCTGCGCGCAACGCGGGGCGTAATGCCATAGTAACCCGCCTGGTTGATCAATATCTGCATCGGTGGCTCAAAGATGTTAAGGTTAAATTCCTGCGGTACGAGCCCCAGAAACGATTTGGCGCGCGCCATGTCTTTGTCTATATCAACGCCCATGATGCGGCAACTACCGCTACTCTTCATCACCAGCGATGCAAGTATGCCGATCAGCGTGGATTTGCCGGCGCCGTTTGGTCCTAAAAGCGCAAAAAAATCTCCCCGATCTACCGTTAGATTGATGCCCTTGAGCGCTTCAAATCCTGCTCCCGTTGATCCGTCACGCGCAGTTCCGAGCGGGTAAGTCTTGCGCAGGTTTTGGATTTCAATGGCGTGCATGGCTTTCTTCTGCAAGTGCGGCGGCTGCGCGTATTACCTTTGCTGCCAGATTTTCGCTGTAGTAATACTGCATTTCGCGCAGACAGGTGGGAGAGGTGACATTCACTTCGATCAGCTTCTCGCCGATGACATCGATGCCCGCAAAGAAGATACCATTTTCGATCAGAAACGGTTTGAGCCGCTCACAGATCGCGCGTTCAGCAGCGGTGATCGTCGTCTCGACGGCCTTGCCGCCGGCAGCAAAGTTGTTCCGGTGATCGTCGTCGCTGTGCAGCCGCAGTACAGCTCCGAGTATTTCACCCTGCAAAAGCAGTATGCGCTTATCGCCCTCGGTTGCCTGCGTCAGATATTCCTGGACAATGACATAGCGGCTCATGCGGCTCAGGGTCTCAAAGGTGACCGCTGCATTCTTGTCGCCTGCCTGCAGCAAGAAGACGGCAGAACCACCAAAACCGTTGGTGGGCTTAATCACCACGCGCGGGTATTTTTGCAGAAACGCCAAAAACTCCGCCTTGTCTGCCGTAATCAACGTTGCGGGAGTAAGGTCGGCAAACCGTGCTGCCCAAATTTTCTCGTTGATATTGCGCAAACCCTTGGGGCTGTTGAGCACGAGTGGACGGTCGGCCGCATGCGACAGCAACCAAGTGTCGGTCAGGTAGTCGGTATTGAATGGCGGATCGGTGCGAACAAACAGTATATCAAACCTGTCGGCCGGTAGCCATTCAGGCGCGCCGACCTCAAATGGACGGCTGCTATCGTCAGCGACGCGTGCCGCTTTCGCCCTGGCGCAAAGTTTCCCGGCCTTGAGACTAAGGTCGCCGCGCTCGAGTATCCAAATGGTATGCCGCTGCGCCTGCGCTTCGAGCATCAGCGCAAAGGATGTGTCTTTCTTGATGTTCAGCGAACCCGGCGGATCAATCAGGAAGGCGAATTCCATTTTTCACGGGCAGGGTAGGGGCTCAGCCGAACCAGGTGCGCCGTTTGCCACAAGCTCACAGATTTCCCGTTGCAGCGCAATACCGGCCACGCGCGTAATAATTGCAGCTACACGCGTTGCGTCATTGTTCGTCGCTGCCAGGGTATGCGGTTTAAAGTACATACCAGTGCTGTTGAGGCTTGTCCGCGCGTCTTTCTGTTCATTGGCGCGGGCAAAGCAGCCGATAAACTGGTTGTTCGCCAGCATGACTACCGTCTCTGCGAAGTGCTCTGCCTCGCGTACAATCGTAGGCACGCCTTCCTGCAGCAGGTAGTCCTTCACCACAACTGAACTCTTGCCCTTGAAAAGCTTATTCTTTTCTTTGCGGTTAATTTCCAGAATATCGCCCGCGCTGTCGAAAGAAAGCATCGCCATACCATAAGTGCCATGGTCTGATTTCAGAAAGACAAAAGGCTTTTCCTGGATCTGGTATTCGTCGTATTTCGCCTGGATCTGCTTGAGAAGCTCAGATGCCTTCTCGGATACCTTCGCGCGATCAGCATCCGAATTGATGTCGATGCCCGTTATATGTGCGTCGAGCGGGGAAAAAAACCAGGGGTCCACGCCGACGATTGAAGCAAGCTCGCTCATGAGCGCGCGGTAGTGAGCAAAATGCCTTGCTTTGCTTCTGCTATGCCAGCCTGCCTGCCATGGAGGCAATACAGGTAAACCGGCATTTTTTATCCAGTCAGCAGTACCCGCCGAAGAGTCATGGTTCATGACCAGTGCTGAGTAATCGGTGAGGTGCGCTGACGCATAAGCAGGATCGTAGAGCCGTACGGTATTGCCTGAAGCAGTCCTCAGTTCGAGTGTGTTATCCACATAACTTTCGTCTGCAATCGGAAATTGTGTTGCGACTTCTACCGAATAGCCTGCAGCAGTGAGCAGACCGCTCAGTGCCCGGATGTTCTCGAGATAGAATGTGTTGCGAGTATGCTCTTCGCTGATCAGCAGCAGTTTACTGCCCCGAGGTATCTGGTAATGCTCGAGGGCAGCTTTGAGATGCCGCGTCGCTAACGGATGAAAACTTGCATCCAGATTATTGAAACCAGCAGGGTAGAGATTTGCATCGATCGATGTAATTTTGTACCCTGCATCCCGGATATCTGCCGACATGAAAAGCGGCACGTCTTTTTCGAGCGAGCGCAGCCACTCCTCGATTTGCGCCATACGCGCAAGAATTTTATTCTGCAGCAAGATGTTCACTTAGGTTGACGCTGTCAGGACAGCAGGGGAGCAAGCTCGTTTTTCTGCGCCATTTCGGTGACAATGTCACAGCCGCCTATGAATTCACCGTTGATATAAAGCTGCGGCAGCGTCGGCCAGTCTGAGTACTGCTTGATGGCATCGCGCAGCACAGGGTCGCTGAGAACGTCGCGCGTCACGTAAGAAGCGCCATGCTGGTCGAGAATCTGCACCACGCGCGCTGAGAAACCGCATTGCGGAAATTCTTTAGTCCCCTTCATGTAGAGCACTATTTTGTTGCTTTTAACGTCTTTATCAATTTCCTGTTTCTTCTCTTCGAGGGTCATGGGTATTCCTTGTCGTATTGTGCCGGTGTCATTGTCTTCAGTTGCAGCGCATGCAGGCGATCCCGCAGAACTTCGCGCAGGGCTTCCATCACGAGTTTATGCTGTTTCACCAGGGGTAATCCCACGAAGGCATCTGCCGCCACCACGGCCTGCAAATGCTCACCGTCGCGCATCGGGTCCAAAACCTGTATGCGCGCGCCCGGCAGGGCTTGTTCGATAAGGCGGTGCACTTCCTGTGGGTCAACCATCTGAATGACTGCGCGATAAATATATACCCGTCGGCGCTTGTTGGCAAGAATATGGGGGAGTTAGGAAGTTTTGGTTCTCGGGCAGAAATGGCGGTTTCACCGCCAGTAACTCGCCTGACGAAAAAAAATGCAAAAACGGTGAGAAAAAAATGGCGTTTTCTGGTATTTAATATATAGAGGGGGAAAATCCCTCAAATAAACTGTGACCCCAAGGGGTAAAAGAGGAAAAATGTATAACAGCCAGATGAATATCCAGCAGTTTGTCGGCCGCCTGGTAAAGGATCCGACGCTCAAGACTACGCAGAACGGAAAGCTGCTCATGGTCTTTCCGTTCGCGTACAACACGTATAGCAAGACCGATGATGCCGGCAGCACGGCCTGCTTTATCGACGTCGAAGCCTGGGATAAACTCGCGGATTTTCACGCGCCACGCCTCAAAAAGGGTATGGAAGTGGTTCTCCGCGGTAACCTCGTGCAGCGCCGCTGGAAAGATCAGGACAATAAGACCCGCTCGGTGTTCAAAATTGTGGCCCGGGCGATTGTGGTAAGCGACCTCAAACGGCGTCCCGAACCCGACTATATCCGCGAAGCTGCCTGACCAAAAGACGACTTACGGTTTACCCGTTGCCGCTGTTTCGAAAAACAGTGGCAACGGGTTTTTTCGTGCATCTGCTCCGCTATCCTCTGACAGTTAAGGCACAATTTATTGGGCTCACTCGCTATGAGCAGGCCCTGCAGCTGATGGAAAATACCATCGGGAACACAAGTACGACCGCAGCACATATCTGGGGACTCGAACATCCTTTGGTCTATACGAGCGGTCTTAAGACAGAGGCAGCGCACATCCTGAGGCCAGAGGTGCAGGTGGTGCCGGCGCGCCGTGGTGGCTCGGTCACGCTGCACAACCCTGGGCAGCTAGTCGTTTACTTCGTACTGCCGCTTGCGGCCGTAAATGGCGGGCTGGAACGCTTTGTGCGCGTCCTCGAAGCTGTTATGGCGGAAACTCTGCTTTCATTCGGTATTGATGTAAACCTAATGCCGGGGGCAAGTGGTGTCTTCACGCAGGCGGGCAAGATTGGCTTTATCGGTCTGGGGCTCAAAAAGGGGTTCATATACCACGGTATTTCGATCAATGTTGCGAACGATCTGGGTGACTTTGCGGCGATCCATTCGTGTGGTTTGACTCTGCCGATGACGAGTTTAGCTGCGCAACTGGGCGGCAGCGCCCCTGCGACTCAGGAGGTCTTCGACCGTTTTGCCGGTCTGCTTGCAGAACGGTTTCGCAGTGTTACTCCCTCTGAATTTCGGACTGCAGCCGAAAGCAGCCTCAATCTTGCCGACTGGTTTAAAGGTTTTCGGTTGGGCTGGCTCGCATTCCACGAGCGTCGGTATTGGGAAGCACACGAGCTGTGGGAACTCTACTGGCATGAGATGCCGCCCGGCGAATTGCGCATCTTCTTCCATGCGCTGATCCAGACGGCAATGGCATTCTACAAGATCTTCAGCGTGCCTAATCTTGCAGGCGCAGCATCACTGCTGGCAAAAGCACTCGAGAAATACGCAGTTACCAAACAGATCCGCCTGCTGCAGCAGCAGGACAAGTTCCTCGAATTCCTTGCCGGTGTGCTCGGCGCGCTACAAAATAAAAAACCGGTGGAGAATCTCCTGCCACCGGTTTTTAGCTGGGTTGCAGAGCAATCCGGGCTGCGGGTCTAACAGGATGTTGAAAAAATACCGTGCTCGCTGCAGACGCCGCGATTTCTTAACGAAATCGCTTGCGAAACGGCCATAAATGGCCTGTCTGCAGCTGCGCCTGGTTTCAACATCCTGCTTTATGGCTGTTTTTTAACAGCCTGCTAAATCAGGCGTCCAGTTCCTGCAGGCCGGCTACGAAACCATCGAGGGTCTTCTTGGCATCGCCGAACACCATGACGCAGTTGTCTTTGTAGAAGAGTTCGTTTTCGATACCCGAAAAGCCCGGGCTCATACCGCGCTTGAGGACCATGACCGTGCGTGATTGGTCAACGTTGAGGATCGGCATGCCATAGATAGGGCTTGATTTATCCTCTTTTGCTGCGGGGTTTACCACGTCATTGGCGCCGATGACGATCGACACATCAGTGGTCGCAAAGTCATCGTTGATCGTATCCATGTCGCAGAGCAGGTCATAGTCAACCCCGGCTTCAGCCAGAAGCACGTTCATGTGGCCGGGCATGCGGCCCGCCACGGGATGGATCGCAAAACGCACGGTTTTGCCTTTTTTAATCAGGTAATCTACCAGCTTTTTGCAGCTGTGCTGCGCCTGGGAGACCGCCATACCATAACCGGGAACTATGATGATGGAATCGGCAATATCGAGAATTGCAGCCGCCTCTTCGGCGGTCTGCCCCTTGATCGATCCTTTAACTTCACGCGCTTCAGCAGTTGCGGTAACTGCGCCAAAACCACCAAAAAGAACGTTAGTCATAGAGCGGTTCATGGCCTTGGTCATAATGATCGAAAGGATTACCCCTGAAGCACCATCCAGAGCTCCCGCAATGATGAGGACGTTGTTGTTGAGCGCAAAACCCGTCGCGCAACCTGCGAGACCCGCGTAGGCATTGAGCAGCGACATGACCACCGGCATGTCGGCGGCGCCGATCGGCAGTACTAGACTTACGCCAAAGATCAGCGCGACCACCGTGAGAACATAGAAAAGCTCCGTTGCACCGGGATTGTACACAAGGTAGCCGAATGAGGCAACGAGCGCCACAATAATGCTGATGTTAATAACATTCTGCCCTTTGTACTGGATTGGCGCTCCCGGTAGCGTGCCCTGTAGCTTACCAAAGGCGATCATGGAACCGGTGAAAGTCAGCGCTCCCAGAAGGACCTCGAGCCCAATCGCAATCATGATGCCGTTGTCATCAGGCTTCACGTGGCCCGTGTAATACTTGGTCACACCCACCAGAGCTGCGGCGAGTGCCCCGAAAGCATGCGACAGCGCCGTCCGCTGCGGCATCGCAGTCATGGGTGTTAAGACTGCCATGATATAACCGGCGATTGAACCAATGACGAGACCGATCAGAATCCATTCGAGGCTGACAATTTCCTGGTCGAGCAGGGTGGTCACAATCGCCAGCGCCATACCGGCCTCTGCCATGAACATACCACGGCGCGCAGTGCGCGGGCTGCTCATGAACTTGAGACCCTGGATAAAGAACACAGAGGCTATGAGGTATGCAACCCCGATAATGATGCGGATTTCCTGATCACCCGCGAATGTAGTGAAGAGTTTGCGTACGTAGTTATCTATCATTTGTCGGCCTCTTTAGCCTCAGCGGCTGCCGGTTTATCTTTTTTGAACATCTTGAGCATACGGTCGGTAATGAGAAATCCGCCAACGACGTTGGTAGTTGCGGCAGCTACCGCAATGACCGCCATAACAGTCGCGAGTGTGCCAGTGTCGCCGCTGTGTTCCATACCCGCAACGATGATAGCTCCCACTACAGAAATTGCCGAAATCGCGTTCGTAGCAGACATCAGGGGAGTATGCAGCAGCGGAGGGACTTTGTGGATCACGTTGTAGCCCACGAAGGCTGCGAGGATAAAAATGTAGAGGGGAGCCAATATATCCATAAATTCTCCTGTTTAACGCTTGGTCGCTTTCTTGACTATATCGGATACCAGCTGGCCGTCGCGCGTGATAACGCTTCGCTTCAGAATTTCGTCTGAAGCAAAATCCTTGCTCAGCCGGCCATTCTCGAAGAGATAAAGCAGCAGGTTTTCCATGTTTTTCGAAAACATACGGCTTGCAGCGCTCGCCATTGTGGAGGTTATATTCGCAGGTGCGAGTATCTTAACACCGCCAATATCTAGCATTTCACCGTGTTTCGAGAGCGTGCAATTGCCGCCGGTCTCTGAGGCGAGATCGACGATTACGGATCCGGGTTTCATGCTCTTCACCATATAATCTTCGATGAGGATCGGGGCTTTTTTGCCGAAAACCTGTGCCGTAGTGATGACGATATCGGATTTCGCAATATGCTTGTGCAGGAGTTCTTTCTGCTTTGCGATAAACTCCGGGGACGCTTCTTTAGCGTATCCCTGTTCGTCCTGCAGGTTTTCGGTGATTTCCATTTTCACAAATTTTGCGCCGAGACTTTCGACCTGTTCTGCCGCTGCCGCGCGTACATCAAACGCTTCGACCACTGCCCCGAGGCGTTTTGCAGTAGCGATTGCCTGCAGACCTGCAACGCCGGCCCCGAGCACAAATGCTTTGGCAGGAGGAATTGTCCCTGCAGCTGTCATGAGCATTGGGAAGAAACGCCCGAACTCCTGCGCTGCCATCAGTACCGCGCGGTAACCGGCAATCGACGCCATGGAGCTCAAGACATCCATGGACTGTGCCAGCGTGATGCGCGGAATAAATTCCATCGCGAACGCTGTACTCTTTTTCTTCTCCAGCACGGGCAGGTTCTCGGCGCGGTTGATGGGATCCAGCATGGCGAAAATCCAGCTACCGTCCTTGTAGAAGTCAATTTCGGCGGGGGAGGGAGCGCGCACCTTGAGGATTGCATCCGCTGTCTGGAATTCAGCAGCAGAGCAAAGTGTAGCTCCCGCTTCTTCGTACTCCCGGTCAGAAAGGTAGGAACCTTCGCCGGCGCCCTTTTCGACTATTACCGAAAATCCTTTCGAGACAAGTTTCTTCACACTCTCGGGAATCAATGCTACACGCTTTTCCCCGCTGGTGGTTTCTTTGGCTACTGCAAGCTTCATGCGCGTGCTCTCCGTTTCATAAGGTTATCCCAGATCACGACGATCGGGGCTGCTACAAAGTTTGATGAATATGTACCAATCAGTATGCCGAATATGAGCACGAGGGCGAGGTCTTTGAGTCCCTCGTCTCCCAGCAGGTAAATGGGCAGGATTGCGACCAGGGTTGTTGCAGTGACGTTGATAGTTCTGGTGAGCGACTGCATGATGGACTTATCGACAACGGGCTCAATACCGAGTTCTTCCTGACCATGCATGTTTTCACGGATACGGTCAAAGATCACAATCGTGTCGTTGATCGAGTATCCCAAAATTGTCAGCATGGCGGCCACAACCGGTACTGAAAGAGGAATCTGCAGCACGCCAATGACACCCAGCGTGAGGATAAGATCGTGCACTGACGCAATCAGCGCGCCCAGCGCAAAGTTGAAGCGAAAGCGGAAGGCGACGTAGATCGTGATGAGAATCAATGCGATGCTGACCAGGTAAAGCGCGTTGGTCTGCAGGTACTTACCGATGGTCGGGCCCACCTGCTCAGCAGCAGAGAATTCGAGTGTTTTTGCGCCGGCCGGCAGCAATTTTGTCTGGATCAGGTAGCGCGTGTAGTCGATGGCATTCACCGGATAGCCTTTAACCTCCAGCTCGGCTTTTGCGGCCTCGGCGCGCGCCGTAAGCTCCTGCTGGGTCTTGCCGCCAATCTCCACCTTGAGGCGGTCGCCCGATGCCTTGTCGACGAGCTGCACGGTCGCATTGATTTTCTCTTTATCAAATAAAGCGCGAAGTGTCTGGACTGTCAGATTTTCTGATTTAGGGAGTTCAATCTTGATGCCGCCAGCGAAGTCAATGCTCATGGCAAATCCACCATGCTTTTGGAATGTGAGCAGGAGAAGTCCGACAAGCAGCAGCAGTGAGCCAATAATGCTCACCCATTTGAGTTTCATTACATGCAGGTTCATTATTTCCTCGAATGCGCAAGGCGTTGTGCGCCACGGTGTTTACCGAAGCCGATAGAGAGAGATTTTACTTCAACCGAGTAAGCGAGCCACTCTACGATGGCGCGCGTTACGACAAGCGCGGTGAAAAGCGTCGTCACTATACCGACGAAAAGAGTAACGCCGAAACCTTTAATCGGCCCGACGCCGAGCTTTGAGGCCAGAATGACGGCTGCGATAAGCGTTGTCAGGTTACTGTCAATAATCGTCAGCGTTGCGCGCTCAAAACCCGCCGCGACCGCAAGTTTCACGGACTTGCCGCGCCTTAACTCTTCGCGAATACGTTCGTAAATGATCACGTTTGAGTCCACTGCCATACCCATGGTGAGAACGACGCCCGCAAGTCCCGGCAGCGTGATCGTGAAGTCCATGAGGGCGAAAATTGCCGAAAGCAGAAGCAGGTTGATGAGCAGCGCGAAGCTGGCAATAATTCCGGAGCCGTGATAATAGAGAATCATGTAGAGAACAACCAGTACGAATCCCACGACGATTGCCTTAAGCCCCGCATCGATGGCTTCCTGCCCCAGCGTTGGCCCCACGGAGCGTTCTTCGACAATTGTCATGGGTACAGGCAGAGCTCCCTCTTTTATAATCAGGGCAAGATCGGTAGCTTCCTGCGCCGTAAAGTTTCCGCTGATCTGGCCGCGGCCCCCAAGAATGGGTTCGTTAATCTGCGGCGCCGAGCGGATCTTGTTGTCGATCAGGATGGCGAGCAGCTTGCCCTTGTTTTCCGTAGTGATTTTGGCGAACGTGTCCGTGCCTGCGGATGTCAGCTCAAAACTGACAATGTTTTGTCCTTTTTCCGGATCTACCGTTGCGTAAACCGTGCGGCTCATGGCGTCGCCTGTCAGCACGGGTTCATTGTTGAGCACGAGAAACTCGCGTGGCTGCAGTTCATTGACTCCCCGGGCATTGGGCCGCTTGTCATAGAAAACATAGATCCCCAGATTTTTCGGGAATTTTAGTTTGGCTTCGAGCTTGCGGATAAATTCCTGTTTTTGAAAGTCCGTGCTCTGCTTCAGATATTCTGCAAATTCCCGGTTCGCTTCCTGCGTGAGGCGGCCGGCTTCCCCCGCAGGATCGTGCAGATGGTATGCAACCCGTGCGGTCGAGGCAATCAGCTTTTTTGCCTGGTCCGGGTTGGCGACGCCTGGCAGCGAAATTTCGATACGCTCTTCACCCTGCATGCGAATCAGAGGCTCTGACACGCCGCGCGCATCGACTCGTGAGCGCATAATTTCCAAAGCACCTTCCACATCCTGCTTCTTGCGCTGCGGAGAAAAGTCAAAAGCCTTGTTGATTTCGTCGAGTTTGGCCTGAATCGACTTTCTTTTTTCCGCGTCCTTTTCGGCTTCGAGCTGTTTCTTGAGACTTTCTACAAGCTCGGGCGGGTATTGCCTGCGGAGAGTTTCCTCAAGCTTTTTGAAATCCCCCTCGAGTACCAGGTTCATACCGCCCTGCAGATCGAGGCCGAGTTTGAATGGCTTCGCTTTTAGATTCTCTTCAACCCACATCGGCTCAAGCGTGATACGGTCCGGATCTATGCCTTCGATTCGACCAAGTTCGTTCAGAAAAGCTGTCTGTACAAACTTGCCGGTGATACTCAGATATGCTTCATCCAATGCTTTCGGATTGTTTAATGGTTTGCCCGATTTGCGTTCCGTACGGTACCGGCCAGAGTAGTTATCTTTAATGTATTTTTCAGCCCGGGTGAGCGCCTCTTCGCGCTTGGCTGCATCTAAAGATTCTATGGCGTAAAGCCTGATAGTGCGTTCGCCAATATTGGGCCAGATAAGGGCAATGGCTATGCCCACGACGGAGATAATCAGGAAAAAACGGACTTGTGCGCTCACTGGTTTTCCTCTCGGGTAAATGGTCAATTAGTATTTCCTGCGTTTCAACTGTCTGCCGACGCGGAAGCGGTAGATCAGAAACAAAATCACAAACCCGGCGACAATTAAAACCTGCCCTAACGGAATCTGTGGCAGCTTGAAGTCCTGCGGCTGAACAGGTGGCCCAAGCGCCTCTGCGCCCATCGGCGCTGCCGCCTTAACGGGCACAGGAGCCTCATTATTCTTAATGCCTGGAGCCGTGCTCTTCAGGCGCAGAGTGCTCTCAGGCGCCCAGACGTAACTTTGCCGCGCCAATTCCTGCGGGGTCAGAGCCTCGCTTTCCGTAATGCTCGGTGCAGACTGCGCAGCCTGTTTTCTCTTTTTGCGGGCTTTCTTCTTTTTTTTCGCTTTCGACGGAGTTTTGACTTTTTCTGTGTCTTCGCTCTCGGCGGGTTTATCGACTACCTCAGTATCAGTGGCGGCATCTTCGTCAAAGATGCTTTGCGCAATACACTGCCTGCACTCAGCAAAGACGTTGCCGGCCGGCAGAGCGACTGCCAGCAGCGCAACAAAACTGAGAAAGCCGATGAGACGCTGCACGGAGACTATTTTCCCGCAGCTTTATTGACTACGGTGTCGATAGTGGAAATTGCAACTTCAACCTTGACTTCGTCTGCGATCTTGACAATCGCAATGTTGTCCTCGTGTTTTACACCTACGACTGTTCCGAAAATACCACCGCGGGTCAGAACACGGTCACCCTTTTCAATACCCTTTAAGAGCTTTTGCCGTTCCTTTTCGCGCTTCTGCTGCGGGCGTATGAGGAGAAAATAGAAAATCACGATCATCAGCACTGGCAGCGCGAAGCTGGAGAGCGCACTGCCCATGTCGGGCTGCTGTGCCGCTGTTGCCGGTTTGCCTGCGGGAGTGACTGTAGCTGGTGCGCCGGCTGCCGCAGGTGCCGGTGCCGCTCCAGGCGTGGTGACCGGGACGGGTGCAGCCTGGGTTACTGTGTAAAGAACTTCGTTCATGCAGGCAGGACTGCTTTTTGACACACCGCGTCAATGAATGGCAGTCAAGGAAAATAGTTGCCGGCGCAGAGGGCAGCAGCTCAATGCGGCGTGCGGATTCAATTGGTCGCATTTAGGCTTGCGGCACTGCTGGCTCTTTCTGCCTGCAATGCGGGTTCTACGGGTGAGCCACCTAACCAGGGCGCGCTGCAGCAGACAGCGTCCGGGCAGATTGTGGCTAATTTGTCGAGCAGGGGCATCAGCAAGGATTCCCGGTTCAGCGAGACCAGCATGATCGCGCTCTATCTCTATAAAAAAGTGGATTATAGCCTGAGCTGTGCCAGCGCCAGCGACCGACTGCGTTGCGAAGATGCGCTGATTTTCAAGAACGAAAAGGTCGACTCGCTCGGCTTCACGAATGAGCCGGGGTATTTTGGTTACGACGCGACTTATGGCTCCTATTACCCTACGCTTATTGCCGATCCGGGTCAGAATTATCCTTCGGTCAAACCTGCCGACCCGCCGGGGTTTACAGACCCTGATGTCTGGCAGTGTATCCGAAATCCTTACACCACAAGCCCTCTCTACAATAAATTCGAATGTGGAGTGAATTCGCATCCGATCCGGTACTTCCGGCGCGATCTGACCACCTATACGTTGCAGGTATATGCCACGAATGGTCAGGGTTTTGCGTCGTCCTATATTCTCGACTATAATCTGTTTAACAGCCTCAACCATCCGGTAAGGGACGGTGACAGATATTTTGCCTATTTCGCTGTGCATTTCAATGCAATAAAAGCAGCGGCAGACTCCGAAGATCGTTTCGACGGCTCGGCCTCTACCTGGAAGCGGCCCATAGAACCCGACCTTGTATCGCCGCGCATCGAGATCAATGTCAAGTTGCTGGCTGAGGGGCCGTATGATAAGCCAGGCAGCGTGTATGAGATACCGGACTACAGTACCTGGTACGATCCGCTGGCAAACTGCCGGCCGACGACGGGTACAAGCCCGGGCAGCGTCTATTTCAGTGAAATTATGTGGATGGGCAGCGAAGATACAGGCGGCTCGGCTACGACGGACGATGAGTTCATTGAGCTCTACAATGCCAGCGGCAGCGATATCAACCTGTCGCAATGGCGCATCGAGGGCGCTGGCACGGGTGGCTCGGACCTTACGCTCCCGCTTTGCACGGTTATAAAGGCAGGTAGCGTACTGACGATCGGCAAATATACAAACCGTGCCTTCACCAAACATGACGTGGTTACTCCCTCTATATCTCTGTTGAATTCGGGCAGGAATCTCACGCTTAAGGATGCCGCCGGAGTTACGATCCACGCGCTCTCTGGTTGCACCGCCACCTGGGGCGGCAAAGGAACCAACGGCGGAGCGGGATTGCCGAAAAGTTCGATGCGGCTGAATCCTGCTGTGCGCAGTGTGCCCTTTAGTGCGTCAGCCTGTAACACCACCGACTGGGTTACCACACAAACGACGGATGCCGGTTATGCCGCAGCCTCAGTGAATCTGAATCCGGCGTCTGCCGCCGGGGATGATACTTCCGAGGGTACGGTAGCAACCCCTGGATACGCCGGTCCGTGAGCTTGCAGGAAAATTACCTCCGCGTTCGCGAAAAAATTGCGAGCGCTTGTGCGCGCAGCGGCAGAAGCCAGGAATCTGTCAGTCTGATTGCGGTATCCAAAACGCATCCGGCTGCGCTGGTCGATGCGTTATCTGCGCTCGGACAAAAAGACTTCGCCGAAAACCGCATCGCCGAGCTCCGTGAAAAGAAGGCTTCGGTGACAGCATCGGGAATTCAGTGGCATCTGATCGGGCAACTGCAGACAAACAAGGTAAAACTGCTTGAGGCAGATACCATTCTGCATTCACTGGATCGTCCCTCGCTGGCTGACAAGCTGCAATCCCGTTTTGCCGATGCCACTATCCAGTGCCTGTTGCAGGTCAACTGCAGCGGCGAACCCAATAAATCCGGCGTTGACCCGTCTGGTCTGGACGCGCTGGCAGACTACGTTGCCGAAAAGCCGGCGATACGGGTTCTGGGGCTTATGACGATGGCCGAAAATACCGACGATGAGCGGCGTATCCGACAGGCATTTGCCCGGCTCCGCGAGCTCTCTGACGCACTTCGCACGCGGGGTATTTTTCCCGGTTATGCCGGTTGGTTGTCCATGGGGATGTCAGGCGATTTTGAACTTGCAATCGCCGAAGGGGCAACGCACGTGCGCGTGGGAACTGCAATTTTTGGTGCGCGGTAAGCAGGGGTAGGTTTAAACCGACCTCTACTTACCAATACAAAACCGGCTGAAAATTCTGCCCAGAATATCGTCGCTGCTGATTTCACCCGTCAGCTCGGCAATCTTTTCGACTGCCTGGTTGACAATATGCGTGATGACTTCGGGCAGCTCCTGTTCGCGCACGGCGTCGGCTGCTGCCTGAAGTCTGTCTGCAATGCCTGCAAGCAGGTGTCGTTGCCAAAGCGATAAGGGCAGGGCATCCGGCGGAGTTTTTTCTTCAATGATGCCGCCAATTCTGCGCAGCAGTTCGTCGATACCCTGTCCTGTACGCGCCGAGATAAAGAGTGGAGCTCCCTCTGAAACCGGAAGGTCATGCCAGCTCGAATGCAGTATGTCGCTCTTATTGACGACTGTGATCCGCTGAGCGGCACCGGCAATTCCGGCGGTGAGCGTACCAGACGTGCGGGCTTGTGATCCGTCCAAGAGCAGGATTAACAAGTGGGCGCGGTTCATGAGCTCAAGCGTGCGCTCCATACCCATTTGCTCGATCTTATCGCTCGAATCATCGCGCAGGCCAGCAGTATCGAACAGCCTGATATTGACTCCGGCGATTTCCATTTCTGCTTCAATATAGTCGCGCGTTGTACCCGCGATTTCGCTGACAATGGAGCGATCTTTTCCGATAAAGCGGTTAAGCAGTGACGACTTACCCGCATTGGGTGCTCCAACGATCGCAATATGAAAGCCGCTCTTCATGGTTTCAAACCGTTCAGCTTCGGCTACGAGATGCCGTGCTTTCTTTTCCGTATCTGCAAGCAGACGCAGCTTCGTTTCGCGGGTAGAAAAGCTGATATCCTCGTCGATGAAGTCAAGTTCCGCGTTGAGGTCTGCAAGAAGATTCATGAGCTCTGAGCGGAGCTTCAGCATTTCCCGGCGAAAACTTCCCTGCGCGAGCCGCTGCGCTGCCTTCAGCGAAACCACACTGCGTGCCTCGATAATTTCCGCCACCGCCTGCGCGGCGTCGAGATCGAGTTTGCCGTTCAGGTATGCCCGTCGGGTGAATTCACCCGGCTCTGCCGCGCGGAATCCGAGCGAATAGAGCAGCGTCAGTATACGCCGCAGGATCAGTGGATTGCCGTGGCAGCTGATTTCAAAACTGTCTTCCCCGGTAAAAGAGCTTTTGCCGTCAAAACGTGTGAAAATGACATCATCGATTATTCCTTCTGCATCGTTCAGGTAACCATAGTAGGCTTTACGCGGAGAGAGCTCAGCGGCTGTTTTGTTAGACCTTGTGGTGAAACTTGTGCCAAGCCTCTCAAAGATACTGCCTGCAGAGTCCGGTTTACCGCTCGCGCGGATGACCGCAAGTGCTGAGCGCGCTCCCGCAGGCGTTGCAGGAGCACAGATGAAGTTAGCGGTTGAAGTCGTCGCTTTTGAACTCAATGTCCTCAGCGCCTTCAGGATCCTGACCGGCCTCGAAATCCATATTGCCCAGGTTTTCTTCGGTTACGAGTTCGTTGCCAGGTTCTGCAGGCTGCCCGTTGCTGACTCGAAATACCCGCACGCGCTTGTATACTCCGTTGCCCTCGGATTCCGTCTTGACAGTCTCGTTATCCTGTAGCGCCATATGTACCAGGCGGCGCTCATAGGGATTCAGCGGATCGAGCAGGCGGCTTTTTCCCGTGCGCGCTACGTATTCGCCGGTTTTTCTGGCGATTTCCATCAGGTGCTGGGCTCGGCGCTCGCGGTAGTTTTCTATATCCAGCAGAATTTTGGGCTGTTCGCCGGTTATCTTTTCGACTATCAGGTTAGTTATGAACTGCAGGGCTTCGAGCGTACGGCCGTGCTTACCAATAATATAGCCGGCAAAATCACTGTCGAGATCGACCATAAGCTTGCCTTCTTCGACGTTGCGGTAATCCTTTACGGTGACTGTGTAGCCCATGTGTCCGAGCAGCGTTGAAATAACTCCGCGGATGATGACTGCGAGTGGCGTTTTTCCGCGTATTGCGTTGATCTTGTAAATTCCGAGCGATTTTTGTCCCAGGCCCAAAAAACCGCTGCTGCCTTTCTTGAGGACGCTCAGTTCCACCGAATCGGCGTCGGTTTTAAGGTACGACAACGCCTGCTCCAGCGCTTCTTTCTCGTTGAGTGCCTGTACTTCCAGAATTTGCATAAATACCTCTTTTGGCAATATAATACTACGCTACAGCTGCGCGTGCATTCCTGCGATTTGTATAAATCTGCTGCGCAATGGACAGAACGTTCTGCACTGTCCAGTAGAGCACAACGCCGGAGGGCATTGCGTAAAAAAGAAACAGCATCATGAAGGGCATCATGGTTCTCATCACCCGACGTGGGTGTGAGCTTAGTCTGGTAATATTGCGTCAGGGTCATGATAACTGGCAACAGATGTACTGCAAATCCGCCGACGACGGGCCAGGTTGCTGGCAGTGAGAAGACATGGTCGGGTTGCGAAAGATCAGGTATCCAGCCTGGAATGAATGGTGACTGCCACAGATCGTACGCATCGGAAAATGCCGAGTACATGGCGATGAATACCGGCAGCTGGATGAGCATTGGCAAACAGCCCGAAACCGGATTTACCTTGTGCTGCTTATACATCTCCATGATGCGGCGCTGCTTTTCCTGCGGGTTATTCTTGTAGCGTTCGTTAATTTCCTTGATTTTCGGCTGCAGCTCGCCCATTCTCTTCATTGCCTCAGCCTGTTTCTGGTTTAGCGGAAAGAACGCGAGCTTGAGCAATAGTGCAATGAGTATGATCCCCACGCCGTAGTTAGGAATAACTTTATAGAGAAGGTTCAGTACCGAGACTATGATATCGCGTATGGGCTCGGTTATGCCGAAGTCGAAGGATTTGTACAGATTCTTGTGCAGTTTCGACAGTTCAGGCATGACCCTGCGGGCATTGTCGTCAGGATGCAGGTTTGCCTCGATCTTGGGGCCCATGTAGCCCAGAAATTCAAACCTTGCCGGTTTATTCTTTTCTACTATGACGTCGCCCATATTCACATGGACTGCCTGCGCCTGGAGCAATTGCTTGGTATCCGGGTTGCGGACTTCAGCAGTCAGGCTCGTGCTGCGCGTGGCAAAAAGCGGCTGCAGATTGAGGATCAAAAAACGTGAAGAACTGCCAAAGAAATCGACAGGGCCTGAAATGATCTTCTCGGGTGCAGACGAACCGCCACAGCCAAAACCTCCGCCGCCGCCACTGTAGGCCAGTTCAAATTTTTCAGCATGGCTGTAATGGTGGTAATCGCGGAAGCTGCCAGAACTGCCCTGCGGCGCTGGTCCGATGATGGGCAGAGCGTACAGCATCAGGTTTTGCAGCTTGAGCGGCGCATTGGATTGGATCTCGAGCGAAAATTTGAAGTAGGGTGACTTCTTAAGAAAGATAAACTCTTTGACGAAGGTCGCGTCATATTTAGCCTTATCGGCGATGAGTACCACGGGCGCCGTAGCTGTGATCTTGATAATGTCATCGTTTTCGGTTTTGCTGAAGCTGAAGGCCGCATACATCATGGCAGCGAGGTTTGCTCCGACGTATTGCGTTGTGCCCGTTGCGCCCAGGTAGGGCGCCAGAAATATTTCGGTGCCCGGAATGACGATATTTGCGCCATCGCGCCGCGGATAGGCGGCATCCCGATTACGAAATTCGAGAATCTGTGCACCCTGTTCAGAAAAAACGACGGTAAAGTTATCGGTCTCAATGCGGTGCGTTGCCTTTATATCTCCGCGCTTGGCAACCTGCATTGCCAGCGGTTCGGCAGGTTTTGACTGGCTGATGAGCGGCAGGGTAACAATAAAGAGCAGCGCAAGCGCCGCAGCGGCAACTGCGCGCCGCCGGTTACGGGTCAGCATATAGGGTTAGAGTCGGCGTGGCTAACAGCCGGTAAATCAATTTGTCGAACCGAACACTCTGCCGCCCGCTAATCTGCGAGAAATATTACGGAAATCGATTCAGCTTGCAGGCGAACCCGAAGCCACTCCTGCAATCGCTGTTTTTCGGTTTTGTCCAGAGGCTTTTCGGTTCTAATAGAAGCCAGCCAAATCGGACGCTGCTCATCTTCTGCCACGATCTCCGTACCTTCTTCAATGGCCACGCCGGTCACCGTGCTGAACTGCGTTCGCAATTCGTTAAACACCCGGCGCGAAAGTTGTGTGGCCGCCTCGCGCTGCGCTTCAGCAGAAATTTTCTCTTTTTTGTCTGACTCAGTCGCGAATCCCTGTCTTACTTCGAGATATGTGTCTGTAAGGCCGTAAATTTCCAGACGTGACCGCAGCGCAGCGATTTGGCTCTGGTCAATGGGATTTCCCCCGAAGATAAGGATGATACTGCGACGCGAAGCATCTATCTGTCTCTGGAGCAAATAGTCGCCTGGTATCGAAGCTTCTTTTTCGATAAATCTTGTGGCTCGCTGCATGAAACGCGCTTCGAGTACGATCTGATAGCCCAGGTAGAGGCTGGGCAGGACGGTCGCGACCGTAACGAGCGTAATGATGCGCTTGGCACGCCTTGCCTGCTCAGTATCCGGTTTTTCGCGGTAGGGAAATTTAAGGAACCGCACTGTAATCAAAGTCGCGAGCGCAATGAAGACCGTATTGATGACGAAGAGGTAGAATGCACCCGCGAAGAAGCGGGGCTGCCATGTGGCGATGCCGTACCCGGCAGTACACAGCGGCGGCATCAGAGCGGTTGCGATCGCCACTCCTGGGATCACGTTGCCCTTAAGTTTGCTGGCGGTCGCGAGTATGCCAGCCAGCCCGCCGAAGAAGGCGATGAGCACATCGTAAATGTTGGGTGATGTTCTTGCCAGCAATTCCGAGTGAGCGTCATTTATGGGGGAAATGAGAAAAAACAGGGTTGAAGTAACGAGACTTACGCCTGCCGCAAAACCAAAATTCTGCAGCGACTTGCGCAGCAGGGAAACATCGTTGATTCCCATGGCAAGCCCCATGCCCATGATGGGGCCCATCAGCGGTGATACCAGCATCGCGCCAATAATTACTGCTGGCGAATTGACGTTCAGCCCCAGCGAGGCAATAAAGATAGCAAATATGAGTACCCAGAGGTTTGTTCCCCTGAAGACCACTCCTGCTTCGATGCTCTTGATGACCGAGCTGTAATGCTCGCGGTGTGATTTTAACCGGAAATTGTCCAGCAGGTCGTTAAGGCTGTAACTCATGGCCGTTTAAGGACTATAGAGACAGCCCTGCATAGTAATTTTACAGAACCCAAAAATAGAAAATTGCTATGCCGGTCGGAACGAGCGCGCCAATGAGCAGCCCGATGGGCGAAAGGCCATGCTGCTGGAAAAAATGGCTCTGTCGCAGAATGCCGACACCCGCAGGGTTCGGAGCGTTCGCTATAACGGTCAGCCCTCCGCCGGTTACGGCACCTGCGACCAGGGCATGTTTCATCTGATCGCTGAGCCCTGTCGAAAGCGATCCAAGGTAGGTCAGCGCGGCGTTATCCGTGATCGCAGTAAGTCCCGTGGCTCCGAAATAGAGCGCGTTTACATCGAGCGAAGCAAGTAGCGGTTTCAGCCAAAAAGCCTGCAGGCTGCCCAATGTCACCAGGCCGGCCAAAAAGAAGCCGACGAGTAAGCCCTCGCGGAGTTTTAGCGGCTCCTGGTATTCTCTCGTGGCAACTGTGAGGCCCAGGAAAATCATGAAGACGCCAAAGAAAATATTTTCATGGTGCGCAAAGACAACGACGAGCGCGAGCAATCCAATATGCATGACAGTAAGCCAGAGCGGGATTTTGGCCTTGCGGTCTTCGGCAGGCGCTATTTTCTTCATCTCCTTGGGAAAGACCAGGATCATGAGCGCTGCACCGGTAAGCGTAGTCATGAGTCCGCGCCAGCCGAAATGCGTGAACATGTAGCTTAAGCCCCAGTTCCATTTTCCCGCGACCATGAGAACTGGTGGAGCGGCAAAGTGGGTGAGAACGCCTCCAACAGATACATTCACGAGCAGGAGTCCGAGCGTTGCATAAGCAAATTTCGCGGAAACGTCTCGGCTGTAGAGCCTCTGGCGCAGAATGAGCGCGATCAGGGTCATTGCCGCCGGCTCTGTGATAAAAGAGCCGAGCACCGGGCCAAGACCCAGGGCTACCAGATAAAACGCAGCGCCCTGTGGCAGTGGCAGTAGCCTCGCCGCTCCGTTTATGAAAGTCTCCGCTGCGCGCAGAACTGGTTTGGCTGCGGCCATTACCATGATGACGAGGACAAATTTTGCCTCGGTAAAGTTCAGACTGTCAATGTAGTCGGTTGCAGCTTTAAGCTCCCTCTGTTCAGCAATGATCACCAGAAACAGGAACGATGCCCAGAGACCGAAGACTATTTCGGTCTCGGCGAGAAATTCGGTCAGGTTCTGCCGCAGAGAGCCGTGGGGGAAATTGTGAGCCCACTCATGAAACTTGCCCACGAAAAACGTATGGAGAACCGCCAGCGCAAACAGAATGGCGCCGGTCAGCTCGGTCAGGTTGGGTGCTGGAATTTGCATCTGCCCACATTCCGGCAAACGCGACCGTGGCGCAAGAAAAAACCGGTCTAACCGGCTATTTTCTTTCTCCAGAAGGTCGGCCCGGTAGTATGAACAGATTCTCCGTTGACGTCAACCGCAACGGAAACCGGCATGTCTTCCACCTCGAATTCATAGATGGCCTCCATGCCCAGGTCGGCAAATGCCACCACGCGGGATTTCTTAATTGCCTTTGCGACAAGGTATGCAGCTCCGCCTACGGCCATGAGATAAATTGCCCTGTGCTTTTTGATGGCTGCGATTGCCTCCGGGCCGCGTTCTGACTTGCCGATCATACCGATGAGGCCCGTCTTTTCGAGCATCATGTCGGTGAACTTGTCCATACGCGTCGCAGTCGTGGGGCCTGCGGGGCCCACGACCTCGTCGCGCACCGGATCAACCGGGCCCACGTAGTAGATAAAGCGATTGCGAAAATCGACACCGTCAGGCAACTTTTCCCCCTTCGCCATGAGATCGGCTATGCGTTTGTGTGCTGCGTCGCGCCCAGTGAGGATCGAACCCGTAAGCAGCAGGGTTTCGCCCGGTTTGAAGGCGGCCAGGTCTTCTTTTGTGATTTGGTTGACGTTGACGCGTTTAGCTCCCTCTGCTTTCCATTCAATGTTCGGCCAGTCTTCAATCTTTGGCGGATCGAGGTACACGGGGCCAGAACCGTCAAGAGTCAGGTGCGCATGCCGGGTCGCCGCACAGTTCGGGATGATTGCCACCGGTAACGAGGCAGCATGCGTCGGGCAGTCTTTGATCTTGACGTCGAGCACGGTCGTAAGGCCTCCTAAACCCTGAGCGCCGATGCCGAGCTTGTTTACCTCATTATAGAGCGTGATGCGCAGTTCTTCTAACTTGTTGCTCGGGCCTCGCGCTATCAGCTCCTGGATGTCAATGGGCTCCATCAGCGATTCCTTGGCCATGACCATCGCCTTGTCTGCGGTACCCCCGATGCCGATACCGAGCATGCCGGGCGGGCACCAACCAGCGCCCATTGTCGGTACGGTCTTCAGGACCCAATCGACAATACTGTCCGAAGGGTTCAGCATCACAAATTTTGCCTTGTTTTCCGAACCGCCGCCCTTAGCTGCAACAGTGATATCCACCTTATTGCCAGGGACAAGCCGGGTATAGATTACAGCCGGCGTGTTGTCCTTCGTATTCTTGCGCGCACCCGCCGGATCGCTGACAATGGACGCCCGGAGAACATTGTCCGGATGAAGATATGCGCGGCGCACGCCCTCGTTGATCATGTCTTCGAGAGTCATAGTACACGGAGGTACCGAAGTCGGCGACGACATGGAATTCTGGTCGCCGACCATGGGCCCCTGCCATTGGACATCCATCCCGACGTTGACGAATACCGAAACAATACCCGTGTCCTGGCAGAGCGGGCGGTGGCCAATTGCCGACATACGGGAGTTCAGAAGAATCTGCGCCATGGCATCCTTGGCGGCGCGTGACTCTTCCTTTTCATAGGCGGCCTTCATCGCCCGAATAAAGTCAGGTGGGTGATAATACGAGATATATTGCAGCGCGCCGGCTACCGATTCAATGACGTCGTCTTGTTTGATGATTGTGGGCATAGGTCACAAGGGTAATCGAGAGTTATGCTGAAAATAAGAATGTAGGTTCAGTGAAACCACGGCGACACGTCTGCCCTGAGCGAGGTCGAAGGGGCGGACACGGCGGCAGTGGTTTTGCCGATTAGCGGGCGCGGTTTGCGCGAAAAATCGCACCGGCAAGTTGGTGCACAGGCTTCACGGCGACACAGCAGTGCTGTGTTCTGCTTTGAATGACCAGCAGATTTCGCAATAATATTGCCTGCCAGTTGAAACAGCTTCATCATCGCCGTGCGCGCCGTGTCGCCGTGGTGAACTCGTGTCGCCGTGGTGAACTAAAGAGAGCTTTCATCATTACGGATCGGCCTCTCTGCAGTATTTGAGACTAAGGTGATTTCTAATCTGCCGCAGCAGTATTGTTTCTGCGCGCAGTCACTTCGGCGTAATGCTTCTCATAATCAGGAAAATTTGTGCCCATGATGCGATCCCAGAAATTGAAATACAGGCTGTAATTGCCGTCGAACTTTGCATGGTGCATGTTGTGGTGGGTTGAGGTGTTGATCCATTTCAAAATCGGGTGCGTGGCCCAACCGGCAGGAAAAAACTCGTAGCCCAGATGCCACCAGATATTCATGAGCATCGCGTAGAAGGTGTGTCCGAGAACTACCCAGAAGTGGGTCGGGATTAGAGTAGTAAAAATGACGAGGTAGATGCCCTCCAGGAAAGCCTCGAGCGCGTGGAAGTTATAGGCAGCCAGTGGTGATGGGTTGGTTGAACGGTGGTGTACGAGGTGGATCAACCGATACAGGCCCTTGCGGTGAACCAGTCGGTGCATCCAGTAGAACCACGTTTCATGCCAGAGGGTTACGGCAACAATGGTAAAAATGATGTAGGGCGTGCCGCCGTATTTGTCCGCGTCGCGGTAGATTTCGCCCGGCAGGTAGCCGGCCTTACGTAAAGCCACAGTGCCAATGCCAATCAGGGTAAACACCGTCAGAGTAACCGCAGACTGCAAAATCTCGTAACGTACGCGCTCCCACTTAGGAAATGCCTGCTGGATGCGAAAACGCTGGAAGTACGTTCTTTTCCAAACCCAGAAAATCAGGAAAGCTAAGCCCGCCACGGGATAGTAGCGGACGAAGTTCATCTTCAGCTGGAACCAGCCTATGCTGCCTATGCACTCCCAACTGAGTTCACAGGAAAACGGCATCGGTTATTTGCAGGCAGTACCCCTAAGGGTACGTGCCTACTTCATCTTGTATTTTTTCTTGAACTTGTCGACGCGACCTGCTGTATCGACCAGCTTGGTCTTGCCTGTATAGAATGGGTGGCAGCTCGAACAAATTTCGACAAAGATCTCTTTCTTGGTGGAGCGCGTCTTGTGCTCAGCACCGCACGCGCAGCGAATCACCGCGTCTTCATAAACGGGATGTATACCTGCTTTCATATAGCCCGAACCCGGAATCGAGACTTACTGGCAAACGTTTTGCTGTTTTGCTTGACCGAACATCTCTGACGCATTGCGGGAAAATCCATGCCCGAGAGTAAGTACGAGTTCGACGATACCCGTGCCGCAATAGGCGCGAATGAACTCGACATGGCCGAACGAAAAGAAATGCTTGAGCGCTTTAAATCTGCCGGCGGGCAGGTGCTGCGCGAAAAAAGCCTGGCTGAAAAAGAGGCGGAAGCGCGCCGGGCGGCGGAAGCCCGCTCTGGCGGAGCAGGTGGCGTATCGTCACGGACAGCCGGCGGCGGTAGCCTGCCCGAGGTCAAGCTGCCCTCAGAATTGCGCCGTGAACAGGCTCGTGAAGAGGCTGAGCGCGCGCAGCGCGCCCGGGCGGAATACGAAAAAGCACTCAAGAAACTGAAGGGGCCCGGCGCGCGCTTCATGGTCAAGCTGCGCTGCTTTCTCGCCGGAGTTACCCCCTTTGCGGGCAAGGTTATCAAACCGGGTTTTGTGCAGTTCCTGAATCTGGAGTTAAAACAGGCGCTGATCGAATTCAACCTGATAGGCAACGATCTTTTCCTGCAGCGTCCATCGATCGGCAAAAAGATCATGCAGAGCCTCGATGCAAAAAATCCGTTGCTGATGGAAACGCTCGAGTATGCGCACCACATGTATAACAGCGAATATTTCAATGCCTTTGCGACTGCCGCGCAGAACAACGCGGGGGTTCCGGTCGAGAGCGCAGCTGCCGCCATCAAGTCGATCTACCGGGCCCTCTATATCCTTTATCCCTTCCAGGAAACTTTTCGCAAGGCGATGGGTTACGCGCTCGATGTCTTTACCCCTGAGGCTCAGGCGGCCAAACTTTCGCAGGAATCACTGCAGGGCATGATCCTCAAGCAGAAGCGTTTTCATGCGAATACTAAGATCGCCTTCCAGACAGCATTTCCCAAATTGTTCCACCTGGTCTGCCTGGCAGATGGAACGGATTACCCGCCATTTTCGCCGCTGCTCGAAAAGGCCATCCAGGTTTCACAGAATGACAAGCTAGGCCAGCGCAAGAAAGGCGATGGTTCTTCGCTGGAGTCACACGAGCCTGAGGTGCCGGCCGAGGCTGCGCAGAGTGAAGAGAAGACCGAAGAAAAGAAAGAAGAAGAAGAAAAAAAGGGCGGCATCTACGACACCAAAGAGTACCAGTACGGTATTTCTCTCATGAAAATGCGCAATCCGCAACAGTTGTTGGAGCGGTACGATAAGACGAAGCGAATGCTCGAGAAGGTTCCCATAAATGACCGCATATTACTTGCCTACCTTTACTTCCTCGAATTTGATTACGAGTATTCGTTTGTCCTGACAACGAACAAGATTTCGATCAACGTCGATTACTCAGGGGGAGTGAAATCCGACTACAAGAAGCAGATGGCCGATCTCTATAATGAATCCCGCGCGATCATAAAGGCGTACGAAAAATACGAAGAAATGCTGCAGGAGTACCGCGCTGCGAAAGAGCGAAAATCCTCTAACTACATAGAAAAATCGAAACTGGAAGAAAAGGCCAAGGGCCGGGCAGATATGGAGGGCCGCAACACGCGTGGCCTCATTCGCGCGTTCATGGAAAACGTGGCCAAATCGATGGCATTCCTGATTGCAGACATGAAAGGCGCCAAACAGATTGTGGCGAATATGGACGACGCCGTTAAGTTCGATGCCGAGTTTGAGAAAGGTAAGCGGCTTAACGGCAAGCCGGTCAAACAGTGTATCATGGACGCCTATTGTTTTGCCGTGGCGTTCAAAGAGCGGCTCGCCAACGGTGACCTGTTCCCGCTGACGCCCATGACCGATGAAGAGATGCAGGCCTCTTTCGGCCAGAGCTTCGGCGCCACAGCGGTACAAACTCCCGATACCACTGCAATCTGATGCGCGCTTTAGGCGTCATACCCGCCCGCTACGCTTCGACCCGGTTCCCCGGTAAACCGCTGGCCAAGATTCACGGCAAGCCGATGATTGCATGGGTTTGGGATGCAGCACAGAAATGTCGTGATCTGTCACAGGTCGTGGTCGCTACCGACGACGAACGCATTGCTAGGGCGGTAGCGGATTTCGGCGGTACAGCAGTAATGACGCGTAAGGACCATGTTTCGGGTTTTGACCGGATTGTGGAAGTGGCTGAGAAATTTCCTGATTTCACGCATTACGTCAACGTGCAAGGCGACGAACCGCTCTTGCCGGCGGAGAACATCTCAGGCGCGCTTGCCCTGTTTGCGGCTTATGGCGAACGCTGTGATATTGCCACAACTGCGGTGCCCTTTGCCTCAGAGGCCGATTTTCGGAACGAAAATATGGTGAAGGTGGTACTCGCGCATGATAGCCGGGCGCTGTACTTCTCGCGCTCGCCGATACCTTTTTACCGCAAGGGCCGCTTTGACGGAGAATTGCGGGCGTTGAAGCACCAGGGACTTTATGCTTATTCGCGTGAGGCCTTGTTGCGTCTTGCCCAACTGCAAGTTGCCGCGCTTGAGGAGGCTGAAAGTCTTGAGCAGCTGCGCTTTCTCTATAACGGATTTCGGATCTATGTCCACGTAGCGATGCACGATTCGCCGGGAGTCGATGTTTCCGATGACATTGCTCGCGTGGAAAAACTCATAACTCCCTGATGTCCAGTGTACCTGATTACTGGCATGACGCGATGCGCCATCTGCGCGAACGCGACGAGGTTCTCTCGGGCTATATTAATCGCTTCAGCGTGCCACGGTTGACTCTAAAGAAAGATTCGTTTACCACGCTTGCTCGTGCCATCGCGGGACAGCAGATTTCGGTCAAAGCGGCCGACGCCGTCTGGCAGCGCGTCGTGCTTGCTGCGGGGGGCAAGCCTGCGAAAATCAGCCCGCAGTCAGTGCTCAATGTGAGCCCTGGGGATTTGCGCGCAGCCGGTTTATCCGAACGCAAGGTGGAGTATATCCGTCATCTCGCCGAGCGCTTTGTTCGGCGCGAGATTTCTGCCGCGCGGCTCTCCCGACTCTCTGATCACGAGGTAAAACGTGCCCTCACAAGCCTTAAAGGCATTGGACCCTGGACTGCAGATATGTATCTTATCTTTAACCTCTGGCGGCCTAATGTTCTGCCGCTCGGGGACGTGGGGCTTATACGTGCCATCGAGCGAAACTACTGCCGTGGGCGCACTGCCTCGCAGCGCAGGTTGCGCGAGCTTAAAGAGCGCTGGCAACCGTACTCAACGGTTGCCGTCTGGTACCTTTGGCGCAGCCTCGATCCGTATCCTGTGGAGTATTAGATGCCAGTGCAGATGAGGCTACGCCTCATCTGCACTGGCTATATTAGTTTTGCTGTATCTTGAGCTCGTACGTCTGTGCGAAGGTGTTGCCTTTGAGATCTTTCGCTTCCACAGCGACTTTTTTTGCCCGCCGAACCTGCGTAGTGAGCGAATAGAAATTTCTGTAAAAAATATCTTCAAACGCCTGTCCCCCGGTTAGCCGCCAGGTACCTTCCCTGAAGAATATCTTATCAAAGCGAACGTTGAGAGCTTCCCTGTCATCAAGCAACACCCGGTACTCAAAAACTCCCCACCTCTCTCTTCCAATACCCTGATCCTGTAGCAATAGATAAACCGGGTAGTCGGCTGTCATGCGGAAGGGTTTTGACGGGTTAATGCCGGCAAACTTTTCAGTCAGCAGTATGCCCCATTCCTTTGCGAGCGGCGGCTTGGTGTCCCGGTAATAGGTGTCCCCCATGATGAGCAGCGGGTTGATCATCGCGCGCTCCGCGGGCTGATAGACAAAAAAATGCAGGTGAGAACCGCCGGAATGCCCCGTATTACCCGAGATACCAATTTTCTCAGCGCGCGCTATCGGAGCATCTGCCGTAATATTTTCGGGCACAGATTTCAGGTGCATATAGCCGGTCCAGGTATCGCCGTGGTCAAGTACGAGCGTATTGCCGCCGCCGAAGGGCATCTCACCCGCAATGGTTTCAGAGTTAATTCGGTAGAGCAGCCGCGCATCGCGCGGGCTTAAGACCTTAAAGCCTTCGCCCGGCAGGTCAATGCCGTTGTGAAAGTGGTCGAGGCGCGATTCACCAAAGGTGGAGCTAATCTGGTACCTTTTATCTTTTTCCACCGGCCATTCCAGCGCCGGGTTCTGTGCATAGATGAGATGTACGAAAGTGACCAAGCCCAGCAGTACTACCAGCCAAAACCGCATAGTGTCGGTCGCCCGTCCAAAATACACTCCGTCAACTGAAAGCACAGACCATGTCAGGCTGCGCTTGACAGAGTACGAGGCCGGGGTACGCAGGTCTGATGAATGTGAATGCATATTCCCTGGCAGAGACGATCGATCTTCCTGCCGTGGCGAGCCATCTGGGGCGTAATCCGCTTTTGCAGACCCACCGCGAAATGTTTTTTCCTGAAGGTCGGGGCTTTTTTGGCGTTTACAGTTTTGGCGCCGTGGTATTCTGCAACCTGCCTGCTGCAGATGAAGTCAGGTTGCGCGAAGTGGCGATGCGGGCAGCCAGAAACCAGCATGAACAAGTGCTTGCCGAAGATCACACCATAAAAAAGGGGCGGCTCGCCTTTGTGCCCTCAGAGATAACTGTTCCTCAGACAGACGCCACGACGCTGCGCGTCATCATGCAGAACCTGGCTTATTCGGTTTCCCTCGACCACTATCGGCGTGTCGCAGCCGACCTTTTGGCAGTAGTGCGGGGACAGTCCGAAAACCTCGAGCGCAAGGGAAAAATCACGCTCAAAGAACGTGAGCTACACCACTTCATTGGCCGGGTATTAAATATCCGTAACCGCATGAGTGAGCACTTTCATGTCTTTGGTAACCCGCCCGAGGCCTGGGAAAACAAGGCTCTCACGGCAGTGCAACAGGCAATGGTAACGAGCCTCGAAATGCCGTCGCGGATAGCCGAAGTGGAATCCAGCATCGCCATCATAGAAGAGAATCTGCATATGCTCAACGAATTACACGTACATAGACAGAGCCACCGCATCGAGATGATCATTACTGTCCTGATACTCATTGAGGTGCTTGACCTGATTGGAGATAAGCTCAAAATTTTTCACTGACAGGCTCGAGTTAAAGAGGGCAGAAACAGCTCCTGGAGCCGGCTAATCGTTTTTCCGAAAAAACTCGCGAAAAATAGTACCCAGGATGATCGTGCCGGCCAGGATAGTTCCCTTTATGGTTCCGGAAATCTTGGATACGCCGATGCGTTTACGGTAACTTACGGGCACTTCTATGATACGTAGTTTATGCCGGGCCGCCTTGATCTGCATTTCCACCGTCCAGCCAAAGTTGCGATCGCGCATGTTCAGTGCTCGCAGGGCACGGGCATTGATTGCCCGGAACGGGCCCAGATCGGTGTAGCGCACACCATAAAGTAACCGGATCAGAAACGTTGCCAGCCAGTTACCAAAGCGCTGCTGTATGGCAAGCGAGCCGCGTTCGCGCACCGCGCCCGGAGCCGTGCGCGAACCAATCACCAGGTCGGCGCGGCCATCGGCGATCGGGCCAACGAGTAGCGGAAACTCCTCCGGAAAGTCGGAGTAGTCGCCATCGATAAAGAGCACAATTTCGGTTTGCGCGGGCAAATGCGCCAGGGCTTTGAGGCATGCAGCCCCATACCCGCGTTCAGCCTCTTGCACGAGGTGAGCTCCGGCCTTACGCGCGACGGACGCCGTCTGGTCGGATGAACCGTTGTCGCAGACAATTATGGAGAGTGGAAGCCCTGCCTGGCGTGCCGCGGCCCTGAGGTCTGCTATCACGAGCCCGATCGAGCGCTCTTCATTGAGCGCCGGAATCACTGCGCAAACAAGTCCTGCCCTCGGCGTTCGACGCTGTTTTCTGTTCCGCTGCTTTCCGGAGTTTGTCCGATGTGACCGGGTCATAATTCCACGCGCTGCTTCAAAGACTGCGATATAGCCTGCGTTTCGGCATAGTCGAGCATCTGCCCCAGCGCCAGCCCGGTCGCAATTCTAGTCACCCGCACCCCGGCAGGTTTGAGCATATCGGCTATGTAGTGCCCAGTTGCATTTCCTTCAACGCTGGGATTCGCTGCAACGATCACTTCCTTAATGCTGAGATCCCTCACCCGTTGGGCGAGTTCCGGTATCCTGAGCTCCCTGGGCCCAATACCGTCGAGGGGTGACAGGACACCGCCGAGCACATGGTAGTAACCAAAAAACTCGCCCGTGTTTTCTACGGCATAGACATCTGAGGGATGTTCAACCACGCAGAGAGTTTCCTGGTTGCGCCGCGGATTGTCGCAAAAAGGGCAGGGCTCACCTTGGCTCGTATAAGCTCCGCAGCGCTCACAGGCGGCTATGCGATCTACGAGTTCTAAAATTGCCCGACTGCAATTTTCTGCATGTGCCTTGCCCTGGCGGATAAAGTCAAAAGCAATGCGCATTGCAGAGCGCCGGCCGATACCGGGCAGTGACTGGATTGCCTCGATGGCAGCCAACAACTCAGGGGGCATATTTCCCTATGATGTGCGGCAATGCCTCACATCATATTGCCCAGCATGCCTTTCATGTCAGCCATTACCTGCTTGCGGGCGTCTTTCTGGGCTTCCTGGATAGCTTTCTTGATCAGCTTGGGGAGTACCTTGATTTCATCCTGATCGAGCAGCGCAGTGTCGATTTCGAGATCAATCAGGTTAGCCTCGCCGTCCACAGTGGCTTTCACGGTGCCGCCGCCGGTCTCGGCTGAAACGCGCATGCTGCTCAGTTTCTTCTGCACCTGCTTCATTTGCTGTTGAGCCGCGCGCATCTGGCTCATCATGTCCTTGATATCACCTAAACCCATGGTTACCAATGCTGAAACGACACACTACGTAAACGGTTAATCGTCGCAGAGGGTTTCGGCGTAGGCCATCAGTTTTAACGCTTCGTTTTTCGAAATTTTGTTCTGCGCCAACATAGACTGTATGACATCGCGCAGCGTAGTCAATGTCTGTAAGTCCTCGGCCGGGTCGCGCCTGCGGAAAAAGTTAAGCCAGCGCCTGGGGGATTTTTCATTTTTCAGGGCATAGAGGTGCTGCCTGAGCATACGCTCCCTCATGGCAGGAATTTCGGCCGCCAGCATATTGAGCCGCGATACCAGCTCGTCGATGTCATCGCTGGTAAATTGCAGCACATTTGTCATCTCATTGCGGCCGCCCGAACGGGAATAGCAGGTATAGCGTCCTTCGTCGGCATTATAGACAACCTTATAAATCAGCGGCCGATCGGCCAAAAGGTCCACCAGAAATGTCCAGACAAGCTCCCGGCCTTCCTTTAGCCCCCAGGGTTTACCGCGCCGCAGGTTGCCATATTCAATCAAAGACTTCGGGTCTTTTCGCAGCTTCTGGAAGAGCCGTGCGGTTACTTTGTTGATGCGACGGCGGATGCGCCAGACACCAAACCACGGTAACCGATGATGGACATTTTTTAGCTCCTTGATCATGAGCGCGGGTGCAAGTTGAGCTCTGACAGCGGCCGTCAAGTAGACCGTAGGATCGCTTGACGATCTGTTTTTTTGCTGTATATTGAACGTATGCCAACGTATGATTACAAGTGCGCCGATTGCGGCCGTATCTTTGAGAAATTCCACGGCATGAATGAAACCCCTCAGGTTACCTGCCCTGAATGCAGCTCAGCGAATACTGCGCGCCAGGTCAGCCTGGGAGCGGGGATCGTGTTCAAAGGTTCGGGTTTCTATGTGAATGACTACAAGAAATCAGACTCTGCGGGCACAACCGCTACCAAAGCAAAATCAGAAACCAAAACCGAAACGAGCACCAGTACTGAAACCAAATCCGCTCACTCCTGTGGGCCGGGCTGTACCCACGGTTGAAAAGCGATCTTAAGTATTTCACCCAAGGCGGAATAATGTCAGAAACCCCCGTTCAGGAATTTACGCGGCCCACGGTCGAGGTAAACACCTATAAAAAAGCCAATGTCCTAAAGGCCAAAGTTCTTGAAAACCGCATCCTGTTCCGCGACGGCGATGAGAACGACGTTCGGCATATTGTGCTCGACGCAAAAGAGATGAACTACGTCGATGGCCAGAGCGTTGGCGTGATTCCCCCGGGGGTCAACGAAAAGGGCAATCCACACGCTGTGCGCCTCTATTCTATTGCTTCGCTGGCATCGCGCCTGCCGCACAGCGAGAACCTGACGCTCTGCGTGAAGCGCGCCATCACGAAGGATCCTGTCACTGGCCAGGTTTACCGCGGTGTGGCCTCCAACTTCCTCTGTGACACAAAACCGGGCGATGAAGTCATGCTCACCGGACCTGCCGGACGCAAGTTTCTGCTGCCGGTCGAGGCGGAGATACACCGGCCATACATCTTTATCGCCACGGGAACCGGAATCGCTCCCTTCCGCGGTTTTTTGCAGCGACTGTTCAAACATACACCCAACTTTCATTCGCCGGTATTTCTGCTCTTTGGGGTAAAAACCAGAGCCGAATTGCTCTACGATGAGGAGTTCAGAGCCTACCAGCATTCCAACTTCTTCTACTTTCAGGCGCTGAGCCGCGAAATGAAGAACAAGGCCGGCGGCCGCTATTACGTCGGCGACATAAAGCACGACCACGCGGACAAGCTCTGGCCGGTCATCAGCGATGACCGCACTATCATCTATATGTGCGGCCTCAAAGGCATGGAACAGGGTGTGGCGCAGGCAATCAATACACTTGCAGAGCACCATGGCAAGGGCCCTAACTACTACGAGCAAATTAAGCACAGGATTGTAGAAGAGGTCTATTAAAAGCCTGTGTAATACGGCCGTGCGGGAGTGCGTCCGTTTTGCGGAGAGGAGCCTGTGCGCCAACTCATGCAAAAAAACAAAAAGGCGATTTTTTGCGCGAGCCGGGGCCGCGTTTC
>CAYOZO010000004.1:0-27750 GCA_964408405.1 uncultured Turneriella sp.
AATGATTTCAAATCCGACGCCTTCATGGCATTCATCCAGCTTCAGGGCGCGCTATAATTTTCTCTTCTACTCCTCACTCTTACCGGAGAGTCGGACGACTCTCCGGTTTTTTTATGCACGTTCAGGAAACCGCGCAAGGCCGCAGACAGCCCTTCACCATAGCATGGTGAGGGACGTTTCGCGAGCGATTCGTATCGCGAATCGCGGCGTCTGCAGCCGGCGCGGGAGTCTTTCCGGAATCTGCTCTTAGCTCCTATTCGGTAGCCTGTTAAGCCGATTTTCTTAAAGCCTGTTCGATATCGGCGAGCACGTCGGTGATATTTTCCAGCCCGACCGAGATCCGCACCATGCCCGGCAAAATACCGACCGCTGCCCGTTCGGCGTCAGTGAGCTTCGAGTGTGTGGTCGATGCCGGGTGCGTTGCAATGGTGCGGGTGTCGCCCAGGTTTGCCGTGTGCGAAAGCATCGTAAGCGAATCGAGAAATTTGCGCCCGCGCTCGATGCCGCCCTTCACAATCATGGTGACAATTCCGCCGCCGAGCTTCATTTGTTTTTTGGCCAGAGCGTAACCCGGATGCTCGGGCAGGAACGGATAGATAACTTTTTCGACTTCGGAATTCTTCTGTAGCGCCTGCGCCAGCGTGAGCGCATTCGTCGAGTGGCGCTCCATGCGCAGCTCGAGAGTCTCAAGACTCTTCGAAAAAATCCACGCGTTAAACGGCGAAAGAGCCGGACCCGTGTGTCGCGCGAAAAAGCGGATTTCTTTCATCACATCTTTTCTCGCAAGTATAACTCCCCCTAGGGCGCGGCCCTGGCCGTCGATGTATTTAGTCGCCGAATGCACAACGATGTCGGCGCCAAAATCCGCGGGCTGTTGCAACGCGGGAGTGCAAAAGCAGTTGTCAACATTGAGCAGCACACCGCGGGCTTTACAGACCTTGCCGACGTGTTCCAGATCGATGATATCGAGCGCCGGATTGGACGGGGTTTCCAGAAAAACCATGCGCGTGTTGGGCTTGCATGCTTTTTCCCAGTTGTATTGGTCTGCGATATCGACGTAGGTGAATTCAATGCCCCAGCGGGGGAAAATTTGCGTCAGAATCTGGTGCGTTGAACCAAATACCGAGCGCGCGCAAACAACATGATCGCCGCTCTTGAGCAATGCGGCCATGCTGGTAAAGATTGCCGACATGCCCGACGCAGTGGCAAAGCCGTCGTCGAGATGTTCGAGGGATGCCATCTTTCGGACAAACTCGTCGTTGTTGGGGTTTGAGAAGCGCGTGTAAATATTGCCTGGCTGTTCTTCGGCAAAGAGCGCGCGCGCCTGTTCGGCCGATTCGAAGACAAAGCTCGAAGTCATGAAGATCGGCACCGAGTGCTCGCGCTCTGCAGAGCGCCTGGTCGGCTCGCGTATGGCGTTGGTTTCTGAGTGGTATGTCTGCATTGTAGATTTTCCTTGAGTGAGCTTACCCTGTGACCTGCTTCAGGTCTCCGTCTTCGGTGCGTGTCGAAGGGGCCTGCCCTGAGCGTGTCGAAGGGGTGAGAGTGTACTCCCAGCTGATGGTGGCGGTTTTTTCGAGCGTCTTGGCTACCGAACAGTATTTCTCCATCGAAAGTTCGATCGCGCGTTTGAGGTGGCTCTCCTCTATGGGGCCGCAGAGCACAAAGCGCATAAAAATTTTCGTGAATGGATTGGCGAGCTTAGATTCGCCGCGCTCACCCACGACTTCGATTTGAAAATCCTGAATTTCCTGCCGTTGCTTACGCAGAATACTGATCACGTCAATCCCCGAGCAGCCCGCAAGTCCCATGAGCAGCATCTCCATCGGTCTGACGCCCTGGCCAGTCCCGCCGATCGCCGCGCCGGCATCGATGTGCACGGCATTGCCCGTGCTGTTTACGGCCTCAAAGTGAAACGGTTCGCCTATGCGGCGGAGCGTAATGCGGGTCTCAGACATACACCGTGGTGTAGGTGAGGCACAGGCTGAAAACCAATAGCAGGCTGTTGAAAAACAGCCATGAAGCAGGATGTTGAAACCGAGCGCAGCTGCAGACAGGCCATTTATGGCCGTTTCGCAAGCGGTTCGCAGCGCGAATCGCGGTGTCTGCAGCGAGCACGGGATTTTTTCAACATCCTGATAGGTGATAGATTGGCGCACAGGCTCTTAACTACTCGACAGGCTGTGTCGCCATGCGGTTCTACCCGCTATGGCAGATATTTTCTCGACGATTCTGACCGTGATGCTCATCGTCGTCTCCATTCTCATGATCATTATTATTCTTCTGCAGTCCAACCGGGCTGCCGGGGGGATGTTCAGCTCAGGTGCGCAAACCGCTTTCGGCGCTGGTTCTGCCGATGTCCTGACGAAGATCACTGGTGGTTTTGCTGCGGCCTTCCTTCTTATATGCTTCGGATTGGCAGCTCTGAAAAGCTCTACCCGTGCCACCGAGGCCGCCACAGCAGAACTCGGTAAAGAGAATCCTGCGGTGATGAGCCCCGCGCCGGAAAAAGCTCCTCAGAGCACAGGGAACACTCCCGCACCAGCACAGGGCACAACCAGTCCGGCCCCTAAAGCAGCGCCTGCGGCCACGCCTAAGTAACAGCCATGGATCGTAACCTTGCACTCGAATTTGTTCGTGTGACCGAAGCAGCAGCGCTTGCTGCAGCCCGGCAGATGGGTAAGGGCGATGAGAAAATCGCCGACCAGGCAGCAGTCGATGCGATGCGGAAGGCCTTTGACGTTGTCCAGGTCTCCGGTAAGATCGTGATCGGCGAAGGCGAGCGCGACGAAGCGCCGATGCTCTATATTGGCGAAGAAGTCGGCGCCGGGGGAGTGCCCGTCGATATCGCGCTCGATCCGCTCGAAGGCACCACCATCACCGCGAAGGGGGGCTATAACGCAACCACAGTCATTGCCGTTGCTGACAAGGGCTGCTTTCTGCATGCTCCTGACACCTACATGAACAAGCTGGCGGTGGGGCCTGCAGCGAAGGGTGCGCTCGACATTACCGATCCGATTCCGCTGACGCTCAAGCGACTCGCGAAGGCGCTCGACAAGTACCTTGAAGATGTGACTGTCTGCATTCTGGATCGCCCCCGCCATAACGAGCTTATTCAACAGGTGCGCGAAGTCGGCTGCCGCATCAAACTCATCGGCGACGGCGACGTATCGGGAGCACTCGCTACCTGCATGGATGATTCCCCTGTGGACATATTGCTCGGCATTGGCGGCGCCCCTGAAGGCGTGCTTTCAGCAGCGGCGCTCAAGTGCATGGGCGGTGATTTCCAGGGTCAACTCAAATTCCGCAACGACGACGAGCGCCAGCGTGCTATCAAGATGGGTATTTCCGACCCCGATAAAGTTTTTACCATGGAAGAGCTTGCAGCCGGTGACAGCGTCCTTTTCTGCGCGACGGGCGTGACAGACGGTGAAATGCTGCGCGGGGTGCGTTTTAATCCGAAGGGCGCAGTTACTGAGTCGATCGTGATGCGCGCGCGTTCGCGGACCATCCGCTGGCTCAAGTCGCACCATCACTTCGACTACAAGCCGAAGTATCTCTGACACAAAGTGTCAGAGATACTCCAGCACCAGAACGCGCGCGAAGAATTCACAAATATTCGCGTGACGCGCGAGGGTAAATGGTTTACCGGCGCCAAAGAAATCGTCAATTATAAGGTGATAAGCCACTTCAAGCAGCACCTCTTTCGCGACGAAAAGGGTATCTATATTTACCAGACTTTCCGGCAGTTCGCCGAGAAAGGCTACATCACAGTCGAAGGCCCGCTCTTAAGCGTATTTCGCGCCGATCAGGAAAAACTCACACTCGACAGCCTTGATATTCTGCCAGTCCGTGAAGCAGAGGTTGTCCAGAACAGCGATGACGAAGCGCTATACGTCTTCTACCCGCGCCTCAAATGTTATGCGTCGGTTCCGGCGGCTGTATCTCCCGATTTTGCCGAGCTCATGAGCGAAGAGGGGGAGCGTATTTTGTTCTGTGGCCGGCTGATTGAGGTCAAATCCATTACCGTCTGGTCATAGACCTATTGCCATGCCACCATCGACGCGCAGTATTACGCCCGTAATAAAATCGGCGTCGGACGAAGCAAGAAAGCGCACAGCTTTGGCAATGTCAGCCGGTTCGCCCCGCTTGGGCAGCGGAGTCTGCTTGATTACCTCTTCTTTCCATTTGTCGGGCAGGCCGCTCGTCATGTCGGTCAAAATAAAACCAGGGCAGACTGCGTTTACGGTGATGTTGCGCGAAGCGTATTCGCGTGCTGCAGTCTTGGTAATCGCAATTACTCCTGCTTTTGCCGATGCGTAGTTTGCCTGGCCTGCGCTGCCGATGAGTCCTGCAACAGAAGAGATGTTGACGATTTTGCCGTATTTTGCCTTCATCATGATTTTGGTCGCGGCCTGGATGCCAAAGAAGACGCCTTTGAGATTCACTGACTGAACAAGATCCCAGTCTTCTTCGGACATGCGCATCAGCAGGTCATCGCGAATAGCGCCGGCATTGTTGACCCAGATGTCCAGCCGGCCGAGCTTTTCGACCGCAGCATTTGCGAGCGCAGTATGCTCTTCTTTTTTGGTGACATTGCAGCCGACGCCGATGGCCTTGACACCGTATTTTACTGCAATTTCCTCTGCGGTTTTTTGCGCGCCTTCGGCGTTGATGTCTGAAATTACGACGTTGCCGCCCTGTTCGGCGAACGCCTCTGCAATTGCCCGGCCGATGCCGCGCTGTGAACCCGTAATTACGGCTACTCTGTCTTTGAACATAGGTCGAAAGTTATCGACGTATTACGCAGTAAAGCACGATTGTAGCGTTCGCTACAGAGCTCAATTGCCTCGCCCGGCCACCGAATGAATTCGGTGGCCAGGCGAGGTGAAAATCGCAATGCTTTTCACCCTGACTCTCTGCCCGGCCGTAACGCATGGCGAAGAAAGAACTCAGCTCTCTTTACAATCCGCAGGGATTGCAGGAGAAGTGGTACCCTGTCTGGGAGAAAGAGGGATACTTCGACTACCATAAAAATACCGGAAAAAAGGATGAAGACCTCAAACCGGAAGACTGTTACAGTATCGTCATACCTCCCCCGAATGTGACCGGGTCATTGCACTTAGGCCATGCTCTAAACCACACGCTGCAGGACATTTTGATTCGCCGCCAGCGCATGCTTGGAAAAGCGGCGCTCTGGGTGCCGGGCACCGACCATGCGGGCATTGCAACGCAGAACGTGGTCGAGCGCCTGCTGGCAAAAGAGGGCAAGCGCCGCGAAGATATGGGTCGCGCAAAGTTTGAGGAGCGCGTGTGGCAATGGAAGCAGGAATCGGGCGGCATGATTACGCACCAGATGCGCCAGCTCGGCGAGAGCGTGAACTGGGACATGGAGCGCTTCACTATGGACGAAGGCTTAAGCCACATTGTGCGGAGGGTCTTCGTGCAGCTCTACCACGAGGGACTGATTTATCGCGGTGAGCGCATGATCAACTGGTGCCCGAAAGATATGACTGCGCTCTCGAATATCGAGGTGGAGCATAAAGAAATCCACGGGCATTTATATTATGTGCGCTATCCGCTCGAGGGAGAAGAGTTTGAGGGTAAGAAATACCTGATTGTAGCAACGACCCGGCCCGAGACGATTCTCGGTGACGAGGCGCTTGCGGTGCATCCCGAAGACGATCGTTACCGCCATCTGAAGGGGGCAAAGGCTAAAGTCCCATTTATCAACAAGGTCATTCCGATTATCTTCGACGAAGCCGTCGATAAGGAGTTCGGAACAGGCGTAGTCAAAATTACCCCCGCGCACGACTTTAACGACTTTGCGGTCGGCACGCGGCACAAACTGCCCATGACGAATGTGATGACCGAATCCGGGCACATGAATGATCATGCCGGGCCGTATAAAGGCTTAAGCCGCGAGGCATGCCGCAAGAAAATTGTGGAGGATTTAGAAGTGGCCGGGATGATCGAAAAGATAGAGCCACACCGGCACAGCGTCGGTCACTCGTACCGTTCGGGGGCAGTGGTGGAACCCCGGCTTTCGCTGCAGTGGTTCGTTAAGATCCGCCCGCTGGCAGACAAAGCCGTAAGTGCTGTGACCTCGGGCGATACGCAATTTTATCCTAAGCGCTGGGAAAACTTGTTTTTTGACTGGATGCACAAGATAGAAGACTGGTGCATTAGCCGGCAGCTCTGGTGGGGTCATCAGATTCCTGCCTGGTACTGCAGAGATTGCGCAGGCGTAACAGTGAGCATAGAAGATGCAGCGCACTGCGTCCATTGCAAGTCGAAAAACATTGAGCGCGACAAAGACGTACTCGATACCTGGTTTTCCTCGGCGCTCTGGCCGTTTTCGACGCTCCTGCCGAAAAGCGTGGAAGAGATTGAGAAGATGTGGCCACCCCATCCCCTGTCCTCCTCCCCGCAAAGTGGAGAGGCGGGATCGCCTTACGCTCCCCCCAAGAGCCCTGTGCTGGATAATTTCTACCCGACGTCTACGCTCGTAACCGGCTTCGACATCATCTTCTTTTGGGTGTCGCGCATGCTCATGATGGGCATGCACTTTATGCAGAAGACACCTTTCAAAAAGGTCATTATTCATTCGCTTGTTCGTGATGCGAACCGGCAGAAGATGTCTAAATCGAAGGGCAACGTGGTAAATCCCCTCGAGAAGATGGATGAGTACGGTACCGACGCCTTTCGGTTCTTCCTGATCAGTATCATGCCTGATGGCAAGGACATTATTTACGACGAATCGCGCCTCAAGGGTTACCAGGCTTTCTGCAACAAGATCTGGAACACGGCCCGCTTTATCCTGATGAATACGCCGGAAAATTACGCGCTCCCTAAAACGGCGCCTGAGTTATCGGCAGTGGATCAATACGTGCTCACCGAACTGGATAACGCAGTGAAGAAGTGTGACGCAGCGCTCGAAGGTTTTCATTTTGCCGACTATGCGCTGGCGATCTATGACTTTCTCTGGAAAACCTTCTGCGACCAGTATATCGAGATGAGCAAGGTGGCGCTCAAGGATGAGGCGATGAGGCCTGGCACGCTCTATACGCTCCATACCGTATTCCGCGCTGCTTTGAAGCTTCTGCACCCGGTTATGCCCTTTATCACCGAAGAACTGAACAGCGTTCTGCCGGGCGGCGACGCAGGTCTGATGATCGTTGCGCGCTGGCCCAAAGCTGGTGAGTATGCCGTGGCAGGTAAGACAGATAACCGTGGATCGGCCGCGCAAAGCAACCATACCGGTGTGCTGCTGGAAATTGCCGGTAAAATCCGCCAGGTGCGCGCCGAGCTTTCTGTTGAACCCGGCGCGAAAATTACCGTCCATTTGGCGCTGGAAAACTCTGCCGAGGCGGATTTTCTCCGTGCTCATGCCGCTTTCCTGATAAGCCTTGCCAGGCTCGCTGAAGTAAAATTTGAAAGGCCGGCTAACAGGATGATTCATGCCGTCATACGCAAGGGCGTCGAAGTCTATCTCGATCTCGCCGGCTCGATCGACATTGACCGGGAGAAAGCGCGGCTCGAAAAGGAAATCGCAACGATCGAAAAAGGTAAACAGGCAGCGCTGGCAAAGCTCGAAAGTCCGCAATTTGCTGAACGAGCGCCGGCAGAGCTGGTCGAAGCCGAAAAACAGAAGCTCAGCGACTACAATACCCGTCTTGACAGAATACGTGAAATGCTGTCTTCGCTCACCTGAACATGTCAGTATTCAGAGAGCGCGCGGAACGCAAATTCCAGGTGATAGAAGACCAGGCCAAGCTGGCCGGTATGCTGAAGCAGTATGCCGCTGGCAAGATATTCTACCTCAAGGGTTTCTATGAGAAAATCGAGGTCAAGGTGCTCGACTTTAAGGAACCGAACCTGCTGATCATCGATTCGCTCCGCGACATCGAGGGAGAAATTGTCCTCTACCATACCTTTAACAAGCAGTTGGAGATATTCGGCGAGGTAATCGACAAGCTCGTTAATACGCAATACAAGATTGCGGTGTCGCGCGTGCGGATTGCGACTTCTGACAGAAAGTCACCGCGTCACAAGATGACCAGCGACCAGGTCGTCATCAATAACATACGCGCGGCGCGAAACACCATCAATGCATCGCTCTTCAATGTGCCTACATCGGTGAAGATTCACCTCGAAAAATTCCAGCAGCGCCTGAAAGACTTTGCCGACGAGGTCAAGGTCAAGATCTTCGAGAAGGACGATGAAAAAACCGAGCTGGTGCGCAAGACGATGAAGATCCTGATGATCCATGATACGCAGGATATTCTGTCCTATATGCCCGAAGATACTGAGGGATTCATCGATTACCGTGAACATCTCAACACCGAAATCGGTGCAGTCATGGAAGACTATCGCAAACGCAAGATTGTTTCAGAAATGATTGTACCCATTATCTATCTGGGCCACGATGGGGGGTCAATCCCCCTTGGGTATATTCACCTCATATCGCACGAGAAGAAGCTCGGGCTCGATACCGCGCTCGAACTCAAGATGCTGGCCTTTGAGATGGTCGATCAGATGCGCGATTCGAATACGATGCTCATCAACAAACGGCAGTCGGTCGGCGATATCTCGCGCGGGGGCATGCGGCTTGTTGTCACTGATTCTGAACTGAAGAAATTCCTGGTACACCAGAAAGGATTCAGTTTTGACGTTATCTTCAAGTTACAGCAGCCGATCACCGTGTTTACGGAAATTATCTGGACTGCCGTGACGCCGCAGAACGATCTTGCCATTGGGGTGAGTATCAAGGGGTTCTCGTCACGCAAGGGCGAAGGCGACCGCTATCACCAGCACATCGATGCGTTGGGAGCTCAGAAGACGCAGTAGAAAAGACCTTTACGGCCGGGCAGAGCAGGGCTGAAGTACCGCATGGCAGTCGCAGATATTGTCAAAGCCAAGGCTGAGCCGATGCCCGTGATCAGGCAATCCGATTCTGTGCTGGCTGCAGTCCGGCAGATGCTATCCATTAAAGAGACCGGATTGTTGATCCTGACGCCAGGGGGAGACCTGGTGGGCATCATCACAGAAAAAGATGTTATGCGGCTTGTATCTGAGCGTTACACGCAGCTCGACAAGGTGGAAGTCTGGGAGGTCATGTCGAAGAGTCTGAAGACGGTGCCGCACACGGCGACAGTGGACGAAGCGCTGAAGCTGATGACAGAACAGCATATTCATCATTTGCCCGTCCTGCAGGATGGCAAGACGATTGGCCTCATAACCCTCGATGACATCGTATGGTCGCGTCTGCGGCGCACGGAAGATGAAGCGCGCGCGCTCAAAGACTTTATTGCACAGCAATAGGCGCCCCCTTTTCGGGATGCCCGGCTTTTTTGCGGAGGTCCTCACCAAAAGCTGACCAATATGCCAAAAGAGATTACCCACTGCCTCTTCGCCGAAAAAGCCGTGCACGCGCTGGCCGCCTCTGAATTCCCCAGGCGGCGCGCCGCAGGGCGGGAGCTCTTATTCCTGTTTGAGAAACAGAAAGAAGCGCTGCTTTTTGGTTCTGTAGCGCCTGACATTTTCTATTATGACATACCAGTACCCTGGGAAAAGAAAGGCTATGCGAGCGGCGCAGTTTGGGGCGACCTGATTCACGGCGCGCATGGTGAAGATACGCTGCGCCATGTACGCGAGATGCTGCAAGTTTTAAGAGAACCCTCCCTGCAGACGCCCCTGACCGGCGGTAGGGCTCTCTCGCGCGATGAGCTCACGCTTCTTATGCTATTTGTCATGGGCTATCTTGCGCATGTTGCACTAGATACTTTGCTGCATCCTTTTGTCTATTACTACTCGGGAAACTACTACGCCGAAGATCCTGCTGAAAAAAGGCGCTCCGAGGCGCGACACCGCGCCATCGAGACTGTTTACGACCTCTACAACCTGGAACGCTTTGGAACGACGCTCGCAAAATACCGTCCCCGGGCGAGAATCTATCTGCGCGATGAGCCGCGATACCTGGTTCTCGGATTATTCGCGCTTGGTTTGCTGCGCGCCTGGCCGAACATTGCGGAAAAGGAATTTAGTTCGGATAAGCTCCCCCGCGATATCAGGCAGCATGCACTCTTCAGAATTGCACACCGCTCGTACAAAAAGCAGTTGTTGCTCAATAAGATGTTCCAGAGCCGCGCCGTCGCACGCTTCGGTCTTTGGCTGAATGAACGCCGCAAAGACTCGCTGCATGCAAACAGCAGTCTGCTGTATCCTGCTGCGACCTACCGGGAATATCTCGCGCAGGCCGGAGACAATGCGCTCTATATCGAAGCGCTTAAGACGTACCGCGACCCGGTGGATAACCGTGAGCTGACATTTTCTCCGGGGCGCATTGAAAGGCGAATTCTTGCGCGCACGCAGGGGATGTATCGCATTGTTTGGTCCTATATGTCGGCAGCAGGCAGTGCAGAAAAACTGCACCGCCGACTGCCAGGTTTGAGTCTGAATAACGGTCGGAGAGGAGTAGCAAGCAGCGCTATGCGCCATTTTGCCCCTCTGCCCGTGGATGGAAATTTTCGCTTTGGCAAACGGCAAGGGGCTCAGCTGTTATGAAAATCATCTTTGGCGTAAGCGCATCGGTTGCGATCTACCGCTCCTGCGACCTTGTACGTGAGCTCACAAAGGCGGGACATGATGTGCACGTCGTGATGACTCGCACTGCGGCGAGCTGGATAAACCCTGTGCTCTTTGAAGCGTTATCGGGCAATGCGGTCGTGACAGATGCCACTGCGTCGGGTATGGCTCATATCGACATCAGGAAGGGAGCGCAGCTGATGCTCGTTGCTCCGGCCAGCGCTGATCTTATTGCGCGCGCAGCCCAGGGCAGGGCGGACGATATTCTCGCAGCAACGCTGCTCGCTTACGACGGGCCGCGCTGGCTGGCCCCGGCCATGAATCCTTCGATGTACGCGCACCCCGCGACGCAGGAATCTCTCAAAAAGTGCCAATCGTTTGGTTACCGCATTCTCGACGCAGCCGATGGCGAGGCTGTCTGCGGCGACGTTGGACAGGGCAAGATGATGCCTGTACAGGACATACTTGCTGCTGTGGCAGAGTTTAGGCCCTGACGCCGCAGGCTTATTTGGGTTTGGCCTTTTTGCCGGCGGCCGTTTTTTTTGCCGCAGGCCTGGGTGTGCGGCTCTTCCTGGACGGTTTGGGTATTTCTGTCTTGGTTTCTGCCGTTTCTTCGCTGGCACGATTTATCTTGAGCAGGTCGCGCAAACCTTTGCGCGGCGCTTTCGGCTCAGCTGCGGCAGTTTCAGTCTCAGCCGGTTGATGCGCGGCGCGCGCCTGCGCCTCGGCAATTTCCTGCGCCTGCTTTATTTTCAGCAGTACAGCCTGGCGGATCTGCGGTGCGCGCAGCGGTTTCTCTATGACGGGAAAGCCGTAGCTGCGTGTGGGTACCGCGTCCAGACGGTGGGTAAGCAGGATAAAATCCGATTCGCTCAAACCCGGATACTTACGGATTGCGTGCGTGATGAAATCGGTTCCTTTCATGTTGGTTTCTGTGTTCTGTTCAACGATGATCAGGAAAACGCCATTTTCATTGTAAAGCGAGCCCGCAGCACCGGCTACTTTCATCTTCGCCGGTGCATCTGCTGCCGTGCCTGGTTCAGCAGCGCTTTCCTGGCGATTGTAGAAGACACCGTCTTTTTCCAGTATCGCCAGAGCGTCATTGTACCGGTATGCATGGCAAAAGTCGAGCGGCAGGTCGCGCAGCATTACTTTCAGCGTGTCTATAAAGCTATGATTATCCTCGATGATAAGGACCTTGAATGTCATTACGATCCCCTTACCAGGAATCAGACAGGCCGACAAGCCTTTGGACAATACGAATACCGAGGTTGCGAATATGCCTTTATGCTTTGCACGCTGAGCTGAGACTGTTTTTTAGCACCATGATCGTCGTGACCGGCGGGGCAGGCTTTATCGGCAGCGCCGTCGTGGCATACCTCAACGCCGCAGGCGAAAAAGACATCCTGATCGTTGACAATCTCGCAGATTCAGCCAAATGGAAGAATCTTGTTGCGCTAAAATACCGGGACTTCGTTCATAAATCGCAGTTTCTCGCGCGGCTCGAAGCGGGGGACTTCGGCCGGCCACAGGCCATTGTCCACATGGGGGCATGCTCTTCGACCACAGAAACCGATGGCGATTATCTTTTGGCGAACAATTACGCTTATACCCGTATGCTCACCGAATACTCGCTCGAAAAAGACGTACGTTTCATATATGCGTCGAGCGCTGCGACGTATGGCGGTATCGAAAATGGTTTCAACGACGATGATGCCACCAGTCTGACGCTGAAACCGATAAACCGCTACGGCTACTCGAAGCAGCTTTTTGACGAGGTCGCTATAACAAAAGGCTGGACCACGCAGATTGCCGGACTCAAGTTCTTTAACGTCTATGGTCCCAATGAGTACCACAAGAAAGAAATGTCGAGCGTGATCTACAAGGCTTTCCACCAGATTGGAGATAATGGCTTTCTCAGACTCTTTAAGTCATACCGGCCTGAATTCGGCGATGGTGAACAAAAGCGGGATTTCGTCTATATCAAGGACTGCGTCCACGTTATCGGCCAGTTACTGCAAAACCGGTCAGTCAACGGAATATTTAATCTTGGTTCCGGCGCAGCACGTAGTTGGAATGAACTCGCGGCAGCTGTCTTTTCCGCGATGGGTAAGGAAAAGCGCATCGAATACATCGAAATGCCCGGCCAGCTCGTGGGCAGCTACCAGTACTTTACGCAGGCGAACATGCAGAAGCTAACGGCCGCGGGCATTAACCTCAGGCAGACAAGCCTCGAAGACGGCGTCACCGATTACGTGAAAAATTATCTCATGGCCGGTGAACTGCGACTGCAGGACCGGCAATTTTGACCAACTAACCAAGGAAGTGACATGACAGAGCTCGCAAAAAAAATCGACGCGCGTATCCGTAACGTACCGGATTTTCCCAAGCCCGGAATCCTGTTCAAAGACATCACGCCTGTCCTCCAGGATGCGCAGCTTTTCCAGGAAGTGATCGACGCAATGGCGCAGCACCTCAAAGACGAAAAGGTGAAGTACGTTGCCGGAATCGAATCGCGAGGTTTCATCTTTGCCAGCGCGCTCGCGACACGCCTCGGTGTCGGAATGATTCTGCTGCGCAAGCCGGGCAAGCTGCCCTGGAAAACACTGCGCGCCACTTACCAGCTCGAGTATGGTACAGATGCGATTGAGATCCATGAAGACGCAGTTGCCGCAGGCGACCGCGTTGCGGTGGTCGATGACCTGCTCGCCACGGGAGGCACAGCCACTGCCGCCGCCTGTCTGCTGCGTGATGCGGGAGCCGATGTTCGCCAGGCCGTCTTTGCCATTGAACTTAGCTTCCTGCCTGGCCGCGAAAAGTTAAGAACCGCGGGCTTTCCGCACGTGATGAGCCTGCTTACGTATTGACCCCGGCAGCCACAGCGACCCAAAGGCCCCGTTTGGTCGGGGTTTACATCCACCTGCCGTACTGTGACGTGAAATGTGCCTACTGCGATTTTTTTTCTGTCGCGGCGCGCCACGTTGACGTAAATTTCTGGTCTGCTTATCTTGATCGGCTGCGGGACGATCTTGCTGTACAGGTAAAACAGCTGAAGACTGACACCAGAGAGCCCGTGCTTGCATCCATTTTTTTCGGGGGAGGTACTCCTTCGAAAGCGCCGGCGTACGTGATTGCAGGCGTCGTCGAGTCGATAACGAGCGCTTTTCCCCGCGCGCAATCGCATGTCGAGATAACGGCGGAAGCAAACCCCGAGTCCCTGACAGCAGACCTGCTCTCGGCCTGGCGCGCAGCGGGCGTCAATCGAGTCAGCGTGGGTATGCAGAGTCTCAATGAAGCGACTCTGCACTACCTTGGCAGGCTTTACCGGCCTCAGGCTTACCGCGAGGTACTTGCCCGCATACGCGCAGCCGGATTTAGTAACTACAACGCCGATTTTATCACAGGCGTGCCGGGGCAGAGCGTTCGGAGTACGCTGCGCGATCTTGAGTTTGCCGTCGGCGAGGGCGTGACGCACCTGTCGCTTTATCAACTGACGATTGAACCCGGTACTCTGCTGAAGCAGCGTATCCTGCGCGGTGAGCGTGCGGCAATCAGCGATGATGAGCAGGCACAGCAGATGGCGGCTGCCTGCGACTGGCTCTCAGCGCATGGATTCGAACGCTACGAAATTTCCAATTTTGCGAAGCCGGGCTACAAATGTCTGCACAACCGCATCTACTGGACATACCGACCGTACGTGGGGCTCGGTGTCGCGGCGCATAGTTTCAGCGGCCGCCGCCGGTTTCTTCATCCGCGTTCTATCGAGAAATATCTCGTGCCGGGTATGCCGCCAGCCGAAGACCGCGATAGTGGGCGGCGCGATGCGCTGTTGGGATTTCTGCGCCTGCTGGAGCCATTTCGACCTGAGCGCATCACCGCGCTTTACGATGAGACAGATCGTCCTGCGGTGTTGCAGGCGCTTGATCGTGCACTTCAGCGTGGCTGGCTTTTGCGGAAGGGACGTCTGTTGCGCCTTACTGCGGCTGGCGCAGAACAGAGCGATTCGTTGCTCGCAGAACTGTGGAATATCTGACTTATCAGTTCCAGAGGATCGGCGGACGCACTTCGGTAACGTATTCGCTGATTTCGTTGGTGTTGGGGCTTGTTCTGTAGCGAACGGTGATTTTTACATAGCGGGGGATCTGGCGTCTGCTTTTGTAATCCCACGATTCTTCGAAATCAACGCCGTTGTTCGACCCCTCGACTTTAAACTCTTCGACCATTTTTACCATCGGCACGGCGACGCCGCGGTAGAGGTTGCGGTAATCGACGTACATATCTTCGGCGCGGTAGAGTGTGTAGTTCTGCCCATCGGCGTCGCGCTCGACAAAATATGAGACCATGAAACTGCGCGCCTGCAGGACAGACGGGTTGGCGTTCAGCGCCGCTGACGGGAAAACGAATGCATCAAAGCGTTTGCCTCCGTGCAGTTCTTTCTCGACGAGAAACACCTGCCGGACATTGTACTTCTCGAAAATCAGATTCGCCAGGTCATAGCTGATCGCCGTGCCGAATTCGATTACGGCGGCCGACTGGTTGGAAACGCGGGTCTGCTCATACGCAAGTTTTTTTATCTGCAGGTAAACTGCCATCAGCGTCGTAAAAATAAATCCGGCAAGTCCGATGACGATGAGCAATTCAACAAGAGTAAAACCGCTTTGCCTTCGGGCTATTTTCATATACCGAGGCCCCGGTAGTAGTCGAGCGCATAGGTATCTTTTTCGCTCCAGCTGACTTCGACGTGAAAATGCAGCAGTTTGAAGGTTAGACCTGTCGCGCTCTTTGCGGCATTATTGCGCTCTTTGAAGTATTTGGCCGCCGCGCTGTTGGCGACCTCTTTGCCTGCGCCAAGTTCATCGGCAATCTTCTGCAGGTCGAGTTCCTGTTCGCGGATTGTATAGGCAAAGCGGTAGCCGGGTATGCCGGGAAACTCCCCCTGGCCGCTGTCAGTTTTGTTGAGCGCCTTAATCTCGTGCATTTTCTTTTTCGCTAGCGTGACCGCTTTGTCTAGGCTGAGCGCTTTCTGCCGCATGGACATTGCGTTCACCACGCTTGAAATCAGAAGTCCTGTCATTGAGGCAGTGAGCATCATCGCCATGAGTACCTCAATGAGCGTAAAACCATACCGGCGGCGATGGTGCGCGTAGCGCTTCAAGCGGTAGAATAGCTTCATTGCCTGACTACCCTCTGGCGTTCAAATGCCGTGAGCTGGTTAAGATGTACCGGTTGCAGGTTGTAGCGAGGTATGTAGACATAGTTGGGGTTTGTCTCGCCGAACTGCAGAATGACTGCGTCCGAATTCCCGGTCGGGTAAAAGTGGATGTAGAGAATCGGTCCGGTCAACTCAAGGCCCGAGCTGCTGAGTATCTTGGTGAGCGCGGTGGGTATTTTGCGTTCTGGATTGACCCACCTGGGTTTGGGCTTTTCCTCCTCAGCGCGTTCTGTGTCGACGGAGCGGTCGGTGCGGTAGCGCTTGATTTCTGCAAGCTGCTGCAGCGATGCGTCGGGATTCAGCTCCAGTTTAGGATCGTATTCGCGCAGGCCGAAGGTCTTCTTGTCGAGGTTGATTTCGAGCGTCAGCGTCTTCGCCTGTATCAGCGCCTGCCGGCGCGCATCCTGAAAATACCCCTCGAAAGCGATGTCCTGATTCCCCGACAGCTGCGCCTGCATGAAGCCAGTCAAGAGGTTGTATGCCATCAGCAGCAGTGAGCCGCCGATTACCAGCACGACCATGAGTTCCACCAGAGTGAAACCCTGACGGCGTCTCAGCTTGCGTACGCTCTGCATCTGCGGTAGCACCCTTCGTACGCCATAAGCTGTTAAGCTTTTTAGCCAGCCACGGGGAGCCATCGCGAGATACGCCCTATCAGGCTGTTGAAAAACAGCCATGGAGCAGGATGTTGAAACCGAGCTTAAGCTGCAGACAGCCCCTCACCATGCTATGGTGAGGGGCGTTTCGCAAGCGGTTCGCATCGCGAATCGCGGCGTCTGCAGCGAGCACGGGATTTTTTCAACATCCTGCTATTTCCGCCTTTTACTTTCCGCGCTGAGCATTTTTTGAAAACAAAACCATGGCGCAGAAAAAGGGAAAATCCCCCCGCAAAGACAGCAATGCAGCAGGCATACTTGCCTACCCGGCAAAAATCCGCTGTGAGATTGCCGGCAAGCCTGACGGCAAACGGCACCGCGTGCAGTTTGTCACGCAGGAAGAGGCGAAAAAAATCAGTGGTTTGCCCGCATTTTTCAAGGCCGATGCAGGCGAGACAGTCACCAATGCCAATGGCTTTGTTGTCGGTCTTGGCGCGTTCGAAAAACTCAATGCCGAAATTTTCGCCGATACTGTAGCAGCTGCGCTCGTTAAGGCGGCGCAGAAACTCGAAGAATACCAGATACTCATCGACCGCGTGGTCTATGATAAAGTCGGATTTCGCACAGCGCTGCGGCTGCTTGTCGTCGCACAGAGCAATGCCGAGTACCCATCTGATTTTCTGAAGGGAGAGAAAAACAGGAAGAAGGTAGTTGTCCAGAAGACGGCAATAGTCGTGCCACAGAGTTTCGCCAAAGTTGCACAAGAAATTCTCGCTTCTGCCCTTGTCGAAGCCCGGCATATTAATGCCATGCGGCAAACGCAGGCATTGCCCGGCAACTACATCACGCCGCAGACCATGGATGAACGCGCAGCGGCGATTGCAAAACAGTACAAGCTCGCGCGTAAATCATTCGGCCGAGCGGACCTTACGCGCATGGGTGCGGGCGGTATACTCGCGGTGAGCCAGGGGTCGGACCGTGAACCGCGGTTCATCGTTCTGGAATACCGGCATCCGCAGGCGAAAAAGACGCTGGGGCTCGTTGGCAAGGGAGTCACATTTGATACCGGCGGTATTTCGCTCAAACCGGGAGCCGACATGCACGAGATGAAGTATGACATGTCGGGCAGCGCGATGGCGCTGCATGCCCTCGCGGCGATAGCGGAACAAAAAATTCCCGTAAACGTCATCTGCGCAGTTGCGATGGTCGAGAATATGCCTTCGGGCAATGCCTTCAAGCCCGGTGATGTCTATACTGCGCTCAATGGCAAGACAGTTGAGGTACAGAATACCGACGCCGAGGGCCGGCTGATTCTTGCTGACGCACTCACCTACGTGCAGAAGAATTACAAGACCGATCTCATCATTGACATGGCGACGCTGACGGGTGCGTGTGTTGTCGCTCTCGGGGATTTCTACGCAGGCCTCTTCAGCAATAATGATACGGCGCGCTCGATTGTGGAAAAGGCAGCCGCAGAGTCGCGCGAACCGGTCTGGGCGCTGCCGATTGGCCCGCGCTACCGTGAACTGCTCAATTCAGACATTGCGGACATCAACAATATCGGGGGACGTTATGGCGGGGCATGCACCGCGGCGGAATTTCTGAATGCATTTATCGACGAAGGGCAGATGTGGGTGCATCTTGACATTGCCGGAGTGGGGATGATTAAGAAGCCCTTCAACGTCTATACGGCCTCGGGCAGCGGTTACGGAGTGCGGTTGCTCGCAGAGGTAGCAAGACAGATGGCAGGTGGAGTATGAAACATCGGGCAGATATTGGAATAATTGGCGGCACGGGGGTTTACAGTGTCGAAGGCATGAAGGTCATCGACAGGATCCAAGTCAAAACGCCCTGGGGTAAACCCTCTGACGCAGTCACTATCGCAACCTATGAAGAAAACGGCAAGGCGCTGACGCTCGCATTTCTGCCCCGCCACGGTAAGGGACATTTCATACCCCCGACCGCAATACCGGCGCACGCCAATATGGCAGCGCTCAAGCTGCTCGGTTGCGAAGCGGTCATTGCCTTCTCTGCCGTTGGTTCTTTGAAAGAAGAAATTGCTCCTGGTCATTTTGTGCTGCCCGACCAGATCATTGATCGCACACGGCATCGGCGCGATACCTACTATGATGAAGGTATTGTGGTACATGTCTCATTTGGCGACCCGATGGATGCGGGCCTTGCGGCCATTCTGAAAGAAGCCATTCAAAAACTGCAGTTACCGCTGCACGAAAAAGAAACGCTGGTCTGCATGGAAGGTACACAGTTTTCCACGCGGGCTGAGTCGAAACTCTACAAGTCATGGGGCGCCGGCATCATCAACATGAGCGTGCTGCCTGAAGCGAAACTTGCGCGTGAACTGGAGCTGCCATACCAGATGATTTGCATGGCGACGGACTATGATTCATGGCGCGAACACGACCACGCAGTAACGGCAGATGAAATCATGGCAGTGGTCAGGAAGAACTCGGACAACGCGCAGCGTGTACTTAAGGCGGCTTTGCCTTTGCTCGCTGCGAAGAAAGGTAGCCTCAATACACTAAAAGGAACGGTCAAGTTTGGCGTCATAACAGCGCCGAATAAGCGTCCTGCACGCCTGCGTAAAAAATACAACAGCGTTCTACCGGGCACGTTCTAGATGGCTGAAGGCGTATCCCGTCAGGTATTGCAGACTCACAGCTGGCCACCGGTTGAGGCCGGTAAGGCGAAGCGCCCTCACGTCATCATCGTCGGTGGAGGGTTTGCGGGCTTGACGCTTGCTCGCCGCCTGAAGCGCGCCCCGGTGTATATTACTCTGATCGATAAGGCCAACCACCACCTTTTCCAGCCGCTGCTTTACCAGGTTGCCACTGCCTCGCTCTCGCCCGGACATATTGCGATGCCTCTGCGCGCGATTTTTCGCAGCCAGAAAAACGTGCGCGTGCTGATGAACCGTGTGGGCGAAGTACTCGCCGCTAAAAAAAAAATCCGGCTCGTCACTGGCGATGAATTCGATCTCCTGGTACTTGCTACCGGAGCGCGCCATTCGTACTTCGGACATCCCGAATGGGAAAAGACTGCGCCGGGACTCAAAAGTCTTGCTGACGCGCTGCGCATACGGCAGAAAATACTGGCGAGTTTCGAAAAAGCCGAAGCGATGCTTGCTATCGGCAATGCGGATAGCGCCGAATTGCGTAAGCTACTTACCTTCGTGATTGTCGGCGGAGGTCCGACGGGCGTAGAACTTGCCGGCGCAATTGCGGAGATCGCGCACCAGACACTTAAAAAAGAATTCAGGGGGATTGATCCCCGTACTACGCGCGTCATACTGGTAGAAGGCGGGGAGCGCCTGCTGATGGCATTTCCTGGTTCCCTGGGAGACAACGCGAAGAACGAGCTCGAACGACTCGGTGTGGAAGTGCGTCTGAAGGCAACCGTGGCTAATGTCATGTATGACGGTGTCCAGATTGTCGTCGGCCCTTCCGCTGGAGCTACCGAACTTGTTTCGACTTCCAACGTTTTCTGGGCCGCAGGCAACACTGCCTCATCGCTGCTGAAAACTCTCGGCACGCCGCTCGACAAGGCGGGTCGGGCAATCGTTAAGGGCAATCTTTCGCTCGAAGCGCATGGCGAAATCTGTGTCCTCGGCGACGCGGCGCACTGCGTTGATGCCGCGACCGGCAAGCCATTGCCGGGTGTCGCTCCCGTGGCGATACAGCAGGGACAGTACCTCGCTAAGCGCATCGTTGCCGAAATGAAGGGCAGGAGCTTTCCTGACTTTCGCTATTGGGATAAGGGGTCGATGGCGACGATAGGACGCGGCAGGGCTGTTGCCAAGATTGGTCGTGTGCACGTTACGGGAGTGATTGCCTGGCTACTGTGGTCGCTCATTCATGTGCTCTATCTCGTGGGATTCCGCAACCGGTTTGCCGTCATGATCCTTTGGATGTACAGCTATATCACCAACCGCCGCGCTGTCCGGCTGATCACGGCAGATGATCTGTAGCAAACTGCCGAAAAATACGCGGAGCGTAGGCGCAATGCAAGCCGTGACTGCGCGGTCAAGAAAAGTTGGGCCTGCATTTCTGCTGGCGCTTGTGTCATTGCTGTCGCAGGACTGTAGCAGCAAATCAGTCAAAACTCCCCCGCAAACCGCACAGGTGGGACCCGCCACGCCTGCCGACATGAACGGCGCAGCAGAACTCATGCAACCGCCTGAGCAGGCAGCCTCGCCCCCGATGGAAACGCTGCGCAAAGATCCGCCCAGGATGGATAAAAAGGCAAAAAAGAAGCGCGGCAGGTTTAAGTTCAGCGGTGACGAATTTATTAAGGAGAGCGGGTTAAACCCGTTCGAGAAGAAGAATGACACGATTATCCGGCTCAAGGGCCATGCGCGCATCGCTGCCAGGAATGTGAAGATGTCATCTCCAGTGATCGAAATCTATGGTGACGATGGTCACCTGGCCTACGCGCGCGGTCCGGTGGAAATCGTCGATACCCGCAATGCGACGCGTATCACCGCTGACGAAGCGCTCTTTATCCGATCAGAGAACAGGGCAGTCCTGCGGGGTAACGCCAGACTTCAGACGCAGGTCAAAGACAGAAAAAATACAAAGGAAAAGATCCAGCTCACTTCGCAGGAGCTGGAGCGAAACTTTGAGACTTCGGTTTCTGTGGCGCGCGGCAACGTAGTGGCAACGGGGCGTTCTGCCATACTCTATGCGAATAGCGCTGAATTCCTGGAAACGCAGGAACTTGTACGTTCAGAAGACAGCCCGCGTATTTTTTCCGATTCTGACGTGTTTCTCGCCGACAAGATCCAGTGGGACCTGGCAAAAAATACTTCGGATTTCAGAGGCAATGTTCGCGCGTTTTTCAGCCGGCCTGACAATGACGATCGGCGCAAGCGGCCGGTCGAATCGGCAGTGCGGGCCGAAGAGGGCACTCTGCAGAAAGACGACAGCCTGCCGTTTGGCCAGAAGCTGACTCTGCGGCGGCGCGTCTCTCTTGATCGTAAAACCTACTCTGCCTACAGCGATACTGCTGAGATATTCGGCGCCGGAGCAGAACTTGTGCGGGCGAGCGACAACGTCACGCTCATAAACCGTGAAGAAAACACCCGGTCGTACGGCGATACTTTTGAGTGGACCAAGGCTACGGGAGCTATGACTTTATCAGGCCGGAGGCAAAACCGTACCCGGACGATTTTCTATAACAAGAAATCCATGCCGACGGCAGAAATCGTCGCGACTACGCTGACAAAGGCAAAAGAGAAGGCCAACCCGCAGGCGCGCGGCGATGTCATTATTATGCAGTTCAGCAGTGACAGCTCCGCTCCGCCTGTAAAAATGGGCTCTGAATGGGCTGAGGTGCAGCGCGACCGCAAGGTCATTCTTCTGCACGGCAGCCCGTATGTAGAGGGCGAAATGGGACGTATTGGCGCACGGGAAATTATCCTGCACTACGAAGAGCAACGCTACGAAATGCTCGGTATTCTGCCGGGAATGGTCGAAAAACGGATGAGCCCGTGACAGAGCCATGCCACGCTGCTGCGCGTTGATACAGGGAGGATGAATGGAAAACTGTCTGTTTTGTAAAATCGTCGGGAAAAAAATTCCGGCGCAGTTGGTATTTGAGGACGATGACACGCTTGCCTTCCGCGATATAAATCCCGTTGCCCCGGTGCACATTCTTCTGGTGCCTAAGAAACATCTGGAAAATATTCTTGGGCTGGATGCCTTGCTCGCGCAGGCTATGCACGATAGTCTCAAAAAGATCACCGAACAGGAAAAACTCACCCAGGGTTTTCGCGTAGTGGCCAATACGGGGGAACATGGTGGCCAGACAGTCTATCATCTGCATTGGCATATTCTTTCCGGTCGCCATATGGGCTGGCCTCCCGGCTGATGTCGCCGGCAGAGGCCAGGCATATCCCGCACCGGCGGTGGCGGCGCCCGCGGTTCTACTTAAAACTCGGCGCGCTGCTCCTGGCCGTAGCTTTTACGGGAACAACGATTTGGTTCATTCTGCGCGTAGAGCAGTTCATTCTCGCCTGGCTACCCCGCGAAATTCAGGCGAGCAGTATATCGGTTTCATTTCTTGCGCGTAGTTTTGTGTTAAAAGGTGTTAAAGTTTCGGGACGAACGGGGTCTCCCTGCGAAGGACGTCTGTTGTTTGAGATCACGGAACTTACCGGGGAGTTTCTGCTTCGCGAGCGGCGTCTGACGGCGCTTGCCGTTAACGGAGCTCAACTTAATAACCAGAGCTGGCAAAAGTCGTGTTTCGCGGCTACTCCACAATCGGGCCCCCTGCGCCTGTCCGAGATTGCGCCAGGCTCTGGTCTTGAGGTCCGCCTGAATCAGGCGCGCTTTCATCTGCCGTATATCGGCGAGGCCTCGCTCGCGGGAACACTTCGCCTGAGCGAGCCGCGGCCAGATGCTTTGGAGCTGCGCGCATCCCAGCTATCTTTGAGCGGAGTACGGATTCAGGGGAGCGCACGCGAACTGGCGGTGAACTTTAACCGTACGAACGACAACTGGCGGCTCATGAGCGGCGCTTTCACCGCAATGCTTAGCCTCAGGCAGCTGGAAAAAATACCGAAGCTGAGCTCGCGTCGGCTGACGGTGCTGGCCGGGAATGCAGATATTCGCCTGGCTGCAACAGCCCGTCAGGGCAAATGGAAGATTGTGACGAATGTTGAACTTAGCAAGGTGCGCCTGCGCGGTGAACCATTCTATACCATGCCCATGGGCCTGCTGCAATTAACGCCCGAAAATGTCTGGCCCATGGTCGAGGATTCTCCGGGCTTGCTTGCTTTTAATTTCGATACCGAGGCAGAGCAGGGGCAGCTGGTCAAAGCATTTACCGCAGACCTGCGTCGGGCGCTGACTACCAAGGTGAAAGGTAACCTCAAGAAGAAAGTGCCTATTCTGCCGTTTTAGGCATCCCCCTCTGGATCCAAAAAGGATTATCCGTCGCAAAGGGCGAGCGGGTACTGGCATGAGCCATGGAAAACAAGGTACTGATTGACATTGATAAAGGACGGGGAGAGGTCATCCGAGTCGAAGTAGGAGAGTTTAAGGGCAAAAAGCTCCTGCACCTGCGTACCTGGTACACCAATGACGCCGGCGAACTGGCGCCGACCAAAAAAGGCGTCGCGCTGACTTACGAACAATTCCAGAAACTTAAGAGCATTTTGCCGCAGGTCGATGATATAATGGGCGGATAGTAAGTCCCGGAAAACATGAGTGCAGAGCTCGTCAAACGGTTTGGTTCAACCTACAGCGCCGGCCAGACTATTTTCAAAGAAGGCGACCACGCCGAAGAGATGTTCATCATCCACCAGGGGCAGGTAAATATTTCCAAGCGTGCCCGCAATGCCGAGCAGGTGCTTGCGACGCTGCGTGACGGCGATTTTTTCGGGGAGATGGCGCTTTTTACCGATTCGCCGCGTTCTGCAACGGCGACGGTTGCCACAGAAAGTGTCATCTTGCGTATCGATAAGAAATCCTTCGATTACATGATTAACAACAACACTTCGTTTGCGATCAACATGATTCGCAAACTTTGTGAACGCCTGCGCAATGCGGACAACCAGATCAGCGAACTGCTTGTTTTCAGCCGCGAGACGCGCGTGCTCAAGGCAATGGCTGGTTACTGGAATATCGAGGGGCATAAGGACGCCTCTGGTCAGGTGCTGCTGCTGCCATACCTGGGTTTCTGCGATTACCTGAAAAAGACGGCCGGTATTACGGTCGAAGACGCCAACCAGAGTCTGCTGAAGCTGCGCAACCAAAACCTGCTGCACATCCGGAAAGATATTGCCGGAAAGCAATATATCGCGTTTTCGCCGAAGATCTTCGAATACTTCAATATTGTCTGACGTTGACCTCAGAGAGCTCGGGAAAGCATCAGGTAGAAGCTCGTCAGAATTACCTGCTGCTGTGCGGCGTCCTGGTTCTCTTTGATCAGCGTATCCACTTTCACGAGCGCGTCCATGACGACGCGCACTCCCGCAGGAGAATACTTTTGCAGTAAGAGAGACCAGCGTTCGATACTCTTTTTGAGAGGGTAACCGGTAAGTGGCCGTTGGGCAATAATCTTACCGATTTCTGCGGCAGACATACCGCTGCGTTCGTAATAGTAGTAGCGCAACGCCTCGCTGAAAAGGCGAGCCAGAGCGGCTATCAGCTGTTCGGCGCTGTCAAGCGCGTGCAACTGCAATATGCGCAGGCACTCGCCGATGTTCCGCCGCGCGGTTTCATCGAGCAGTCTGAAGTGCATATTGCTCTCTGCAGTACCTATCACTTCTTCTACGTCTGCTACGGAGATTTTCTTTTCATGCAGCCGGAACGTGATCAGCCGGTCAAAGCCCGCAAGGACAAGGCGCTCCTTGCCGGCGCATTTGTCGATGAGCAGATCGAGCGCGTCGCGTTCTGCGGCGAATCCGAGCGCCTGTGCCCGTGCTAAGAGGTGATCGGCCAGCTCTTCAGGCGATAGCGGCTGGTCCTCGTAGAGTAGCGCAAGTTCTTCGAGCGGTTGCAGTTTTTTCGGAACTTTCTTTTCGCCGAACTGCAGTACCGAGACGGTAAATTCAGGGGCCTGCGGAAAGTCATGCAGGTAGTTGGCGAGTACACGCGGCTGCGTCTCGATCCGCCTGAGCAGCGCCTCGGCATGGCGTATGAGTATCAGCCTGCCGCTCGGGAACATCGGCATCGTCATCATTTCTGCATGCCAGGTAGCCGCGTCGTTATCGTAGCCCGAAAGGTGTACTTCGTCGCAGTTGCCGTACAGCGCGATAAGTTTTTCGCGCAGGGTGGAAAGTAGTTCTGCCAGGTCTTCATTCTGCTCAGCGGCAAAAAAAACGAAACGTGGAACCTGAGGCAAATTCTGTATTTTGCGGCAGAGCGCCGTAATTTTGTGGTCTGCCCGGCGCCCAGTAGCCATGTTCTACCGCTCACCGAAAGCGCGCGTGTCTGCTGCTGCGGAAAAGCTGTTCGAAGAGCTGATGCTCATGAACTTCGGCGCAATCTTCCGGGCATAATAGAGGTGCGCTGCCGCCGCCACCATCGCCGCGTTATCGGTGCAGTATCTCAACTCAGGAATGTAGAGCGCCCGGCTTTTAGAACGGCAGAGATTTTCCAGCGCAGTACGCAGGCGCGTATTCGCCATCACTCCCCCCGCCGCAACTACAGGCAGATTGAGATGCAGTAGAAGCGCATGTTCGAGATTTCGCACGATGTGTTCGACGATGCGCTCCTGATAGTGAAAGGCATAGAATTCCGCAGACCTGCCCGGTGAATTTGCTGCCCGCAGCAGCGCGGTTTTAATGCCGCTGAAACTGAACTGGATTGCATGACGGGGCAGACTCTTCAGAATCTGCGGAAACGGGTTTTCGTCAGCGAGTAAATGTTCGTCGCCTGGTTTCACGTTTCGCGCTTCTGCATAACGCCGCGCAGCCTTTTCCATTGCCGGCCCGCCGGGATAACCGAGCCCCAGGATCTGTGCGGCCTTGTCGAGCGCCTCGCCGGCGGCATCGTCGAGTGTGTCGCCCAGCAGTGCCACATCCCCAGGGGAATTGAGATGGTAGATTGCCGAGTTGCCGCCGGAAAGAATCAGTCCGAGGTGAGGGTAGGGCAATGCAATACCTGACAGCGCAACGGCAGCGAGATGTGCCTCGAGATGGTGTACGCCGATCAGCGGTACTGCGAAGTGGCGCGAGCAGGCAAGAGCAGACTGGTAGCCGACGAGCAGAGCTCCCACGAGTCCCGGGCGCGTTGTAACGGCCACGTAACTCAGATCGCCGGGTTTTAGCGGATGCTCGCGCAGAATTTCTGCCAGCAAGGGCGTAAACTTTTCGAGATGCGCCCGGCTGGCATATTCGGGTACGATACCGCCGTAGGGCCTGTGCTCGCGCAGCTGGCTGTAGAGTGGGGCAGCAATAACGCGACAGCCGTCCTCGACAAGCGCTACACCCGTTTCGTCACAGCTCGATTCAAAAGCCAGCGCGAGCGCCATTTGGCAAAACTATCAGGCAGAGACAGGCCGAAAAAGGTTTTTCGGCGCATCTCGCGGAAGGCTAATTGAGCCAGCGTGTTCCCCGTAATCTTTGTCGTCGCGCGTATTACTATGTTGTGCGCCGGGCTTTCTGAGCGGCTCAATGGTTTTACGCTCGCCCTGCTTGTCGTCTTACCCGGATTAGCTGAGTTCGCGCTCTATCTGGCAATTCGCCGTTCAATTATACCGTCGCTCCCGCTGAGGTTCTTACCCATTGCAGCGACGCTGGGCAATGTTACTTATGCATTTCTTGTCGTGACCGATCTGCGCACTCTCGCGGCATTCCACCGGCCGCTCGACCTTCCGCTCTATCGCGAGGGCACAGCGGCAATGTCCGTTGTTACCATGCTGAGTCTTTTTGACTGGTATGACCTAAGCATCATCGCGCTCGCGCTTTTCTCTTTTCTGGTCCGCCGCGCTGTACCGGTTCCTCAGATAATTTCTGCAAAAGTTGCTCTTGCACTCACTGCAGCAACTGTGCTAGTGGGAGCTTTCACTCTTCCGGGAGCTTTGCCCGGCTATGCGGCCATCTCTCCTGTGCTGCGTATTCCTGCAGTGGCTGCGCTGCGCCTCGCGGAAAAGAATACAACCACTCTCTTGGCCTCAAGGCCGGCGCACTTCGACCCGCTGCCCGCAGGGTTACCGCGCGAACTGCATCTGGGCAAACATGCCGACAAGAATACTCCCAACATTCTTTTCATTGTCCTGGAAAGCACCGGCTCGCGCTACGTCTTTGACGAATCGCTGACGCTCAGGGGTAAGGGCGTGCCGATGCCTTTCTTACAAAAGTTAAGAGGAGAATCGCTCTATCTTGCGCGCCACTACGCGACCGCCAATAGCTCCCCCCGCGCGCTGTTTTCACTCTTTACCGGGCTTTATCCGGAACCATCAGATGAATTCTTTTCGCTGAAGAAAGGTCTGCGTATAAAGACATGGAATCGCTATCTTCCGGAGCACCGCGGCCTTGTGGTTACTCCCTGCGTGACCGAATGGTATTTCCCGAATGGCCTGTTTCGTAATAACGGCCTCCGGGAAATTATTGGTAAGAGCCAGCTGAGCTTCAGTGAAAGCCGCACAGAACCAGCCGACGCCAGGAACGAAATACAGACAGCAGACTATTTTGCCGCACGGCTTATGACCCTGCAGGAACCGTTCTTCTCCGTTTACATCAGCTTTGCCCCGCACTACCCGTACCATGACTACGGGCCCGGGTGGCGCATCACGCCCGGGCGCTCGCGTCTTGACCGCTACGTTGACAATCTGCGCCTTTTGGATGAGCAGTTGAAAAAGTTTTTCAGCGCACTGGAACAACGCGAAAAC
>CAYOZO010000004.1:27780-45480 GCA_964408405.1 uncultured Turneriella sp.
CTTGTCGGCGACCACAGCGAGGCTTTTAAACAGCACCCGGGAAACTATATACATTCGCTGCACAGTTATGAAGAAAATCTCGCGGTGCCGGCGATGATCTGGTATCCGTCAAAACTCAAACCGCGCGAAGTTCATTTTCCGACCTCACACGTCGATATCGCTCCCACGCTGCTCGACCTGCTCGAAATAGGCCACAGCCCGCGCGACTTCCAGGGGGTCTCGCTCTTACGCAATTACCGGCGTTCCAATATCTTCGCCTACGGAAACGAGGGCACTATTACGGTCTATACGAATGAGTTAAAAAAATTGCAGCGCCTGCGCGATAGCAGTTGCCGCATGTTTAACCTCACAATCGACTCAGCGGAGAGACAGCCTCTCAGCTGCGATGCAGCTGGTGAGTTGCGCCAAGCTGCGGATAGCTATGCCGCTGGCCAGATGGCGTTGCTGCAGCGCCTGCAGAATCAAAACCCTTGAAGTATCCTCGGCGCATCACTCGAGATCGAGTGATACGCCGAAAACTTTCTCAAACTGGTCTTTCTTACGCGCAAAGGCCCAGCGTTCGAGCTGGCTTTCGACTGCGCTGTCAAAGCCGATCTGCCAGGCGCGGTCGCCAGTCTTGCGCACGCGCAATCCGGTAATGGCGCTCGCATAGCTGCGGTCGAGGCTGTCCGCAATACGCAGCAGAACAGAGAGTTTGACAATGGTGTCTTGTGTGCGGCCGCTCAGTCGCTGGAATTCGATGTGCGAGGCCTTTGGGTTCGATTTGCGGTGATAGCGTGCGGTGTGCGCGATGATGTCGCGTTCGTCATTGTCGTAGCCTGGCAGATTCACGTTACTCAGGATATAAAGGGAATGCTTGTGGTGCTGCGAATAGTCGATGAATTTTCCGATATCGTGCAGCATTGCCGCAGCCTTGAGCAGGTCGCGAGTTTCCGTCGGCAGCCGGTGCAGTTCGGCAAAGAGATCAAAGAGCTGCACCGAGAGCTGCGCTACGTGCTCCGAATGACCGCGATCCATCCTGTACTTGTCCACAATCGCTGTGAGGCCTGTCTCACGGAACTGGGTCTGGCTTCTGAGGTAAACATTCTTGTTCACCTTGTTGTAAACATAGTCAGCGAGCGCTCCGTCGCGCAATCCGTTGGGCGAAACCATGAAGCGATTCATGCGCGTATGCCTGAGCAGACCAAGCAGCAGGGCAGCGCCGGGTAAGATGATATCGCGCCGGCCTTCGTCGATGCTCTTGATTCGGGCAAGTTCCTTCCGGCTCATCTGCGAGAGGTGATCGACAACCTCGGCAAAATCCTTGGTCTCGACCATCGGCAGCTTCAGCTGTTCGCGCAGCGACACGCCCATCTCGCGCAGAATCTCCAGTATCGTTCGGGCGGTGCCCCCGGTACACAATGCGGCTTCCGGGCTAAAACGCCGGATGTCATCCAGGTACGGCTCGACGGAACGCTGTACATACTTTTCGACCAGCTTTACCAGGTCTTTGGACTCGATATCGAACATATCGCGCAGGCGTACCGTGCCGAGGCGCAAACTCTCCACAAAATGGATGTGATCGTCATTGCAGACAAGTATTTCCGTCGAACCGCCGCCGATGTCGTTGATCAGAACATTGCTTTGGCCCAGCGAAGTATGTGCTCTTACTCCGCTATACACGAGGCGCGCTTCTTCGAGACCTGAGATTATCGAGACATTGATCTGTGCCTCGCGCTGGACGCGCTCTATAAAGTCCGTACTGTCGCATTCGCGCAGCGCTGCGGTCGCGACAGCAACAGTGTGGCGGCATTTGAATTCCTGCGTGATGCGCCGTATTTGTTTGAGCGCCGCAATGGCTGTTTCGGTATTCTCCACGCGCAGACGACGGGTCAAAAATACGTCAGCGCCCAGACGTGCCTGAAATTTCTCGCTGAAGACCAAATGCGAGTGGCCGTCTGCAGCGACCTCGAAGATTTCCAGCTTGATATTGTTCGACCCGACGTCGACGATGCCTATGTTCAATGCAGTTACCTGTGTGGTTTTCGCCCTTGCCCTGAATGCCGGCGGACCTGGCTATTCTTCTTCGGCGGGGTTTCTAACTGTGCTTGGTCTAAAATCTGAGGCAAAAGGCAAATCAAAAATATCCAGTATGACGCGCGGAATGTCCATCAGGCTCTTTACGTGGTCGGTGAACCGCAGACTATGCCGGCCGTGCACCCAGGTGCCCACCGGATTTGCGGTGTGGGTTTTCACTGAAAGATCTTCCATGTTGCCATGATCAGAGCTTATGACCACCGTTTCTCGCTTTTGATCGAGTTCATCCCAAACTCCCTGCAGGAAGTCGTCCACATGGCTGAGTATTCGCTTCGCCGCGCCCCATGCCTGTTCGTGGCCTACTTTGTCTGTAAAAAAATACTCGAAAATTACCAGGTCATACTGCCGGGCGATTAAGACCAGCCTTCGACCGTTGTCGTATGGTCGTGCGAGGGGAATATCAAGACCGTGCTTACGCAAAAACCAGTTACTCATATCCATGTAAAGGCTGCGCCCCGCGAGATAATCGCCGGTTGTAAAGTAGGGCTTGCCCGAGTGTCTCTGCATAAGCGACGACGCAGAGAGCATGCGCTCGGCGCGGGGGTGCTCCAGTCGCTTCAGGTAGAGCGGCGAATACGAATTGAGCAGAGTCGCATTCCAGCCCGCTTCATTCAGCAGCTTCAGTATGTTCTTTTCTTTAAAGTAGGGGCGCAGAGTATAAGTGGGGTAGCCATTCACATGCCTGCCCAGTATTTGCGGTCCGTTGTATCCGGTGAAAAGCGCGGTCTGCCCTGTGGCAGACTGCGGCAGCCCCGGAATTCCCATGTGAGCGTCGGTGGAAATCACTTCACCGGGCATCGCATATTTGCCCCCGGCATGCGCTCCGAAAAACCTGTTCTTGAACCGCGCGAAGGGGTTTACTGCAGGGTCTGCAATGCCGAGACCAACGCCGTCGAGAAAGATGTAGATGATCGGGCCGGGGGAGCTTTTTCTTTGACGTAGCTCCTCCCCTGACCCTGATAACATCGTGTTATGCCGGCGCAGCGCCGGAGAGCAGATCGCCGCCGAATGACGGTGTGCCTGCGCTAGATGGTTTCTTGTCATCCGTCTTGCCGCTCGGCGCGCTGGGCACCACGGGTTTCAGCTTGCGTCCGCTCATAATTTCACGCAGTTCTTCGCCCGTAATCGTTTCGCGCTCGAGCAGCGCCTGCGAAACGAGGTCGAGTTTCTTTTTATGCTTTTTCAGCAGGGTGCGCCCGCGCTCGAATGCCGTGTCAATGATACGCTTAACCTCGCTATCGACGAGCTTTGCGTATTCCTCAGAGTGATCGCCCTTGCGCGTGTAGTCTCTGCCAAGGAAAGGTGAACTCGCATCAGAACCGCTTAAGCGAATCGGCCCAACGCGTTCTGACATACCCCATTCAGTGACCATGCGCCGTGCGATCTGCGTGGCGCGTTCGATGTCGTTCGATGCCCCCGTGGTGACGTCCTCAAACTCGATTTCTTCGGCGAGACGCCCGCCCATCAGTACGACAAGCTGGTCCAGCCAGTAGTTGCGCGAGCGCATGTGCTTTTCCTGCTCAGGCAGGTGCTGCGTAATGCCCAGCGCCCGTCCGCGCGGTATGATGGTTACCTTGTGGATCTGCTCTGCATGTTCGAGCAATTCGCCGAGGATTGCATGACCTGCCTCGTGGTAGGCAATGATTCTTTTCTCTTCGGGAATAATGAAGAAGGACTTGCGCTCCGGGCCCATCAATACCTTATCGCGGGCATTGTCCAGATCTTCTTCCGTCACTTTCTTGCGGTCGTTGCGCGCAGCGAGCAGCGCCGCCTCGTTGATCAGGTTCGCCAGGTCGGCACCGGTAAACCCGGGTGTTCCGCGCGCAATTTTTTCCATGGATGTACCTTCTTCCATGGGCACTTTGCGTCCATGTATCTTGAGGATCGCCTCGCGGCCCTTCAGATCGGGCGTGTCAACGACCACTTGACGGTCAAAGCGTCCTGGCCGCAAGAGCGCAGGATCGAGCACATCCGAGCGGTTGGTTGCCGCAATGATGATGATACCTTCGTTTTCTTCGAAGCCATCCATCTCGACAAGCAGCTGGTTTAAGGTCTGCTCGCGTTCATCGTGGCCACCGCCTAAACCTGCGCCGCGCAGCCGACCCACGGCATCAATCTCGTCGATGAAAACGATGCAAGGGGTTTGCCGCTTAGCCTGGGCAAAGAGGTCGCGTACCCGGCTAGCTCCCACACCGACGAACATTTCGACGAAGTCAGAGCCCGAGATGGAAAAGAAGGGGACACCTGCCTCGCCTGCTACAGCTTTTGCGAGCAGTGTCTTGCCCGTACCAGGGGGGCCTACCAGCAGAACACCGCGCGGGATCTTGGCGCCAATGGCCTGAAATTTTTGCGGGGCCTTCAGAAAATCCACTACTTCTTTCAGTTCTTCTTTCGCTTCATCGACACCGGCAACATCGGCAAAGGTGACGCGGTTTTTCATGTCGGGCCCCACCTTTGGCCTCGATTTGCCGAACGTCAGTGCGCGGTTGCTGCCTGCCTGCACCTGCCGCGCCATCATGAACCAGAAAAATCCGACGATCGCAATCCAGGGCAGCAAAGGCATCAGCGTGCGCCAGAAGAAACTCTCTTCAACGGGAGCGCCCTTGAAGTACTTTACCTGTTTGCGCTTGAGCGTTTCAAGCAACTCGGCATCGCCGGGGTAAGGAATAATTGTCTTGAACAGAACGGGTTCGTTTTTATCATTATTGAATTTTCCGCTGATCTGGTGGCCCTGAATCACGAGCGGCGCCTGCTCGGTGGTGACGAGCGCCTGTTTGTCCACGAGTTCGAGGAAACGCGAGTAGTGTATTTCCTGAACCTTGCCCTGCTGCTCCTGGAATACCTCGTAGGTCAGGGCCGCCATGATGACTATCAGTAGTATGAGTGCTATGTTTTTCATGGTCTTATTCGGGCTTCCTGATCCTAACTGGCCGGGTTTTTGTGGTGTCATCGCTTTTTATCTCCATTCGCAGGGAAACTCCTCGGGTAAATATACTTAAGAATCTCCCACTCAAGTCATTCCATCGACAGGCGGTCAATTTCTAATACCAGTCTTGTTTCTGTTTACCCACAGGATAACAAAAAAAGCCAATTTTGCCAAAAATACTTGACCCGCCTTTTGCCATTTGGGCCACGCGTCAGCATGCCAGCGAAGTATGACCCGCGCGAAGAAGAATTGAAACCAAAGCTCTATCTCGCTTCCGATGACGACGACGAAGACGAAGAAAGCGAAGATTTCGACGACGACGAAGAGGGAGTAGGCGGCGAGCGCGAAATAGCGATCAGCTATGCCTGTGAAGACTGCGACTACCGCTGGGAGGTCTATCTCGAAGAAGAAGACGACGAGCTCGACGATACGCAGTACTGCCCGATGTGTGGCAGCGCCAATACGAGCCAGATCTGAAAGCGCGCGATCGCAGCCGCGGCTTCGGCTCGGAAAAACTGCTTTTGGGTAAGGAGCCGCGCGGCAGGCGTGCCGAGGCAGGCTAATGTCTTATCGACTGAACGCTCTGGCAATCACAGCAGTGCTTTTGGTGCTGCTGTTGCTTGTTAACAGCCATCGCGTGCCCGTGCAAATACTCTTCATCAGCGCTAATTTTCCGCTAGGCGGAGTTATGGCTGCCTGCATTGGCATTGGCATTGCGTTGACGATCTTGTTCATCAGCCTCGGGCGCACTTACAAGAAACTGATTTTTAAAGCGAAAAAACTTTAGCCGTTGAGTGGCGCCTGAAGGGCGCCACTCAACCGTTTATCAGACGCCTTGTTGCAGGCGGCGGATGCGGTCTTCGAGAGGTGGATGGGTAGAGAACAGGGCAAGGAAACCGCCCTTATTCGAAATCTTCATTGCCGCCATTGCGGGCGCTTCTGAGTTATCGATGAGCTCTTGCGTGCGGCGCAGGCGGTCGAGTGCGGCAATCATTTTGTGTCTGCCAGCGAGGCTTGCGCCACCCGCATCTGCCCGATATTCGCGGTAACGCGAGAAAGCGGCCACGACCATCGAGCCCAGCAGCGTGAAGACGATATCGAACACAATGGTCAGTATCATATTCAGCATGCGCGGAAAGGCGCTCTCTTCGTCATCGCTGCGGCTGACTGCAGTGCTGACAACGAATGCCAGCACGCGTGAGAGGAACATGACAAAGGCGTTCACTACGCCCTGCAGCAGCGTCATCGTCACCATGTCGCCGTTAGCGATATGCGCGACCTCATGGCCCAGCACACCTTCTACTTCTTCCCAGCTCATGGAACGCAGAAGTCCGGTAGATACCGCAACCAGCGAACTTGAGCGTGTGGGCCCGGTCGCGAAGGCGTTGACCTCTTCGGATTCGTAGATTGCCACTTCGGGCATGGTGGTAAGGCCTGCCTGGCGCGCCAGTCGGTGCACCGTCATGACGAGCTGCGCTTCAATGCCACTTGCTCGGCGGGGATCGATGACGGTTAGCCCCATCATCCACTTCGCCATGACTTTGGAAAGCGCCAGCGAGATAAATGCGCCGACAAAACCCCAGACCAGGCAGACTACCAGCAGATTCTGCAGGTTTAGGCCATAGCCGCGTCCGGCGCGCTCCACGTAGTGTGTAACGCCAAAGACGCTCAGTAGTATAGAAATAGTTGCAACAACCAGAACGTTAGTCAATATAAACAAAAAAACGCGCTTAAACATTTGTCCTCCACAGTTGCCTTTATGGGCACTCCGTTCAGTTATGGCAAAAAATATTCTGTGCGAACGCTGTCGGCAAATTTTCGCTTTTTGCGATCAATCAAACCGCGCGAAAACAGGAACCGAAGGCTCTGAACAGTGGTCTGCATGCTCCTGCGCCTCGCTCCAGGCATTGTCGCAGGCCGAGACCCAGAAGTAATAACCGATACCCTTTCCGAATACCGGGTAGCGATTCTTGAAGCGCGGCTTCGAGTCAGACCATTTCTTGTTTTGCGCCAGAATCTCGTTGTTCAGCACCAGGCGGATGGGGACCTTGTGCGCAATCGGTTCCAGCTGCATGGTAGCGCCAAAAGTCACTTTTCTGAAATAGAAAGCGCCTTCGGGTTTAAGTTTGGCGTGGCCATAGTACACGATATAACGTCCGCCGTTGATGACATCCAGTTCTGTGTTGGGAGCGATCTCGATTTCCAGAATCTCGTCCTGAGCCGAGAGAATCCGCGGTGCCAGAGGCTTGCCCGGCGGCGGATTTTCGCGGTACTCGATCGTGATCTTTCTCAGAACCGGTGATTTTTCTCCGGAATTGTCAGAGGTGAACCTGGCCCTGAACTGAACGAAGCGGCATTTCTTACCCGCTGCGCCGCCATGCGCACTGAATGGCAGGCGGTTCTCGTTTTCTTCCGGCGCGAAACGACGATCTGCGCAGCGAAATTCCACCCGAAGCGGGCTTTCCTGGCTTTGTTCTGTTTCTGGCTTAATCGCCACGATGCTGCTCTGCGAATAGCCCATATCGAGAATATCGCTGAGCAGGATGCCGGTGCGCTGCTCGTAGCGGTCGCCGTAAGGTTTCAGTGCACCGAAATGCAGAACGTCTTCATCACCCAGGACGCGGTTGCTGAACACGACATTATCCGCATAGCCGCGGTATGGAGAAAACAGCGTGAATGGCGCTGCTTTCAGATGCGAGAAGCTCAAAGCAAAGTTTTCATGGCCCTGGCGTTTCAAATGGTAAACTGCCTGCTCGCGGCCATTGAGTCTGAGCGTAAGTCTGCCGCTGCCTTCGCTGTACGTAACGAGCAGGGTATTGCGCCCCCCCTGTTTCAGCTTGTCGATTGAGTGAAGTTGTGCGGATTCGAGCAATACTTTACCGTCGGGCCCGGTCGCGACGAGCAGGTTTTCGAAGCGGACCACCGGGCGACTATTGCGCAGCGCAATGGAAAAGAGGTAGTGCCTTCCCTGATAAAAGTTCTCCCGCCTCAGGATTTCACCGCCCGCGGTTGCCGGTTTGAGTTCGCAGGAAAAAGAGAAATCACCCGACGGGCCTTCGCCCGCGTTGCCCGAGAGATTCAGGTAAGCCGGCAGGTTAAGTTTCAGCTGGTGCCCTGGCAGTTTGAACTGCGCTGCCTGACCCGACAGATCGTTTACGGCAGTACGCTCAAGGCTCTGCTTCAAAACAAGCGACTGGTGCGCCGGATTTCTAAAGAGCGCCGGATGTTCGAAATCAATCAGCAGATCGTCGGCAGCAGGATCTTGATCGGCCTTGCGTTCGAGGCGGATAACTGTCGCGTTACCCTCGCGAATCCTCTCGAGATTTTCGGCGTGTTGCCATAGAAAGCTGTCTCCGGCGCTGAAAGCCCTGCGCCGTGTCGTGTCGGGCCGTGTACCGTCCTGGGCAAAGACCAGAACGGCCGGGATAAGCAACACCGCCAGCGCGGCAGAGCCGCGCTTATTCCAGCGCAGAAATTTTCGCCACTCGGGCAGCATGCCGTCCGCCTTCAAACTCCGTTTTAAGGAATATATCGGTCATTTCGATTGCGGTCTTTTCATCGACCACCCGGCCGCCCATGGCGATTACGTTGGCGTCGTTGTGCCGGCGCGACATTTCTGCGGTATAAGCGTTGTGACAGAGCGCGGCGCGAATGCCCTTGATCTTGTTGGCGGCGATCGAAATGCCTATACCGCTGCCGCAGATCAGTATGCCGCGATCGAATTCACCCGCCGCGACGCGCCGCGCGAGCGCAGCGCCGTAATCGGGATAATCCACCGATTCATTGCTGTTCGTACCCAGGTCGGTGAAGTTGTAGGTCGCGAAATGCCGTTTGAGCGCTTCTTTCAGCTCATAGCCGCCGTGGTCTGCTGCGATTGCAATCTTCATGTATGCCACCACGCCCATGCAATGAGCACTCCCTGCAGGGGCAAGCGCAATGCCAGCAGCCATTGAGGGATGCGCATACCGGCACCGCCGCTGGTGAAGTGGTAGAGGTTCGCAGGAAATACCGCTACGAGCAGCGCGATGATGCCCCAGGCCGCCCAGGAGGAATATTCGGGCAACAGCAGCAGGATACCGAGACCGATTTCAGCGAGGCCGCTCAGGTACACAATTGGCTTGTGCCACGGAATGTAGGGTGGCATGATGCGCAAAAAGAATTTGGGCATAACAAAGTGCGCTATACCGGCCAGTGTGTAAAAAGTAGCCATCACGTAGAGTGAGACTAGTTTGAAATCCATACACCACTGCGCTAATGTGACATAATATAGCAAGGATATTGCGCCTTAGAGCCTGTGCGCTAACTCATGCAAAACAACAAAAAGGCGATTTTTTGCGCGAGCCGGGGCTGCGTTTCGCCTGAACATAAGAGAAAATCGGCAAGAATTCGCGCCCTTTGGCGCCTCGTGGAGCAAATAGGTACGATTTGCGAAGGAATTTTTGCCGATTAGCGGACGCGGTTTGCGCGAAAAATCCCTCCGGCAAGTTGGCGCATGAGGCTCGCGGGTCGGCGCATGAGGCACGACACCCACAGCCGATATGCGAGCGCGTTGACGCGCAGCCTGCGGTAGATACACTGCCGTGTGCGCAGCAAGCGTCTACCTTCCGTAGCAGAATTCATGCGCCTGAACTGGCAGATGCTGACCGAAGGGCCGGCGATCGAGCCGTCGCCGCGCTCGCCAGGGATGAACCTCGCTGCCGGCGTGCAAGCCACGTCTATGCTGTGGACTGCCGCTATGTCGCGAGTGAGAGATGTTGGTATCTCTTCTTCAATGGGCGCAATGCAGCGCACGGGACGCGTGGCCGCGAAGCGATTGGAGCAATGTATGCGTGACGGTATGTCTCACAAAGCAACTAGGGCGAGTTATGAAGCTCGCAAGCCGCCTTGATCTCATTGAGCCATCCCCCACGCTGGCGATCACCGCCCGCGCGAACGAACTCAAGGCCGAGGGCAAGGACATCGTTGGTTTTGGCGCCGGCGAACCGGACTTTGACACCCCAGAACACATCAAGGCTGCGGCGATTGATGCGCTGAACAAGGGCTTCACCAAGTACACGGCAGTATCTGGCATTGCCGAGCTCAAGCAGGCGATCATCGCGAAGTTTCAGCGCGACAACCAGTTGGATTTCAAGCCGAACCAGATTATTGTCGGCACCGGCGGCAAACAGGTGCTCTATAACTTTTTTCTGGCTGTGATCAACGACGGAGACGAAGTCGTTTGTCCTGCGCCCTATTGGGTAAGCTATAAAGATATTGTGCGCCTCGCGGGCGGCAAGATGAAGCTGATAAGTACCACCTTCGAGAGCGGTTTCAAAGTTTCCCCGGCACAGTTAGAGCAGGCGCTCACGAATAAAACCCGCGTATTCATTCTGAACTCCCCCTCGAACCCCACGGGTGCGACTTACACCCCGGACGAAATTCGCGCGCTCGCAGCGGTGCTCGAGAAATTTCCTGATCTGTTGGTCGTGACCGACGACATCTATGAGAAACTTGCATACGGTATTGAAATTCTCAACATTGCAACGGCATCAGAAAAGTTGCGGCCGCGCACTGTGGTGATCAACGGCCTTTCGAAGGCTTACTCGATGACCGGCTGGCGCCTGGGTTATGCCGGCGGGCCGAAAGAAATCATCGCGGCAATGGATATGATCCAGGGGCAGTCGACTTCAAACGCAACGAGTTTCGCACAGAAGGGTGCTGTCGCGGCGCTCAACGGCGACCAGAAGTGCGTTGAAGACATGCGCGTGGTGTTCGAGAAGCGTCGCGATCTCGCATTCACGCTGCTCTCGGGCCTCAAGGGCCTGCGTGTCTTCCAGCCGCAGGGAACCTTCTACCTGTTCCCGGATATTGCCGGTTTGAAAGAGGCTCCAGGCTGGGCCGATTTGGCGAAGCGTACCGGTGAAACGGATACGGGCAAGATATTCTCTACAGGTCTCTTAAATGAAAAGCTGGTGGCGGTGGTGCCGGGCTCAGCGTTTGGTTACGAAAACGGTTTCCGCATCAGCTACGCCACGAGCGAGGCGCAGATCGAAAAGGGTATCCGGCGTATCCGCGAATTCGTAGAGAGTCTTTGGTAGGATCTGCGATTTCCTGCCGTGAATGAGGACCTGAACCAATTGCAGAATACTCTGTTTCTTTACGGGCCGAGGCTGCTCTCCGCATTTCTTGCCGGAACCATTATCGGCATCGAAGGCGAAATTTTCCGCCGACCCGCCGGCCTGCGCACATCGATTCTCATTGCACTCGGCACTGCGCTCTTTGCGATTATATCAGTAGCCGTGGCGCAGGGCTACGGCGGCGATCCAGGCCGCATTGCGGCTCAAATTGTCACCGGTATTGGGTTTATTGGTGCGGGAGTGATTATGCACGAACAGGGAGAGGTGCATGGCATCACGACTGCGGCGACCGTATTTGCTACGGCAGCCATTGGTGTAACGATCGGCTTTGGCTACATTTACTCAGGAGTACTGTTGTCACTCGTCGTAGCAGCGATTCTTATTCTCTTTCGTCCTGTGCATCGCTTTCTGCAGAACTCGCCGGTCATCAACCGCTACCGGGAACGTGAACTCGAGGCAAAGCGGGTTGTGCATTTAGAGAGCTCCCGGATGCGCGCAGCTGCCACAAGCGGCAAAAATGTCCGGACAAGGCGGCGGAGCCGGTCGCGCTAAGCAGTGCGCTTATATGCCGAGTCCATCGCTCTGGTGGATTATCAGGCTCTCGAGAGCGGTGCAGAACCGTCGGGAATCTCAACCCGCTTGGTGCGTGCAGTCTCGCCGCTAACAATCCGCACTGCTGATTTCGCAAGCCCGTAGAGTGCAGCGATCTCATCGATTACCGCCTTGTTTGCCTTACCGTCGACCGGTGGTTCGTGAATTTTGAGAACGAGCGTACCGTCGGCGTCCCATTCGAAGCCGGTCTTTTTGCTGCGGGGTTTGACGCGCACGCTGATGATCATCTGTCACAGACAGTCAATGTCCACATGGTACTAACAGGATGTTGAAAAAATCCCGTGCTCGCTGCAGACGCTCGCTGAGTCGCGAGTCAGCGACCGCGATTCGCGATGCGAACCGCTTGCGAAACGCCCCTCACCATGCCATGGTGAGGGGCTGTCTGCAGCTGCGCTCGGTTTCAACATCCTGCTTCATGGCTGTTTTTCAACAGCCTCCTAACTTTTGCTTCGCTGGTTGAGGTATTCTGCCATGATGGGTAAAAACTCTCTTTCGAGTGCGGCATAAATTTCGCGCTTAAAGGTAACAATCTGGTTCGTCACTTCTGCCATCGGCATGAAGCGCAGGCGCGAAAACTCCTGCGTGTGAGTCTTCAGGTCGGCAAGCGTCACCGGGTGGTTCCAGAACGCCAGGAACCAGAGCTGCTTTTGCCCGCGGTATCGATCGGTAAGCCTGGGAATGTTTAGCGTGGCGGGAAAATCGTAATAGAGAAAATCTCTCGTGCGCGCGACCAGTTCTGCAGGGGGAGTTTTTGCGGATACGCTGCTCTTCAGCGGTATGCCGGTTTCTTCAAAGAGCTCGCGCACCGCGGCTGCTTCGAAATCTTCACCTTCGTCAACGCCGCCCTGCGGGTACTGCCATGCGCCAGGGGTGTCCATTCGCTCACCGACAAGGGTCAGGCCCTCGGCATTAAAGACGACGACGCCGACATTTGCGCGGTAGGGGAGGTCAGGCATGTGACAATGAGTTTTGCAAATTTGAGCTGGTGCGTACAGTGGAAATAATGGTTCGTAAGCCCGGCAGATGAGTCACTGGATATTCCATCTTCGAAGCCCGACACTCGCCCCAACAACTCTTGACCGCCGCGCGCTGCTTGCAAGTGAGGCCGATGGCATATAACACTCTCAACGAAGTTTTCTACCAGGCAAAAGACCTCTACGGCTCGAAGAAAATGTTCTTCGGCAAAAATGAAAAGAAGGAATTTGTCGGCACGACCTTTGGCGAAGCGCTTACCTCCGCTGAAAATTTAGGTATCGCGCTGATGGAACTTGGATTGAAGCCCGGCGACCATGTGGGGCTTTTGGCCGATAACCGTGTCGAATGGATTATTGCAGACATGGCGGTTATCCTGAACGGCGCCGCAGACGTGCCACGCGGTACAGATGTCACGACCGAAGAAATCAAATATATCATGACGCACGCCGAGTGCTCGATCTGCATTGTGGAGAATGAAACGACGCTGCGCAAATTGCAGACGGTAATTGCTGATACGCCCGTCAGAACGGTCATCGTACTGGATCCTAAGTTTAAAGACGGTTCTGAAAATATTCTGACGCTGAAGCAGCTCATCGAAAAGGGAGTTTCGCTCCGCGACAGCAAGCTTGCTGAGCTGAAGAAACGTGCAGATTCGGTCAAGAGCGACGACCTCTACACGATTATTTACACCTCAGGTACAACCGGGTTGCCCAAGGGAGTCATGCTCTCGCATGGTAATATAGTCTATAACATCAACGAAGTCCCCAAGGCGATCGGACTTAGACCCGATGACAGCATGCTATCGCTTCTGCCGGTCTGGCACATTTTTGAGCGCGCAGTAGATTACGGAGCGATCGCCAAGGGAATTCCCATTTATTACACCAATGTCCGTGACGTGCGCGACGACTTCGCAAAAGTCAAGCCGACTTTTATGCCGTCTGCCCCACGCCTGTGGGAGAGCCTCTACCAGGGCATCCAGCAGCGCATTGAGAAGTCTGAACCTGCGCGCAAGATCATGTTCGAGACTGCGTACCGCATTACCCGGGAATACAAAAAAGCAGTCGATTACCTGGCCGGTAACGAGCTCATGGTCAAACCCGAAACCAACCAGGAACGCCTGCAGCGCACCGCGCAGGCGCTGGCGGTGGCCGCCGCACTCTACATTCCTGCGCAGCTTGCTGATCGAGTGGTGTTCAGCAAAATTCGCGAGGCAATGGGCGGGCGCTTCCGCGGCAGTATTTCCGGCGGGGGAGCTTTGCCTGCGCACGTCGATGAATTCTTTAATGTGATTGGTATTCCCGTTTACGAAGGCTATGGCATGACCGAATGCTCTCCCATTATTGCCGTGCGTACAGAGGGACGGATCGTACAGGGCAGCGTGGGCTTCGTGCCTAACGGCACCGAGGTGGCCATCCTCAACGATAAGGGGGAGCGCGTGCGTACCGGAGAAAAGGGTGTGATCCATGTGCGTGGTCCGCAGGTGATGAAGGGCTATTACAAGAATCCCGAGGCTACCGAAAAAACGATCAGTAAAGATGGCTGGCTCAATACCGGCGACCTCGGTTTTTTTAGCTTTAACAATACTCTGTCGATTCGCGGCCGTGCGAAAGAAACGATCGTGCTGTTGGGCGGCGAAAACGTCGAGCCGGTGCCGATCGAAAATAAACTTCTCGAAGACGCACAGATCAATCAGGTAATCGTCGTCGGCCAGGATAAAAAGACGCTCACCGCGCTCATTTGGCCGAATCTCGAAAAAGTCAAAGAAGTTGCGGGTATCACTGCTGATCCGAAAAGCGATCTCAACAGCAATACTGCGCTGCGCGAGCATTTCAGTAAGATCATCAAAAAGCAGGTTTCTGCTGAGAATGGCTTCAAGGGCTTTGAGCGTGTGACGGATTTCCGTTTTCTGCCGAAGCCCATGGAAGTGGGCGATGAGCTCACCAATCTTCTGAAAATGAAACGTAACGTCATAGCCGACAAGTATGCGCAGCTGATCGAAAGTATGTACTGATGGCTTTCGAGCGGTTAAGAAGCATTTTTGGAGGCGGCAAGCCGGCAAGTCGCGACAGCGGCGCCGAATCTGCCAAATCGGAAACGCCTCAGCGCACGACAGCCAAATCGGTTGCGCGCGCCGAGCGCAAGGGCAGACCTGTGCGCTCCTTCTCGCGCTGGGCGTCGCCGTACACGCGGCAACCGGGGCTGCAGAAAGAAGCGATAGAAGCCGTACGCGCTGAGCTGCGCAAAAATCCGCAGGCCTACCGCACTGACAAACTGACTCTTCTCGAAATTGCAGAGAAAATTCTGCATGGTAAGCTCAGGCTGCCGCGCCCGGCGACGTTGCGTGCGCACCATATCTTCTTCATGCTCACGCGCCCTGAGAACCGAAAGCGTAAGGGCGTGACGGGTGCCTGTCTCGTGTGGCAAGGTTCGGTCAAAGGGGGAGCTCCCACTGTGACCACACTGAACTCTCAGCAGGGGCGTCGTCTTCAAGTCGATGCGCGCCGGTACATTATCGAAAATCCGCCTAAAGGTCGCCGCCGCAGTCTGCGCACGATACCTGAAAATTTGTGCGGCAATCCGCTCTGCGTGAATGTGCGGCACATTCGCATGGTGCCCAAAAATCCGCTCAGCCACCAGGGACAAAACCACCCGCGCTCAAAATTCACCGACCAGGTAATCGTGCGCATGGTCCGCGATTACAACGCCGGCATGACTTCGCGCGAGGTCGGCAAAAAGTACGGCATGCACTGGACGTATGTCGAGCAGATCATGCGCAAGGAAAAACGCACCGAGGCTACTGCGGGACTTACGATCCGGGGCCGGTTTGGTTCGCGTTAGCAGGATGTTGAAAAAATACCGTGCTCGCTGCAGACGCCGCGATTTCGTGCCGAAATCGCTCGCAAAACGGCCATAAATGGCCTGTCTGCAGCTGCGCTCGGTTTCAACATCCTGCTTTATGGCTGTTTTTCAACAGCCTGTTAGGTCTGCCCGCCGCGCAGGCAGCCTTATTCGGCTCGACAGCGCATTTTTGTTTTGCAGATAAACCCATGGCAATCAAGATTGGAATCAATGGCTTCGGCCGTATCGGCCGTAACGCATTCCGCGCGGCATGGGGCCGCAAAGATGTTGAGATCGTCGCTGTAAACGATCTGACTGACACGAAAACCCTTGCTCACCTGCTCAAGTACGACAGCGTGTTTGGCGTCTGGAACCACGAAGTTGGGCACGACGCCGAGCACATCATCGTCGATGGCAAGAAGATCCATGCCACAGCAATCGCGAAGCTCGAAGAGCAGAAATGGGGTTCGTTTGGCTGTGAAATTGTGATCGAGTCTACGGGACGTTTTACCGATGCCACCCAGGCGCGCGTGCACATTGAAAAGGGCGGCGCAAAGCGCGTCATCATCTCAGCTCCCGCAACAAACGAAGACGCGACTTTCGTGATTGGCGTTAACGAGAAGAACTTTGATAAGGAGAAACACAAGGTTATCTCCAATGCTTCCTGCACGACCAACTGCCTTGCACCCGTCGCTAAGGTACTTGTCGAAAATTTCGGCATCAAGAAGGGCCTCATGACCACAATCCACAGTTATACCAACGACCAGCAGATTCTCGACCTGCCACACAAAGATTTACGCCGGGCGCGCGCCGCGGCTCTCAACATGATCCCGACATCCACGGGCGCGGCGAAGGCGCTTTCTCTCGTCATTCCGGAGCTCAAAGGAAAAATGGACGGAATTTCGATACGGGTACCGACTCCCGATGTTTCCGTCGTGGATGTAACGGTCGAGACAGAAAAGTCCACAACGAAAGAAGCAGTCAACGCTGCGCTCAAAGCCGCTGCAGAAGGCCCACTCAAGGGTATCCTGGGTTATACGGACGAGCCGCTCGTTTCGAATGACTTCAAGGGTAACCCCCTGTCGTCGATCGTCGATGGGCAGATGACTGCAGTGATACAGGATACGATGGTGCGCGTTCTGACCTGGTACGACAACGAGTGGGGGTATTCAACCCGCGTCATCGACCTCGCGGCCATGATCGGCGGCTAATACTACGACAGCGCTTCTTCGAGCGCTTCGACGACGGATTTCATCACCTTGATGCGCGCGTGGTTCTTGTCGTTAGCCTCGACAAGTATCCACGGCGCTGCCGGCGTTGACGTGTTTTCGAACATGTCGTTGGCTGCCGCTTCGTAGGCATGCCATTTATCGCGGTTTCGCCAGTCTTCTTCGGTCAGCTTGTATTGTTTGTACGGCGTCAGCTGCCGGTCTTTGAAGCGGATAAGCTGTTCTTCAGAGGTAATGGAAAGGTAGAATTTTCGGATAGTTGTGCCTGACTGCGTCAGCTCGTGCTCAAAGTCGCGCATTTCGCCGAAGGCGCGCTGCCATTCTGCGTCGGTGCAGAATTTTTCTATGCGCTCGACGAGCACACGACCATACCATGACCTGTCAAAAATACACACCTGCCCGTGCTGGGGTATGCGGCGCCAGAATCGCCACATATACGGGTGCGCCTTTTCTTCGTCCGTCGGGGCAGCGACTGCGTTGACGCGGTAATGCCGGGGGTCGATGCCGTGAATAACGCGCCGGATGGCGCCGCCTTTGCCGGCAGCATCCGGTCCTTCAAAGACTAGAAGAAGGCTTCTCTTTTTTACGGATAGTTCGTCGCTCAGGCGGGCAATGCGCGTCGAGAGCAATGCAAATTTTTCCTTGTATTCTTCTTCACTCAGCTTCAGAGTATAGTCGAGGCCTGCCAGATAGTTCGAACGGGCAGGCGACCAGACAGCTGCATACTGTGGAGTACCCCTCTTGTCGATGAGAGCTTCTTCGAGTTTTCTGATAAGTTGCTCGCCGACAAAAATTTCGCGGTAGCGGGGAAAGCGCGCATCGACCAGCAGCCAGGGGGCATGTCCGGTGTGCGTGGCATTCAGGACCTCAAGATCGATCTTATGGAAGCGCTTGCGTTTTTTTGCGAACTTACGCGTGAGTTTGGATA
>CAYOZO010000004.1:45490-66891 GCA_964408405.1 uncultured Turneriella sp.
TGGTCGCTGATTTTTTCTGAGCATCTTTCAGAATAGCTTTCTGCGCTTCTGGCGAAAGATACATCCAGATCTTGACCAGTATGATGCCTTCTGCGGTAAGCATGTCTTCGAGCTTGCGGATATCTTCGAGGTACTCTTCGTACTTATTGCGACTGATCTGCTTGAATGCGCGTTCGATGATGGGAGCTGTGTACCAGGAGCCGAAAAATATGCCGATACGTCCATGTCCCGGCAGTTTATTCCAAAACCGCCAGTGCGGAGGGTATTCTGATTCTTCTCCTGCGGGCGTCCAGAAGGCCGTTGTCTCAACCCCGCGTGCATCGATCCATTCGAGCAGTTTCTTGGTCGTCTCGCCCTTTCCGGAGCCTTCGACCCCATTCATGAGTATAAGCACCGCCTTGCCCGATGTGGCGAGCATCTTCTGCAATTCAAGCAGCCGTATGCGGACTTTTGCTTCGCGCTCTTTATATTCGGCCTTTTCGATTTCTGCCGCGCCGGCCATGGTCGCTAAGACATCGGTCATCATGCGGTATCGCTACGGGTGATGGCGCAGACGCACAGCAAGTTTTTTTGGGGCGGGGCGCACAGGCTCCAAGCTGTTGAAAAACCGCTCCGGAAATCGCAGCGTCTGCAGCGCGCACGGCATTGTTTCAACAGTCTGTCAGACAAAAGCGTGGCAGATCAGGCCTGATTGAAGTAAATTGCTGAATATGCAATCAGGCAAAGAGCAGTCGCTGTCGCTCCCCTCATATCTCGCGCGCTTTCCCTGGCGCAGCGATGAGACGCAGGGCCTGAGGACGATGGATTATCTGTGGAAATTTACTCTGCCGCTTGCCCCGGAAGAGCTTTGGCCGTTTATCATTGATACCTCCACCTTCAACAAGCTGCTGGGTTTGCCTGTCATGACGTATGAAGAGAGAAACGGCCGACTGTTCGGCAAGAGCGTCAATGCGGGAGTGCTTTCGGAATGGGAAGAGGTTCCCTGGGAGTGGGAATACCTCAGGGGATTGAGCAACGCGCGCATTTACTCGCGTGGTTTTGCCAGGTACGTGCGTTCACGCTACTTGCTGGAGCGGACTGAGCAGGGAACGGATCTCTACGTCTATTTTGGCTGGGTTCCGCGCAATCTGACAGGCAGGTTACTGCTCAAAGTTGGCATGCCCCGGCTGAGGTCTGACTATGAGAAGGCGCTGGCGAAAGTTGTTGCGATTATCCAGGAGCGCAATGATTTCGAATCACGCCAAAGGGCTCTTTTTCTCGCGGCGCAGCACGATACTCCGGAATCTGCCGGCAGAGAGAGGCTGCGGACCCTAAGCGATCAGGCGATACAGGCAGGAGCAGACGGTCATCTGCTGCGGCGTCTGGCGGATTTTCTGCTCACCGCGCCTGAGGAGGAAATTGCGCGTGTCAGGCTTAAGCCCTTAAGTCGGCAATTGGAAATCCCTCTCGACGCGCTTATCCGCACTGCGCTCTATGCGGCGCATGCAGGAATTCTTACTCTATCATGGGATGTCACCTGCCCGCACTGCCGCGGCGTACGCAAATCAGCAGAATCACTCGGGGATGTACCGGCAGAGGAGAGTTGCGACGCCTGTGAAATTACTTTTTCCACCGAGGACATCTCTAACCTCGAGGTTGTTTTTCACGTAAATCCTGAAATCCGCCGCGCAGAAAAAAAATTCTACTGCGCGGCAGAACCCGCAACGAAAAGGCATATACTCGTACAGAAGCGCGTTGCGCCGGGCATCGAGCTTGACCTCGAAACCCAACTCGGCGCAGGCGAATACCGCGTGCGTCTCGATGGCGAAAAACGCTATCTTCCGGTCTCGGTAGGAGCAGGAAGTGAACGCCGCATCGTTATCGCGGATAACAGTGCGCCGCTTAAAGCGGCTGAACGACCCGTATTCGTCTTTCCCAATCGCGGCAGTCTGGAACGAACCCTTATTATCGAGCGAAAGGACGAAGACAACGACGCGCTCAGGCCGGCGGACGTTTTCAGTGTGCAGTTGTTTCGCGATCTCTTCGGCAAAGAGACGCTTGCGCCTGGTCTTAAGATTGAACTTGGTCGGCAGAATATTCTGTTTACAGATATTGTTGGATCAACGAATCTCTACCTGAGTCGTGGGGATGGCGAGGCATTTGCTTCAGTGCGTCTGCATTTTCAGAAAACCTACGAGATTGTACGCGCCTTTAATGGCGCTGTCGTGAAGACCATCGGCGATTCCGCCATGGTAGCGTTTGCCGACTCGCTGCAATGCCTCAAAGCGGCCGTTGAGTTGCAGAAACGTTTCACCGGGAGCGCGGAAACGGGCAATGTGCTGCTGCGCATCAGCATCCATGCCGGTCCATGCCTTGCGGTGAACCTCAACAGTGGCGTGGATTACTTCGGCAATACGGTAAATTTTGCCGCCAAGCTACAGCAACTTGCCGGCGCGCGCGAAATAGCATACAGCAGGGATTTTGAACAGGATCCGCGCATCGCCGCCTACCTCAACGAGCTTAAACTGCAACCTGAAATCAGAACATTCAAACCCTCCTGGGCCGAGAGGCCCTACGAAGTGCCGGTGCTGAAAATTGCTTAAGCGGGTCATGTGTTACCCGCGGGTCTTTTAGATTTGACGGAGCGTAGAACTTTCCGGTAGCTCATGGCATGCGTTTTTCGTTTAGTCTTGCGAGTCTGTGCGCTAGCTCATGCAAAATATCGCTCCGGCAAGTTGGCGCACTGGCTCTTGCGTGCGTAACTATTCTACTTGTCTCCGCCTGTAAGTCCACCGGCAGCACAGCAGCAGTTCCTTCAGCCCTTCCCCCGTTGGTGGCCAATCAGCCGATTAAGGCCGACAACGCGACAACCGCTTACCCAGGCGAAGCGGACGTGCAGGGGCTCCGCGAGGCATTCTTTGCGCGCCCGGTGGAGAACGAAGAACTGTTTCGCGTTTTCGTGACTTCAGATGGTTATTTTCGCAAGCAGCTTGCGCACACCGAAACTGTCTCGGTCAAAGAAGACGCTGCGGGCGACCAGGCCATAGCGGATGAATTCCGCAAGTTTGACATGGTCAACAGCCTGCAGGAAGGCCAGATCAGGGTGGAGCTATATCCTACTACCGGAAAGTTCTACCGCATCCGGCAGTCTAAACCCTCGATCATGAAAGAGACCGACAAGATCATGAGCGACGACATTACCCGCTGGCAGTTTGTCTTTGCAAAAAATGAAATCCAACCCAAAGATTTCCGCATCAGCTACCAGGTACTGCTCAGAAAAAAAATTACCCGCGAGCAGGCGCTGAAGATTTTAAGCGAACAGAACAAAAAGAAAAAGTAGGAATCATGAGCGTAGCCGAAAAAAAAGAAATCATTATTCGCGTAGGTCTCGATGAAAACGCGATTCCCGAAACTATAACCTGGGAAGCTCCGGGCGCCTCGAAGGGCGAAGAGAAGGCGGACGCATTCATGCTTTCGCTCTTCAGCGGCGGCGAAAAGACCACCCTCGGTATTGACCTCTGGACCAAAGAGATGCTTGTCGGCGATATGAATATTTTTTTCTACCAGGCATTCAAAAAGATGGCCGACGTGCTCGAACGCGCGACGCAGGATAAGGCAGCAGCGCAGCTGGTACGAAACTTCAGCCGCGACTTCGGAAAGCAGGTGAAACTCCTCAAAGACGAATGACGCTCTTCATTGCATCGCTCTGCGTTGCGGCGCTGCTCTTCGGCATGCCGCTTTTCATCGGGCTCGGCGTACTGGGCACGCTCTACCAGTTCGGCAATGCCGAATCGCTGGGGGCCGATTCGGTCGCCGATTTGACGAGACAACTTACGGTAGTCTTTAGCGATCCGCTTTCCAAGCTTACCGGCGATCAGAGCGCGCTTTTTCTGACGATTCCTTATTTTACGCTCGCGGGTTATCTGATAGCACATTCACAGTTCGCTTCGCGCGTCGTGAACCTGTATCTGGTCATCCTGCGCCGGGTCGGCGCAGTCGGCACTGTCGGCCTGGGAGTCATCTGCGTTCTGATTGCGGCTCTCTTTACGCCGCTTACCGGCGCATCCGGGGTGACAATCGTCGCGATAGGCGGCATTCTCTTTCCGATTCTCACCGGCGCCGGCTACTCAGAGCGCAGGGCTTTGGGGCTCATAACCGCTTCGGGGTCTATAGGCCTGCTCTTTAGCCCCAGTTTGCCGGTAATTCTCTTCGGAATCATGAGCGAGAACCGGGCAGACATCAATGAACTTTACCGGGCCGGCATTTTGCCAGGCATACTGCTCATTGTCGCGCTGACGATCGTCGTCGCATTCTTTGCTTTCGGCCGCACGCAGCGAAATAGCGAACGTCTGGAGTCGCAGCTTAACGCGGCAAAGTTTGGTGTTCAAGATGCGATGAAGCTTACGCTGGAAATTGCGGCAATTCCGTTACTTTATGTGCTGATGCACTCGCGCTTCATGGTGATTACCGAGCTGGGAGTTTTCTTTCTGCTTTATTATTTTCTGCTCGAAGTCGTCGTGTTTCGCGAAATCGGACTTAAGAAACTTTTGGCCGTCTTTGAAGAAGCGATCGCGATGGTAGGATCCATCATCCTCATTATCTTTTTTGCCATGATACTTACCAATGCGCTGCTTTATGATGGCGTTCCCGGCAGGCTGTTTGCTTTTATCAGTGAGTATATCCGCTCGCCTCTTACCTTTTTAATGCTGCTCAATGTCTTTCTGCTTATAGTCGGCGCCTTAATGGATATCTTCTCCGCCATTATTGTTATTGCTCCCCTGGTGATACCGATTGCCGAAAGCTACCAGATTCCGATGCTGCACTTAGGTATCCTGTTTCTGACCAATCTCGAAATCGGTTACCTCACTCCGCCGGTGGGATTGAATCTGTTCTTAAGCTCTTTGCGCTTTCAGAGGCCCATGGCAGAGATCTACCGATCGATCGTGCCGTATCTTGTAGCCCTCATCTTTGCCCAGCTCGTAATCACTTACGTACCCTGGCTGAGCCTGTGGTGGAAGTGAAGCTGCGGCGTCGATGAGGCGCTCGTTGTCAGCACCGGGCCAAGCCTTGCTCAAGGTCCGCAATTAAATCTTCTGCATCCTCGAGCCCCACCGAATAGCGCACGAGCCCATCGTAAATGCCGGCAGCAAGCCTTGCTGTGCCATCCATGTCATAATAGCTCATCACCGACGGCTGGTGCACGAGCGATTCTGTGCCGCCGAGCGAGGCGGCGATTGCCGGAATTTTGAGATTATTGAGGAGCGCTGTCGATGCGGCAAGGCCTGCCTCCTGCGAGCTGTCGCAACCCCGAACCTGAAAACTCACAACGCCGCCGCCACCGCGCAAGTATTTTTGCGCGAGAAAATAGTCCGGATGTGAGGCAAGCATCGGATACCAGACCCGCTCCACCCTGGGATGATTTTGCAGCCATTCGGCGATTGCGAGCGCCGAACGGTTGTGCTCCCGCATGCGCAGCGGAAATGTCTTGATGCCCCGCGAAATCAGATAGCAGAGATGCGGATCGGGGTTTCCTCCGAACATGCCGCGCACCGAGCGGACTTTTTCTATGAGTTCTTTTGGGCCGAGCACCGCGCCCGCGATCGCATCGTTGTGCCCGTTCAGAAATTTCGTCAGTGAATGCACGACAAGATCTGCGCCGTGCGCAAGCGGGTTGGTGTTGAGCGGTGTTGCGAAAGTGGCATCGACTATTGTGAAAATACCACGCGCGCGCGCATGATCACAAATATCTGCGAGATCGACCAGGCGCAGGTACGGATTCGTCGGAAACTCCAGGAAGATGACGCGGGTCTTATCACCCATCGCCGCTTTGATCGCTTCGGTCGAAACGGGTGCATAGGTCGTGCTGATACCCAGCCGCGCCAGGTGCTGGTCGAACATCTTGAACGTGCCGCGGTAGCCTTCAGAAAGTGAGACCATGTTGTCACCCGCATTGGCCACTGCAAGTATTGCGGAGAGAATTGCATTCATGCCGCTTGAAGTCACGACGCAGTCTTCGGCGTTTTCGAGCGCACATAGCGTCTCTTCGAGCGCGCGCTGCGTAGGCGTGCCGTAGCGCGCGTACTCGGCGACGCGGTCGCTGCGCTTCTCATAGAAGGCCCAAAGCCCTGCGACGTCATCAAATGCGTAGGTCGCTGTCTGGTAGATGGGAGTGATGACGGTTCTGTGCGGATCGGCTGAGTTGTCGTGGCCCGCGTGTATCGCGCGGGTGGAAAGGCCTTTTTTTGAGTCTGTTTTTTTCATCGCTTAATGCATTTTCTCTAAGAAGCGGGCCACTGCATCTTTGACCGCCGCGAGAGTGGGTTTGAGATCCTGCGGTACGTTCTTGTGCTGCGCGCTGGAAGCAGGCGCATGGTAGGCAACTTTAAAGTCGGCAAATTTCAGGCCATGCGCCGTCGAAATCACGACGACCGATTCGTTAGACTTAATCACTCCACCTTTCTTGAGTTTGAGCAGCGCGGCCAATGCTACGCCCGTATGCGGATCGACCAAAAGGCCTGCTCGGTCGCCGAGTGCTGCAGCGTCGGCGAGTTCCTGTTCCGAGGCCTGTTCGACCACGCCGCCAAATTCTCTGAGCGTGTTGATCGCCTTCTTGACTGATACCGGATTGCCGATGCGTATGGCCGAAGCCTGGGTTTCGCCGGCGGTAATAGGCGAGAACTCCGCGAAGTTTTTCTGGTAAGAAAGGTAAAGCGGATTGGCTGCTTCTGCTTGTGCGACCGCAATGCGTGGCAGAGAATTCACGAGCCCAAGTTCATAGAGCATCTTTAGACCTGCGCCGAGCGCCGAGACATTGCCCAGGTTGCCACCGGGTATAATGAACCAGTCGGGCAGGCGCCAGCCAAGTTGCTGCGCAACTTCAATGCCAACGGTTTTTTGTCCTTCGATGCGCAAACTGTTCATCGAGTTAGCAAGATAGATCTCTTTTTCCTGAGTCAGCTGCTGCACAATTTCCATGCAGCCGTCGAAATCGGTTTCGAGTGCAAGAACGAGCGAACCGTTAGCAATCGGCTGCATCAGTTGCGCGAGCGAAATTTTGTTCCTGGGTAATAGTATGACGCTCAAGATACCAGCATAGGCAGCATAAGCAGAAAGCGCGGCAGAGGTATCACCCGTAGAAGCGCAGGCGATCGCACGAATCGGAGCTCCCTTTTTTATCATGTGGTTTACCTGCGAAACCAACACGGTCATCCCGAGGTCTTTGAACGAACCGGTATGGCTGTTGCCGCAGAGTTTTACATAAAGTTCGTCGTGGTTGAAGCGGCGGGAAAGTTCGCTGCCGGAAAAAAGCTGTGTCGCGCCTTCGCCGAGCGTGATGATGTCTTCGATCGGCATTTCCGGCAGAACCCATTCGCGTTTGCCCCAGATTCCTGATGCATCTATGCGGTTTTGCGAGCGCCAGCGACTTTCAAAAAGTTCGCGCCATTCCTGCGCCGCTTTCTTTTTCAGGGCAGCCATGTCGTGGCGTACTTCGAGCAAATCGCCGGTTTGCGGGCAGCGGTAGAGTATTTCGTCGAGCGCGTAACGCTGCTCGTTCCGGGGGTTGATACTCTGGAACCAGGCTTTCATCTCTTGCGCAGACACGCGCGTGAGTTTGTCGCTGAAACAGGGGGACAAGAAGTTTCATGGGCAAAAGTCATTTTCAACCTGTGCCCATCCGCTAGAAAAGCTCCTTAATGCTGCAACTCCTGCTGACACCGCTGCAAAAGCATGTTTCGTGGTTTCGTATCTTCAACTATACCTCGTTCAGGCTGGTTGCCGCGGCAATTACGGCGCTGTTGCTCGCGTGGATTTTCGGACCCAGGTTCATACGCTTTCTGCGCAAGCTGAAATTCGGCGAGTCTGTGCGCTCCGACGGCCCGCAATCTCACCAAAGCAAGGCGGGAACTCCCACTATGGGCGGGCTTTTAATCATGGCGTCTATGAGCGTGTCGGTCTTGCTCTGGGGAAACCTCAGCAACCTTTATGTGATCCTCATCTGGCTGGGAACCCTTGCGCTCAGCATGCTGGGCTTTATCGATGACTACAGCAAATCGGTGCTCAAAATCAGCGGAGGCATGAAGCCGCGCGTTAAATTTTTCTGGCAGATCCTGATTGCGCTGGGCTTCGCGATCCTCGTATATATGTTTCCCTACACAGCTAAGGGCGCCCCCGAGCAGGCAACGTATCTTTACCTGCCGTTCATAAAAAGTCCCGTTCTGAATCTGGGCGGCGCTGCCATATTTTTCTGGATGCTCGTGGTGGTGGGAAGCAGCAATGCGGTAAATTTAACAGACGGTCTCGATGGCCTTGCTGCGGGTATTGCGGTTATTGTGATCGGCGCTCTCGCGCTCATTGCCTACATTACAGGTCTTGAAGAAGCTTCGCGCTACCTGCTGCTCGTGCACGTTCCTGAGGCTAACGAAGTCTCGGTATTTCTCGCAGCGCTGGGCGGCGCCTTGATCGGTTTCTTATGGTACAATGCGCATCCGGCAGAGGTCTTCATGGGTGATACGGGCTCGCTGGCAATTGGCGGAGCTATTGGTATGACGGCGATTCTTATCCATCGCGAAATTCTGCTCATGATCCTGGGCGGTATATTTGTCGCCGAGGCGGTCAGCGTTATCTTGCAGGTGGGTTCTTACAAACTCAGGCAGAAGCGCATCTTCCGTATGGCGCCGCTGCACCACCACTTCGAGCTCGGCGGCTGGCATGAGAACAAAGTGGTTATCCGTTTCTGGATTGTGGGAGTGCTCCTGGCTTTGATTGCAGTTTCGAGTTTGAAGATCATTTAAGACTGCTGGGTTCTGCTCGTTGTGGGCAGCGCCGCGCCGTGAGTGGCATCCCATTTGCAGCTATGGAAAACCAGCGCAGGTCGATGCGACATAATCTGGCATAGCTATGGAAATCCAAGGCTGAACCATGTAATGAAGCGCCCATGGCTATGGAATTCCATAGCTATGAACCGTTCACAAAGCAAATAGATTTGGCTATTTTCACATATAACCACATTGAGAAAACTGCATGCCAGGGAGCAAAATAAGAAATTTTGCCCCGGATAGTTACTTCCGCGCATAAAGTACATAGCTGCTGGTAAGCGGGTAACCTGCGCGTGTGAATTTGGATTTCATGTGATAGACGGACATGTTCCAGAACCGCAGTAAATCCCGCAATTGATGTACATCGCCCCAGGCCTTGCGCCACTTGGCCCATAAGGGAAAATCTGTGGGAAAGAACTCGGTGAACTCGCGAAAGCCAATTTCCTTAAGCATGCGCTTAAGACCTGTTGCGGTAAAGTAGGTGAGGTGTCCCGGCAGGTAGTAATGGTAGGCAGAGCCGGCCCTGCGCGCCTGCCAGCCTTCGAAGTTTGCCGTCTGTATTACGAGCACACCGCCGGGTGCTAACAGGTTGTAGGCGACTGCCATCGCGGGGCGCGGCTCGGAGAGATGCTCTGCGACCTCGATCAGAGTGATTGCCGAAAAACTGCCGGGCGTGAAAATTTGCTTGGCGTGTTTTGATTTGGGTAAGTTTGTCAGATTGCCTTCAAAAAGCCGCGCAGGGGATTGCAAAGCCTCAGAAATTTTGTTCCCCTCGTTGACAGCGAATTTTGAGACATCAAGACCATACGCCTCGCCGAAGCGCGCGGCTGCGCGCGCAAAAGCTCCGAACGCGCAGCCGACATCGAGCAGTTTCGGCTTGAGCCATGCTGTCAGCCGGTGGATTCTTTTGAGACGCGCGAAGTGGACAAAGTTGTGGTAGCGCTCCGCCCTGCGTTCGTCCTGATAGCTGAAGCTTGCCTTGCCGGTATAGTAACCTTCATCATAAAATGCGTCAGCATTCTTCGGTGCCGGATACTGGAATTGAGATCCGCAATCGGCGCAGGCTTGAACCGCAAAGTCGTGCCGTTCTATGCGGTACTTCTGCGCTACGCTTGTGGAATTACAGACAGGACAGGTGGGAGCTTTCTTGTTCATCGGCGGGCGAACAGCATGTGGTGCGCGATCAGGCCCGTTTCGCCAAGAGGCTCTCGCGCGATAAAACCATAATCTACTTGCGTAAATTGAGCGAAAAGAGCGAGCGCTTCGTCTTTGCCGTAGAGTTTTGCATGTCCACCGGCAAGGTCGCCTCTTTTCAATTGCGCTGCGAGATGGGTATCCCTGTCGGAGCGCAGCGTCAGAAAAACGCCTGCGCCAGGTTTGAGGATTTCATAGATAGCCTCAATTGCGCTCTGGACCGCATTGTCTTCCAGGTAGTGCAGTACACCCCAGCAGAGAATAAAATCAAATTTGTTGGCTGCAAAGGGAAGTTCGGGCAGCACCACCTGCGCGCAGGCAACCTCGCCTACTGCCCTAGCCATGCGCAGGCTTTCGCGCGAAAAGTCGCAGGCTATAACCTGCTCGAAATGCTCAGCAAGCAGCGGTAGATGGCGACCGCTGCCACATCCCAGATCCAGGGCTACTGTGTTTGGCTGTGTTGCGCTATGAGCAAAAGGTTTCCGCAGTAGCCGCACGACATTTTCATCCGGGTACATTTGCCGCGAGCGTTCGCGAGTATAATGATTATCCCAGACAGACTGGTTGCTCACACCTCACCCCCCGGCCCCTTCTCCATACTATGGAGAGGGCGTGAAAGAGGTTTGCCTCTTCGAGAGACACCTGGCTTAGCTCCCCTCTCCATACCGTGGCGAGGGGGTGAAGGAGGTTTATCGCTTCGGGAGATGCCTGGCTTAGCTCCCCTCTCCACATTGTGGAGAGGGGTTGGGGGTGAGGCCGGACCGAGCTTGACCAGCACGTACAATTTGATGTACTTCGTGAAAGTCGCTACCGCAGAATAATAGGTGAGAATGATTCCGGCGGCGCCGTCGAGTAAGGCGAGTTCCAAGAAGAATTTTCTGAGGATGACCCAGCCTGACCGGGCGAACACTCCCATAAGTGAAACTTTACGCCCGCGCGCATACAGCGCCTGCGCTGCGACCTCTGAATAGTTGCGTATGGTCTTCAGGTGGTCGTCCACCGTGCGGAATGAGTAGTGTATAAGATCGCCCTTGAGTTTTCCCGTTTTTTCCGCCGGGATTTTGATGATTTCATGGACTTTATCACCCTGCCACTGTGCGGCGCGGCGGTCGTAGAGGCGTACCTTGTCGTCGGGGTACCAGCCTGAATGTCGAATGAAGCGGTAGAGATACCAGGTGAGGCGGTTGAAGCGAAAGCCAGCCTTGTCGGTGCCCTCAGCTTTGAGCGCGAGAATCGAGGCACGCAGCTCGTCGCTTAGCCGCTCGTCGCAGTCCAGGTTGAGGATCCAGTCGTATTTGGCTTTGGCCGCGGCAAAGTTCTTCTGCGCGACGTAGTTGTCGAACTTGCGGTAGAAAATCCGCCTGGTGAATCTCTTTGCAATCGCAACAGTCTTGTCGCTCGAATAGCTGTCGACATAGACGATTTCATCGGCGACGCCCTTGAGCGAAGCGAGACAATCGGCGATGTTGTGTTCCTCATTTAGACCAATGATACAGGCAGAAATTTTCATGTGGCCCAGGGTCCCGTGCGGTTTAGCTCTAGCCGCTCGTCAGGTAAGGCATCGGATTCACCGGGTGGTCCATGATGCGCACTTCGTAGTGCAGATGCGGGCCCGTGGCACGCCCTGTTGCTCCGACACGACCTATCATCTGTCCCTTCTTTACATAAATGCCACAGGTGGCATACAGGCTGCTCATATGACCGTAGAGTGTCTGGAAGCCATAGGGGTGCGAGATCTTGGCGGACAAGCCATAGCCTCCGCTGTAGCCACAGCTTACAACCTTGCCATCTGCTGCGGCATAGATCGGAGTTCCGGTTGCATCGGCTAAATCCACGCCGGTATGGAAGTCGCGCGAAGCTCCAAAGGGTGAGATACGGCCGCCGAAAAACGAGGTAAAATGCCCGCCGGCAAGCGGCCAGTAGTAGGGCAGTGCCTGCTGCACATTTTCGCGTTCTTTGAGCAGTTGCTGCAGCATGACGACTGCAGCCATCGTCTGCTTCATGTCGAGTTTGAGCTTGCGGTAGAGTGTCACTTCGGGGTAGAAATAAAAACCTTCTTCCTGCGATTTGCCTTGTGCAATCTTCAGCGTGGTTTCAAAGTTGAGAAACTTGATCGTCCGGTTTTCTTTGTAGCTGAGCGAGCGCGCATACTCTTCACCTTCGGCATCGAGCATCTGTACTGCGCTTTCACGCAGGATGTCGTCGTCGATAAAGATCTCTTCATCACCTTCCAGTAATTTTGCCTGTTTAATGACGCGACTGAACTGTTTTTTGAACAGATCCTGCTGCACGACCATTTCGTGGTACTTGCGCACATAGAGTTCGCGTTCATTGACGTAAGCCCTGTCGCGGTCCTGCAGTTTATCGGCTTCGCCCTGTATATTGCGCTGCATATTGACAGCAAAAACCGAGGCGACAACAACAAAGATCAGCGAAAAAATCCCCAGCGCAATAACGTAGTTGGAAAGCTGCATGTTGACGATTGCCTTGTCATTGTGCGGTATAACCAGAAAAGTAATGCGCTCATTACCCTTCTCGTTAATGCGCTTGCGCAGCTCGGCGCTTTTCCGTTTAATGCGGTTAGATAAACTCAAACACGCTCTCCGAGAATGGGCCCGCCTTTTTCTTCGAGCATTTTTTCTTTGTCGAGAATCAGGCCATCCCGGCTGTCGGCTGGCATTGGCATGCCGCCATCAAGATAGATCGCTCCTTTTGGGCACGCCTCTTCGCACAGACCGCAGTAAATGCAGCGCAAAAGATCGACCTGAAACACTTTGGCGTATTTGTCTTCGGGATGCAGATACTGCCGTTCAGGGGTAACTTCGGCGGCAACAATGTGGATCGCATCTGCAGGACAAACCCACTGGCAGCAGTAGCAGGCCGTGCAGCGCTCCTGGCCTTTTTCGTTTCGTTTTAAGCGGTGCAGGCCACGAAAGCGCGCAGAAAGCGGTTTTTTTTGTTCGGGGTACTGCACGGTGACCATGCGGCGTAAAAAGGCGGATTTCAAAAAGTGTTTGAGTGTCACCCACATGCCGGCTGATACCGACATGAAGTAAAACTTCTCATACCATTTGAAAGCGTACTTTTTTGAGACCTGGATAGTTGCCATTAGACTGCTGCTCCTGCGGTCGCGGTGAGTTCGTTCATGCGAGCCAGTACTCCCGCAGGCGACTGCAATCCCTGAACGTGCTGCAATACGGCAGTGGTCACCTTCTTTTGTCCCTGCTTATCAACGTAGCTGCCGGATTTTTCAGGAAAGGCCAGCACTGGCATAGCTATGGCAGCGAGTTCTGCTGCGGTATTGAGGTGGGTAGTAAAGAGCGCAGTCTTGCCCCACGCGAGTGCCGCGTTGAGTGACTGGAAAAGATGAGTATCCTCGACGTTTTCGGCGATGGTAAGTCCAGGCACGTTTGCATGCTTTTCGCCCGTCTGGTAGGCGTATGGTGCTGAGAGTTCACCGACGACAATTATGAGGTCGCTTGCGCGGAGCTCTTTGTCGAGCGCTGCATAATCAGTAAGCTGGGTTGCATTTTTTTCGCGCAGATATTTTGCATTGGGGCGCAGGTCGCGGCTTAGGAGAAAATCCCACTGCGATGTGCCGTCATGGAACAGAGACTCGTCAGTTCTGAAATCCCATAGTACTTCTTTGCCCTGCGCGCGCCAGGTGTTGATCTGCGCTTCGAGCGCGTCCACATCGTCGCAGCTTTCAGTTGCGCCACCTAACACCAGGATTTTTTTTGCGGCTTCGATTTTTTCAGAAAAGCGAGAAAGCGCTTCTGTACTCTTCACTTTATTCCCGTTCAGCGCATAATGATAAAGGCGATTTTCAGAGAAGGCTTTACCGGAAAACCGGCCGTAGTCACAGATAAAAAAACCATCTGCTGCGGGGTTTTCCGGCGGCATGTAGCGGTAGAGCGCGTTGTTTTTGACGTTGGTCGTCACCTTGCACAGCGTCGAGCAGCCGTGGCAGTGTGATTCTTTCGATTCGTACCACCAGACGCGAGACTGGAACAGAGTGTTTTCGTTCAGCAAGGCACCCACCGGGCAGATATCGGCGAGTGCCCCCTGGTAGTTGTGGTTGAGGTAGGTGGACTTTTCGCCTTCGGTCTCAGGCGGAGTGTAGGCGATAATGGTGTCGTTGCCGCGTGAGAGCATCTCGAGATCGTTGATGCCGACAATCTCGCGGTCGAAGCGTACACAGCGGTAGCAGAGAATGCAGCGGTTGTGGTTGATTAAGAGGTTCGTGCCGATCTTTTCCTGCGGGATATTGCGTTTGACTTCTTTGTAGCGCGTGGTTTCATTGCCGAGCGAGAACGAATAGTTTTGCAGGCGGCACTCACCGGCCTTGTCGCATACCGGGCAGTCGAGTGGGTGGTTGATGAGCAGGAACTCCATCACTCCCTCGCGTGCCTTGACGATCTTTTCGCCGAACGCGTTGATCTTCATGCCGTCTTTGACGGGGGTATTGCACGCGGCCTGGAACTTGGGCACGCCTTCTATCTCGATGAGGCAGATGCGGCACATACCCACGACCGATAGTTTCGGGTGGTAGCAGAAGTGCGGTATCTCGACGCCCTTTTCTTTGAGTGCGTCGATCAGGTTTTTCTTCTCGTCGACCTCGTATTCAGCCCCGTCGACGAAGATTTTAGCCATGGGCACATTTGTTAAGCGAAATCAGGGTGTCTATTCTAACAGGGGTAGTGTTTTCCCCTGATTTTCGGGCAAATTCCATTTTTTCGGGCCTGGAGTGCGGCGGGTAAGGGCACGTGGCCATCGTTAGGTTTTGGCCTGAGGAGCGTTATTGGCCGCTTCGCGGTTTCCGCAGTTTTCTTACGTGTACATAGACCGGTTCATGATCGTTGACTGAAGAGCCAAAGAAGGCGTGATTCATGAGGTCTTTTGGGGTTGCCGTCTTTTCGGGAATAATACGGCGTTCATATTCGCCCCAAGACCGCCTGTGCGAGCCCCTCGATGCGGAAGCTTTCGGGGTCGGCGGCGAAGGGTTCGTACTTGGGATTGAGCGAATAGAGCAGGATTTTCTTGCCCGAACGCACTATGCGCTTGATATAAGCCCTGCCATTGTCCGAGCAGGCGATGATGCTGCCGTCCGGCACTTCGCTGCGCGCTTCGAAGAGCACCAGGTCGCCGTCCAGGATGCGAGGTTCCATCGAATCGCCGTGCGCGCGCACCATAAAGGGGGAGCGCAGGTGGATGCCGGCGAACTGCGGTGGTAGCTCGATGCGCTCTTCGACGTCGCCGCTTAAGATCGTGCCCGAGGGGCCGCAGCGCGCAAGGCCATAAAGGTTAACAAGGAACAGCCCCGACTCTTCGGGCGGCTTACGTACGCGGTAATCCGCCGGGTTCATCGGGTTGCGCTCGATGTAGCCCTTTTTCTCGAGCTGCTGCAGGTGAAAGAAGACCAGGCTGGGCGTGGAAAGACCCAGGTTTTCCTGTAGTTCGCGTATGGTGTAGCCTTCATCTGAGAGTTTGCTCAGTAGCTTGAGTAATTGCTTTTGTGTGGGGTGGAGTTTTTTCATAGAACAAAAGTAGAACAAAATAGTTGCTTTTCTATTCTTGTTCTATAGATTGGTTGTAAAGTAAAAAGTACCTCATCCCCCCGGCCCCCTTCTCCACCATGTGGAGAAGGGGGAGGAAGAAATATCTATCGCAATGCGTTAGATTCTCTTTCACCCCCTCTCCATTTATGGAGAGGGGGAAGGGGGGTGAGGCGGAGGAAAAATGTGGCATAACAGTACAAGTTTTAGAACCGGGGTAAATCCCAACCAGGGGCTATCACTCGCCGATGCGTGGCGGCTGTGGAACTACAGAGGAAATAACCGCTCTGTCGCGTACCTTACCGGTATTTCAGACATCTTTCCTTTAACGCAGATCTGGCAGGTGCGTATGGCAATCGAAGGCGTGCGCACGCATACCATCGACTGTGCAGTGCGCTTTAATACCTACGCCATCGCCGAAGAGGCGCTCAGGCAGTCTGTCGCTCCCGAGAGTATCGCCGACAGCGTTACCGTTACCCGCGCATTTACGCCCTACCAGATTCTGGATGCAGTGAAGGAACTAAAGAAAAATGAAGTCGTCTTCGTCCTTGCACCTGCGAAACAGTTTTTTGACGGCGATGTCGCCTTCGATGAGGGGTTGTTTTTAATCCAGAAGCTGGTACGGTTTTTCGCCGATGCACATGAACGCGGGGCGGCTGTCTTCGTCGCGGAAAGGCCGTCATACGCCGCACCCGCGTTCAGCACATTTCTCTCTGAGATGAAGCGGCTTGCCCGGCGCAGTTTATGGGAGCTCAGCCCGTTTGGTGCCTCGAACGGCCGTCGCCTGCGAATTACCGAGGGGCATCAATACCGCGATATCTTGAGCCTGCCGGCAGCGGCTACCAAACCGCGTATGCTGCCTGTACGCACCCCGGTCAGTATGCCGCCCGCACAGATGCAATTTTCTTTTTAATCTTTTGGCTGTTGGCGCGTTAGCGCCGACAGAACGGAAAAAATTGGAGGAAAAATGAAAAAGAAGCAGAATGGGCTCATTCGCAGCGAAAATGCCGAGGACTTGCAGCAGAAGCTGCTGCGCATTTCTCTGTGGGATTCGCTGAACAAAGACCGCAAGCGGCCGATCTCCTTTGCGTTCAAGGTGAATCCCAATGATGTCATTAACCGCGCGCTGTCGGTCGAATATCTGACCCGCATGCGCGAGCGCCACGGCTGACTATATGGGCCGCACAGTTGCACCATACTCGCTTGTCATTGAACAGGTACTCTCGCGCTTCGAAAACTTCAGGCGCACACTGCGCCGCGAAGACCGCGAGGCGTTCGATGAACTCATGCGCGTGGCCAGGCTGCAGGTACAGGCGGGAGTCATGGCGCAGCATCCGAACGCTTTCGACTCGATGAGCATGGCGATGCTTATCCATCTCAAGCGTGAAATCAAAGAACTAAAAAAACAAATAAAAACAGAAGGTCCGGGCTTGGGTGCTTCGGGCACTATAGGGGAGCTTTATGGAAAACTGGAAAAATAAGAATATCAAGACAAGCGTCTCTGTTCCGGCAGAGATTCTCGATACTTTTAAGAAATACCATTCGCTGCTGCCAGAAGCACTGCATTTGCTTTTGCCTTCTGTGCTCGATAAACTGCCCAGGCGCGACCGGGCGACAGAGTACAACGGCGCAGACGAAGAATTTGCCATTGTGCAGCTGTACTGGCCGTTGGAGGTGTATAATAAGCTGCACACGGTGGCGGCTTCGCAGCGTGTGAGTGTTTCTTTTCTGGTCTATCGGCTATTTCTCTTTTTGCTGAATGGAATAACTATCATCCCGCAGGGAAATTTCAGTAACTATGTCATTTGCTTTCAGGAATGGTCGCCGGAAGTAATTTTCTTCGAAGAAGGCATCCAGTACTATGAACAAAAGCATCCACCCCCACCCGAATTCCCCGCTTCTTGAACCATGCTCCCCCCCGCGAGGGCCTGGGATTTTGAAGGCTACCTCTTCGACGCCTATAATGTTGGCAGCCAAATCTGGCTCTGGATCCTGGGCGAGCACCATCGGCTCTTTCTTGCTACCGACATCTGCTTCCCGGTTATCTACATCCATGCAAGCAAACCGATTCTCGACAAGGTAGTGAACCGTCTGGCGCAGATTGGGGCGCTTGCCTCACAACCACGCCTCGAAACCAAGATCCTCTTTTACGCGAACCGTCCGGTCGAGGTACTGCGCGTCGAGATTGCCGACCTCGCGATACTGCCGCGGCTCAAGCGCAGGCTTTTTACCCTCTACGGTCGGTTTGATATATACCATTCCGATGTCGATCCGGTGGCGGGCTATTTCGCCGCACGCAAGCTGTACCCGCTGGCACCAGTACGCCTGCGCACGAAAATCGAAGGCAGATGCAACCGTGTGCAGCACATTGAAGCAACCGAGCCGGCCTCGAGTTTTGAGTATTCTCTGCCGCAGCTTAAAATCATGCAGATGGCGCTGAAGTTCAGCCACCGGTTAGGCGTGCGCGCATCGAATCCGCTGCTTGTTAAGATCGACGATCGCCACTACACGCTCGCCGGGAAAAATCCTGCAGACTATGTGCACCGGCTCAACGAAATTCTGCGCGCCGAAAATCCCGACTGCATTATCTCTTCTTATGGCGACCAGGTAATTTTTCCGTTCTTGTTTGCGGCAGCACAAGCAGGGGGATTGACTCTCGAACTCGATCGTGACCTCTCGACGCAGGTTGTCCGCAGTATCAGGACGAAAGGCTCGAGCTTCAATACTTACGGCAGCTGGATCTTCCGCGCGGCTTCCTACCCGCTCTACGGCCGCTGGCACATCGACAGGCAGAACTCCTTCACCTTTAAGCACACCGATCTTGCGGGCACTCTGGAGCTTGCGCGCATTAGCGGCATGGGCGTGCAGCGCCTGGCGCGCGCATCTACGGGTAACGCGCTCACCGAAATGGAGACGCAGGTTGCGATAGGCAAGAACTATCTGGTGCCGTGGCAGAAAAGCGCGCTCGAAAACCGCAAGACCTGGTACGAGTTGCAGCTTTTCGATAAGGGGGGCTTGATTTTCCAGCCCGATACCAGTAAGGGCCTGGTGCGGCATAACGTCGCGCAGCTGGATTTTTCGCAGATGTATCCGACGATCATGCACATCCACAATGTTTCGCCCGAAACGATCAACTGCCCGTGCTGTGCAGATCTCAGCGACGTACCGCGCGTGCCCGAAACCGGCTACCATATCTGTATCAAACGTCGCGGTGTGGTTTCCGACGCGCTGAAGCATATTCTGGAGCGTCGCCGTTACTATAAACAGAAGCTGACCGAAGATCTATCCGAGGCAGACCGACAGCGCTATCAGCAACGCGTGGACAGCCTCAAGTGGATGAACGTCGTCAGTTTTGGCTATCTCGGTTTTCGGAATGCAAAATTTGGAAAACTGGAAAGCCATGAGAGCGTCACGGCATTTGGTCGTGACAAGCTCCTTACCGCAATCGCTCTGGCGGAGCGTCATGGTTTCGAACTTGTTCACGCGATCACGGACTGCATCTTTATTACCAGATCTGACGACAGCGCCATTGACGAAGAGGTTCTGCGCCGGCTGTGCGACGAAATTTACCTTAAAACTTCGGTCGAGATGACAAACGAAGGTGTCTATTCCTGGGCGCTTTTTCTGCCATCGCGCACTGACTCCCGTATGCCGGTTGCCAACCGCTACCTCGGTCGTTTTAGGAACGGTAAGCTCAAGATGCGCGGCATTGCCGTGCGCCGCAAAGACACTCCGCATTACATTGCTGCTTTCCAGCGTGATTTGCTCACGCTCCTGGCCGATTGTCCGGATACACGTGCGGTAGCTGCCACTTATGGTAAGGCGCAGGAGCTTTACCGTACTGCGCGCAGCAGGCTGCTGTCGGGTAGCGTACCCTGGGAAGAGTTGCTGCTCCGCCGCACCGTGAGCCACGACCTCGACACTTACCAGGTCTGGAACGGCACTTCGCTTACCCTGCGCGAGCTGGCAGAGCAGGGGATAACGGTTTCACCCGGTGAAAAAGTCCGCTATTTGGTTGCCATGCACGATTCGGCAGATGGGCAGCGCAGGTTTGTTTCCGAAGAAAAAGCGGCTGCAAGCGGCCGTTCGGTGCTGCCTTACGATAAGCGCTACTATGAAGGGCTGCTCTACGAAGCGTTTTATGAAATTTACAGCCCGTTTATTCCCGATATGCCGTCGCGTGATGAGCGTGACCAGCCTTCGCTTTTTGACGCTGGTTCGCTGTAGAGCTTTATTGAGAAACTCGCCTAAAGCTGCTTGACCCGAGCGCACGTTTGCCGAGCTTCGGCGCAGTGATGGCCGAAACTTCCCCCTACGTAGCGTTTTTTGATCTCGACGATACGCTCATTCGCAAGAACAGCGGTAAGGTATTCTGGGACTACTGTTTTCAGAATCGCATCTATACTCTCGACCAATTGACTTTTCTCGGGCTGTCGCTCTTGCGCTTTCTTACCGGTTTCGATGAAACGGAAGAATTTGTCCGCAACTGGGCAAAATGCTTCCGCGGCTGGCCAGAAAGCAGGATGGAGCAGATTACCCGCGAGCTCTTTGAAAAAGAAATCCGCGCGCTCATTCGTGAGCCGGCAAAACAGGAAATCCGCAGGCACAAAGAGCAGGGGGCGCGCACGGTCATACTGTCTGCATCGACCAAATTCGTGTGCGAACCGGTCAGAGAACATCTTGGGATGGATCATGTACTCTGTACCGGGCTCGGCGTTGAGGACGGACTCTTTACCGGAGATTTCTCGAGTCCCTACGTCTTCGGCGAGCAGAAATATCTCTCCGCGCTCTCGTACTGCCAGGAACACGGTTTCGATCTTTCAGCGTGTTATTATTACGGTGATGCCTACACCGACCGGTTTGTCATGGAAGCCGTCGGAAATCCCATCTGCGTCACGCCTGACCGTCGCCTGCGGGAGTATGCCCGGCAAAAGAACTGGAAAATTGTCGATTGGTGAAGAGCTTGTGCGACAACTCAAACCAAGTTACTTTCGCTCGCCACGGCGTCCCCTCTTTTGAGACGGTCACAATAGCAGAGGACTAAAGCAGGCTCAGATGTCAGCATATTCGTTTTCGCCCCCGTTTGAAAAGAGGTTCCTCGAACTGGAGAAAAAATTTCCGCGGCGCAGCTCCCTCGTGCTGTGGTCGCTGCACCTGGTGCAGGAAGACATTGGTTACATCACTCCGGCCGCCGTAGATTACGTCGCAGCTCGGGTGGGCGTTTCTCCGGCATGGGTGAAGGGTGTTGTTTCGTTCTACTCCATGTTCCGCGAAAAGCCGATTGGCAAGTACCACCTGAACGTCTGCAGTAACCTGATTTGCCAGCTCATGGGGTCAGATAAGATTGAACAGGTTATAAAGGAAAAACTGGGCATTGGCGACGGCGAAACGACGCCCGATGGTAAATTTACTTATACCCGGCAGGTCGAGTGTCTCGCTGCATGCGGTTTTGCTCCCGCGATGCTGCTCAATAACGATTTTCACGAACTTTTGACCCCTGAAAACGTTGCCCGGCTGATTGACGATCTTTCCGCAAAAGGTTGACGCTCTGACTAATTCACCGTTTTTTCCCTCTGCGAATTGCACGCGCAAATTTGCTGCCTTAGCTCAGCCGGTAGAGCAACTGCCTTGTAAGCAGTAGGTCGTCAGTTCGATTCTGACAGGCAGCTGATGTGGCAAAACAAGAGAGCGCTAAGCGCTCCCTTGTTTTGCATAAATGGGTAGGTGGCCGAGTGGTTAATGGCGCCAGACTGTAAATCTGGTCTCTCCGGAGTACGGTGGTTCGAATCCACCCCTGCCCACATTTCTTCCATACAATTCTCGCAAAGTCCAGTTTCGGTCGATTTGGTAAACTGGT